>NZ_CP010911.1 GCF_000971765.1 Candidatus Pantoea carbekii | reverse complement strand
TTTATTAGAATTGTGTTTCTTCATTTTAAGAATGTTTATAAACTGGTAATAGTTAACACATTGAATTAATGTAAAAATTTACATTAATTCAATTTTGATGAAATTTATCAGATATCATAGAAAAAACAATTTTATATTAACCATAGTATATATCAATATCTCATTGATTATAATTAAATTTTTTTAAATCAATTTGAGAAATTCAATTTATAGATCGAAATAATTGTTTATTGAAGTTAAATTGTGTATATACACTAATTATTGTAATATATTGTCTACACGTTACTTTTAAAATAAAAACAAATAGAAACGTAAAAATTTTATCTTAAATTATGAAAGATTTTTATGATTTTTAATAGAGTATGACGTAAGTTGAATGTCATATAAAATTTATCACGTACTTTAAATCTGAGGTATTTTACGCATCTTTTTTCAGGTTTTATTAGGTAGGTAGGAAATAGGCACTTAATGTGTATAAAGAGGCTTTATAAGCTTCTGAGCGCGTTTGAGCAAAGGTTTTTATATCAAGAGCTGTTTATTCTTTTTGTTCATTCTTCGGTTATATTGATTCTTAATGATCCATTATGAAAGTTAGTCTAAAATTTTTGATGTTAATTATAGTAATTTAGTTAAAATTAAATATCATGTAATTTATACAATAAGTTTGTTAAATATGGCAGTTCATAATATAAAAATTTAGTATATCTATTAAAAAATTTATTTTTGTAAGATTAGCATTAAAATGAAGGAAATAATATTGAAAGTAAAATATTTATTTTTAGTAATCGTATTGTTTTTGTTACCTAATATTAGCTGTTCTGCGAATATTATTGTTGGTTTTTCTCCATATGGAAATGCGCAGAAAGTAGTGTTAATGGCCATTCATGATGCACATGAACATATTGATATTGCGGCATATGGTTTTACTAGTAAGCTAATTAGCTTTGCACTTTTAGAAGCACATCAAAAAGGAATTAAAATACGTGTGATAGGTGATAAAAAAGCAAATCATGGCAAATATACTGCTATTACTTTTCTAAGAAACAAGGGGATTTCAGTTCGCCTTAACGGTCAGTATGCAATACATCATAACAAATTTATAATCGTTGATAATAAATCTGTACAAACGGGTAGTTTTAACTACTCACAAAATGCTGCTTATAAGAATGCAGAGAATGTTGTTTATATTAAGAATGAACCAGAAATAGCTAGATTGTATATAGAAGAATTTGAAAGATTGTGGAATGAAGCGCAAACAATACAGCCTAAATATTGACATATTATATTTTTAATAAGATTTATTTTGAAATTAAGTTCATTAAATGATTAAAATATAGAAGAGACTATTGTGAAGTTGTTTAATTTATTTTAAATTTTTTAATGATTTTAGTACATTGCATGGATAATTAGTGATTTGTAATCATATACTATAGCATTATTATTATACGATATTACTTATGTGATAATAAACTGCATAAGTACATTTTTTTGTATTTCATATCTTTTAAAAATGTATAGAAACCATTTAAGAATCAGATATTGATTATTTAATTTTTCTATCATCCTAATATTTGATTTTAAAAAAGAAATATTCTCTTTTTATAAGGAAGATAATGTTTAATTCTTTGAAAAAATGGTGTAAATTTAATTAATGCAGATTAGGACGATACAGATAATTAGTTTAGAAAAGCAAAAATATGTACAGATTGGACCGAGAATATAGTGGTGTTTTGTATAATTTATTTTGACATGCGTTGGGAACGCATAATATTAAAATTTAAAAGATAAGTTTATTATATGTCAGTTTTTTAAATATTTTCAATGAAAATATTTGTAATAAATATAATGGGCGTGATCAGCTTGTAATTAAGTATTTATCTATTTATTTAAATATATTAGGCATATTATTATCGTGCAGAAGATGGTGCTAGAAAACCATAAATTCTCTTGATTAAAATAAGAAATTGTATTTTTTATAAAGAGCAACAAAAATTATTTATTTTAATTTATTTTTTTAATTTAAATTATAAATTTTGACTGAATTGAAATAGTAAAATCAAATATTGAAATTATAAGTTGAAAACTTGTTGTAAGGATAAGGAATATTAATAGAATTTTTTTTGTCAAGAGAATTAAATTTAAGAAGGGGAAATAAACATAAATTTTATACTATGTGTAAAAATCAGAAGAATAGTTTTAATAGCAATTTTCACTATTAATTATGTTGTACTTTAGTTAATACAATCATTAAAATAAAATTGAAATCATAATTTTGTATATTTAAATAAAATTTATATATCTTTTTTAAGAATATGGGTTTTATTATTGGTCTTTGTAATTCTATAAAGAAAGTTTTTTTGCAAGCAAGTAAAAAGTCTTGAATAGAAAGGTTTATCTTTTATTGAATTTATTAAAAATCTTTTGCAACATTTTTTGAAAATTTGGTTCATGTATGATAGATTTAAATTGTTTTAAAAATCAGAGTGAATTCAATTAATTTTTGAAGATTTAATTTTCAATTGTTCAAAATATTATATTCAATATGATCAATTTTTTTTAAAAATCAAATATATTTTTTATTTACAAAAAAGTAAATTCCCATAGAAATAATGATGCTATTTTTTAATTTAATAAAAAACAATAAAAATATTAAGTAAAATTTGCTTTAGTTTTTAAAAAAATTCATTTTTATGGAATTTATATGATGATTTTAATCAATTATATACCTATAAAATAGAATTTTCTGCGGTCTTTATTTTTCATAGATATAAAACATAATAAAAAATTATATGATATATATCAAATTATATAATATAACAAGAATATTTAAATATTAAATAAATTTAGCGATCTTGAAAGTATGCCATATTAGAATATGCATATGAAACTAATTTAAATTAATTTAATAAAAATTTGAGTTCTTAATTTTTATTTAGTATATAGATCATAAAATATGAAAAATATAATTACAAATCGCATTAATTCACATAAAATAAAAATGCATTTTGAGAAATTAAACAATTGTCAGAAGGACGAGGATAAGTTTTTTAAACTCTCTATAACTTTTCTTCAACTGATTTGGAATGAAAGATTATTGCCTAAAATTATTAAAGAAATTCTTATCGATGAAAATTATCTTAAAGAAATTTCTTCTAATTCTTATCGTCATGTTAATCATTTTTCAAAAATTTCTTTAATAAATGACTTTCATCAAGATCACTGTCGTTTAACACTTCATATTTGGAAACCTCCATTTACTGAAAATGAAGTTAGTCAAGAATTAATTCATGATCATCGGTTTAGTTTTTCTTCTCATGTATTGTGTGGCAAACAGATACATGAAATATTTACAGAATCATCTAAAAAATCCATTACTAAAATTAAATTACAAAAATATAAATATCTTCCTTCAAAAACAAGTAATATTCATAATTGTTTTTTCGAAAAATATGTTTATCTTGATAAAATCGATGAGAAAATTGTCAATTGTGGTCATATTTATAATATGAAGAATGAACTAATTCATCGTATTGTATTTCCTAATAATAACGAACCTATCATATCTTTTATGGTCAGAGGGCCAAGAAAGAGAAATTTTTCTCATACTTATAATACATTTTATCCACGTAGTAATACTATTTCTAATGTTCCTATGTATTCTTCAGCAGAACTAAAAAAGTTACTTACGTATACTCTTGATAAAATGTGAGGTATTTTTATGAATTTAATTGTCGATACTGAAGGTTCAATACACGAAATATATAGAGAATATAACATATTTCGTCAAATGGCAGTTAAGATTGTTGCTGATCACATTGGTGATCAGCAATATTATAAATGGCTCGATCGAATTTCGTCTGATATGAGCGTACGTTATCCTAGCATTCAATTTAAAGAACGTGATCAAGTAAGAATTAATCCTCCTCTTAATACGGCAGTTTATTATGATACTGAAAACTATGATATCCTTCCTACTGGAGCATTGCTAAGAACATCTTGTAGTAAATTAACACATGCATTTTGTTCTTTTAAAATGCCTGAGGATACTACAGGTAATCGTTTAGATAGAAGACATGTTTTTGAAGGTGAAGAAAAAAAATTATTCAAAATAATCCTGTTAGTCCTATTGCTATTGATATTGTTAAAAAATTCATAACACGTCAAGATGTTGAACAACCTGGTACTTTTCTTGAAATTGCTACAGGGATATCACCTAAAAATCTAATTCCTGCAATGATATTGCGTGGATATCGTTCTACGTTTTATGTACTAATTGATGGGTATGATGTGTTAAGATGTTCGATGGATAGGTGTACAGTTTTTGATTTTCGTTCTCTGAATGATATGCAGAATCCTGTAATGTGGAAATATTTTCGTGAAATTGAGTTATCTCTTTACCCACGTATTTCTAATAAAATTAAAAATGATGTACGTATAATTCGAATTGTAGAAATTTTGCGGGATTCGCTTATCTCTTATTTTAATACTTGCGTAATTTATGATATTAAATATCAACGAGGCATGCGATTACTTGGCAAGTACTAAACTTAGATATAAAAATTAATATTCATTTTGATTATATATCTAAATATATTTCATTATTTTATGAATGCATTAATTTTTTTAGATATATTTCGTTATTATATTTTAATAAGCAAGAAAGAGATTATTATAGTAACGTAAAAATCAATTGAGCAAATCAAGATTATTTTTGCAAAAAATTTTAAAAGTATTTCTTTTAACATAGCAACATTTCTATTTTAAATAAACGGCATGTATATGTTGAGTTATGCATAGCTAATTATGCATAACTCAACATATTTAATTTTATGTTAACATATTGGTTAGTATCAGTATTTTAAAAATCGTTTAATACAGAAAAATACCTTATGAAAAATAACATATTGATGTTATGCATAATATATTAAATGCGTTTTTTTATCTGCGCTGATTAAAAATAGTTATTAGTATACATAATTGCTTAAAAAATTTATAGAGAGCGGCATTGTTTTTTTATAGTATTTTCAGATAAAAAGTGTATCTCATTGTAAATTTGCCATTTTACTAGCTTTAGAATAAATTTTTTAATTTAACTAAAATTTAAAAATCCCTAATTTTTAGTTATCTGCGAGTTTATAACTTATGATACGAGAATTAATTCTTATTAGACATGCACATTCTGAATGGCAAGCAGGCATTACACAACATAAAAATAGTCATCTTACATCGATAGGTATAAAACAGGCTTCAGAATTATCCAAAACTTTAGCTCAGTATGCTGATATTAGTAATTTTCATATACTCAGCAGTCCGTTACATCGATCAGTTGAAACAGCGCGTATAGCTTTGCCAATTCATTTATTTGCAGAAGTAATTTTTGACCATCAATTTCAAGAGGCTACTTTTCATGTTCGTAGTCAATTAATTCTACCAAAAAAATTCTATCCAGATGTTCGAAAAAAAAATAGTGAAAAATATCTACTATTTAAGGAAAACATCAAGTCATCATTGGGCCAGATTTTATCTAATTATGACCGTATAATGATCTTTACCCATAGTGGTGTAATTAAAACTGTTCTCCGTATTCATTGTGGATCAGATGCATTTTGCACAGAAATTGATAATTGTTCCATTACGCATTTTATTCATAAAAATAATATTTGGCTTGTGCAAAGGGTAAATTATGTGTTTTAAATTTATTCTTAATGATATTTTAGCTGATATATATATTTATACATTCAAATGTAAAATTCATTTAATATGAAAACTCTGTAATCTGTTTTAGGTTTTTTTGCCAAAAAATATATGCCTTGTATATCAATAATATAAGTTAAGAATTATTATTTTTAATAATTTGTAATTAACGCATTAAATTCAAATTTTTTAACGATTTTTGAAACTTGATTTGAAATATTTTAGTATTGTAAATTAGTTAGATAATTTAAGAATAATTAATTTTAAAAGCTTTAACCAGTATCTAATAATAATTACCGAAAGTATTAATTTAATTGAATTGAGGATCAAAGAAATATTTAGTATAGATTTATTTTGTTTATCAAATTATCTTTCTTAAATGTTTATGTCGTAAAATGGATAATCATTAATTATAATAGTAATTATAAAAATTATAAATAAAATTCAATACGCTTGGTTAAAAAAAGAATATTCAAGCATAGTTTTTTTGATTAATTAAAAATTATAAAAAATTGACTGATATCTTTTCGGTTAAGTTTATATGCGAAAATGTTCAATACCATGAATAACACATATTTCCAAATTTAAACTTAGTATCAAGTATATTTATGACTATTTTTATAATGTAATCAATGTAGAAAATTACAAATTAAAATAAAAAATTGTATGTATATAGATGATCTAAAGTGAATTATTTTTCTCTTTTAGTATTGTTATATTTAATTTTATCTTAATATTTTCATATTTTATCGACATATCTACATATCCACAATTTAAAATATAATAATTTAACCATATAAAACCTTATAATAACCATTAAATATCCCTAACCTTTAGAAAGCTTGTGGTATAAGGCTTCATCTAGGATAAAAATGTTTATAAACTGGATAAAAATGTTTATAAACTGGATAAAAATGTTTATAAACTGGATAAAAATGTTTATAAACTGGATAAATAATTAATCTTCTAACATTTGTCTTTTTTATGAATTTAAATTAGATTATGTTCAATAAAAACAAAATATTACATCTATTTGATGTCTTAAGAGTTAGTCATACAGGTAAAAAGTTATCCCCAACCGCACATAATACTGTACAACCAGTTGCATTAATGCGATTAGGGCTTTTTGTTCCAACGTTAAAACGCAAAGGTAGTAAGGTTAAAAACCTTTCTATAGATGCTTCTAAGGAATTGGCTGGATTAGAATTAGCTCAAGCAGAGGGTTATACTAATATATTGATATCCGGTCCCAGACTTTCTATGGAAACCGATTTCAAGGTTTGGGCTGCAATTATTATTTCATTTAGTCAGTACGGTGAAAAAACTAATTCAATTGAATTACCTTTTACACAATTTGCTTCGTTTGCTGGTTACCCAGATAAGGAAAAAACTACAGTATTACGTAATCGTATTTCACATGCTCTTATAAGATTGCGTTCTACTACTATAAGCTTATCATCCAAAAATAAAAATAAACATGCCATTACTGGGCTGTTAGAAAGGGGTCAATATGATATACAAGCTGATACTATACGTCTTCAAGCAGACGAATCTTTGTGGGAACTTTATCGAATAGATAATCAAGTTTTATTACATATGATTATCTTAAGAAAATTAGCTAATAAAGGCTCAGCTCAAGCTCTCTATACTTTTATCGAAAGTCTTCCTCAAAAACCTATTCCATTATCTTTCAGTCGGATCAAAAAAAGACTTATATTGACTTCTTCAGATCCTCAACAGAATCGAATTGTAAAAAAAGCAATTAAGGATCTTCAAACTGTAGGTTATCTTGATGCTACGGTAATAAAAAAAGGTAAAGAATGGTATGTAAACATTCATAATCGAGATCCGCATTGTAAAATTATTGATCCAGTTTGTTTAATAAAAAATTTTTTCTAA
>NZ_CP010910.1 GCF_000971765.1 Candidatus Pantoea carbekii | reverse complement strand
TTAAATTATCTTATATACTTTAAATCGTTATAAGATAAAAATTTTTAAAAATGCTTTTTCTAATTCTAAGTTCATTAACCCAGCAGTTCTGCATTTGCTTACTATATTCATAGTGTTTACATAAAAGATTTATGAATATCATCAGATTGTAAGAAAAATTAATTTTTATTGAAAATTGAACTTTTGAATTTAGTGCTTATCATTAAGTAATATACTTTAATCATGACTTGTTATAGTAAATGTTTAAAGTAATTTGATCAAATACAAATTTGAATTAAAAATATTTAATTTAAAAACAATAATTTAAGATATTTTAATAAAATTTAATTTCTATAGATTTCAGAATTTACTTTTATAAGTAAATTTATTCAATGAACTAAAGGTTAATATCAATTTTACTACGACAGTAGAAATTTACTGGAATGGGTATTTGATTAAAATCTTTACTATAGATAAAATTATATTTTATAAATCAACATATTATATAATTTTAAAAATATTAAAATTTTGCATTATCTTAACTATAAGTGTAACGATATGAATATTATTTAACATGATAAACTAAGTGTGCATCTATCAAAAAATCAAATTTTTAACTCTTTTCTTTTAGATAACATACTCACTATAGTGAATCTAAATCAAATAACATTATTTTGATATGTTTATTACTTTAAAAGCAACTTAGAGCAGATTTTTGTGATTATTGGTGCTGGTTATTATACTAATATTGTATTACGATTAAGGAAGATCTCATTTATGTAAGGTAACTTTATACACTAATGACAGTAATTATGTTAGAGCTAAATTTTATCCTTATATAGAATTAATAGACTATTATTAAAAGTGATATGATAATTGTTTGCGTATATAAATTTATTAATTCTTAATACTGCAAAATGTGTTTTGTGCTTTTACTCTAAATTTTGTTTAGATTTACTAGATTAATATTAACTGAAAATACTTTATGCATATTAGAGGTTAGTAAGGATTCAA
The DNA here is from genome assembly GCF_000971765.1 of Candidatus Pantoea carbekii. Taxonomy (GTDB): domain Bacteria; phylum Pseudomonadota; class Gammaproteobacteria; order Enterobacterales; family Enterobacteriaceae; genus Pantoea_A; species Pantoea_A carbekii. The sequence goes on along the minus strand of NZ_CP010910.1, from coordinate 16,887 downwards.
TAATGAGGTAAAATTATTTATTTGATGTACTTTAACTGCATATTGCTCTAGTCACGACATTGTCATCTATGCTATATTTAATGCTTTATAACGCATGAGCGAGTCTTTAGGTTGTTGATATATATCATTACGATAAGAAAATTTCTATTTTTTAGACAACAAACTTTTTTGTATGTTGCATTTTAATCTATTATAAAGGACACTACTACGATAGTTTTATTAATTAAATTTTGTTGTAGTTATAAAATATTGCGTTGGTAATTTTTTTTAAAATTGATTATTATAAATTTTTTTCTTATATTTTGCTTTTTTATGAAAGTAAATTCAAAATAGTTACAAAATAATATAATGATGTATACTACAATACACGATACTAACTTAGTAATATCGATGGTTATGCTATGATAAAAATCATTACTAAATATTAATTCCACCTTTAAATAATGGAAATTTAATTTATGCAACTTGAAGAGAAAAACTTAATTAGCGGATTGTTTCAACGTTTAAAAGAAACGGAACAAAAAACAGCGCCTCGAGACGCTGAGGCGGAACAACATATTCAAAATTTTATTGAAAAACAACCTTCAGCTCCTTATTATATGGCGCAGTCGATTCTCATTCAAGAAGCAGCACTTAATAGACTTAATGAACAAGTTTTACAGTTACAAAATGAAATTACTCAATTAAAGGCAGCTCCAAAAACTACAAGCACTGGATTTCTTAGCGGACTATTTGGAAATAATCGTTCTGCTGAAAGACTACCACAACAAGCGCAATTACAAACCGCACCTATTGTAACACAGCCTTCTACTACTACATTATCACGTAGTAGTAATTTTATGTCTGGTGCGTTACAAACAGCAGCGGGTGTAGCTGGTGGTATGGTATTAGGTAACGTATTGACTAATATGTTTCATCATTCAGCACCTGAAGAAATTTTTAATATAATGAATTATCCAACAGAATCTGATATAGGATCAAATGATTCACTTTTAAATCAGGATTTTGATGCAGGTAATCTCGAAACATTTAATAATTTATCTGATCAACATTTTATTGACCATGGTGATACATCATATAGTGATTTTCATAATGAGGACGATGGATTTTTTTAAACTATAAGTACTATAACATTATAAAAATATGTTAGAATATCGCAGTCTAATAGCTTAATCGGTTAGAGAATTTTATATGTGAAGAAATATTTATGATCTAATTTAAGATTTTGTTGCACTGGTTATTTAGGATAAACATTGCTAATATTTAGCATAATAAAAGTATATGTAACTTCATGTTATATTGTTAGTAAAGAGTGAATATTAAACAATAAATTTAATAACAAATTTTAATACTAAACTAAATATTAAATTAAGATTATGATATAAAATAACTAAAATTATATACGTTTGAATTTTATACCATAAATTTATTTTTTTAAATTCATATGTTTTATATTAAAGATATAAAACTTGCATTTTTAATAAAGAATTATTATTCTAGAAGAAATAAATTGCTATATTGAGCTTTAAAAATTCGCTAAACAGAATATGTTGTTCTACAGTAATAATAAAAGTGATTTATTAAATTTAACAAGGCAGAAAAAATGAAAAAATTTATCGAATTAAGTATACTCTTATTATTAACAAGTAGTTTTTCATTGTGCGCAGCTGAAGTAGCATTAAACACTAATAATGTTATACCAATTAATCACAAACAACATACGGGTTATAAAGCAAAACAACACGCTAAAACAACAGTTAAGCAATTTATGACTCAGAAAAATAATATGTGGGTCACAATGCAAGGTAATATTATTAAAAAAAGTGGCAAAAACAGCTATTTTTTTCGTGATGCAACAGGCTCAACAACTTTAATCATTCCTAAAACTGTATCGCATGGTAAAAAATATAATGCAAAAGATTTACTCTGCGTAAGAGGTCAAGTAAAAATTTGGGGCAATAAAAGAGTACTATATGTTAAATATGTTACTACACCTTGATATGTCTAATGTTGTCTCAGAGTTATTTGTTGAATATTTTCTTTGATCCGTAATATATAATGCTAATTAGCGCGATTTGTATTTATATAAAAAGATATAATTAAATATTTCTACTTTTAAGATAGACTATATGTAACACATTATGAATCTCTATAAAATGGTAATATCTATGAGGTTATTAAAAAGTATCGCATTAATTAAAATTGCATATTAATTTAAATTTAAAATCTAAAAAATGTGTTTTATTTTAGTAAAATTAAAATATTTGTAGATACGATGTATTATTATCTTAACTAATAGTAAAGTATGCATAAAGGATAAATATAGAAGTCTGATAGTATAGTGTATTAAAAATAGTATGGTGTATAGTGTATTAAAAATTAAATCAAGCTATTTTTAAATTCATCTTCTAGGTGTTAAATTAAGTTTATTGATAAATTGCAAATTTGTTATCATGCCATTTAATGTAAAAATTAAATGCTTTTGTATGGTCCTGTACCCTTTGGCCAAGGTGTTAGCAGGTCAAAACCAGTTTCGGTGACAGCTATGGTATGTTCCCATTGTGCTGAAAGGGAACGGTCTTTTGTAATTACTGTCCAACCATCGGATAGTACGCTAGTACCAGGTTTACCAGCATTAACCATTGGTTCAATAGTAAAAATCATTCCAGCTTTCAATATAATTCCCATGCCTGGTTTACCGTAATGCAAAATTTGTGGTGTATCATGATAAACTTTACCGATTCCATGTCCACAATATTCTCGTACTACTGAAAAACCAGCTTGTTCTGCTGTTTTTTGAATTATATTACCTATATCTCCTAAAGCTCTACCCGGTTTTACTACTCGTATTCCAGCGAGCATTGATTGATATGTAATGTCCACTAATCGTTTTGCGCGTACCGATGGTTGTCCAACAAAATACATCCGACTAGTATCACCGTACCAACCGTTTTTTATTATGCCTACATCAATATTGATAATATCACCATCTTTTAGTTTTTTGTCGTTTGGAATACCGTGACAAACTACATGATTAACAGAAGTACAAACAGTATGTGTGTAACCATGGTAACCAAAATTAGCCGGTATTACTTTTAGAGTATTGACTATATAATCGTTACAAATTCTATCAATTTCCTGGGTTGTAATACCTGGTTTAATATGAGATGCAATAATTTCTAATACTTCAGCAGCGTCTTTTCCAGCAGCACGTGCTAGTTCAATTTCTTTAGAAGTATGTAATTTAATATTCATTAAGTAGGTTTCCTTGAAAACAAACTATCATAACATGTATAATTAACATATAATAATTAAATAATTATAAATTTTTAGAGGATATGTTTGCTTACTTACTATGTAGAGCACTTTAGTAAGGTAAATTTAAAAATGTTTCATAAATTAAATATTTTTGCATTTCGAAATGATAAACTGTTAAAAATTAAATTTATTCAATATGTTAATATATTCATTATTGTATAATTAGAGTTTGTACTTTAGTAATACAAATATTACATATATCAAGGTATTCATTAATGTTAGCTATGTTGTAAAATTTTTATTAAAAAAATAGATAAAACATTTGTTTTTTTAAACAAATTAAATTGTTTTTCAAGGTTAACCAGACTGAGAATGCTTTGTATTATAAATATAATCTAGTATATTGATACGTCTTCTTGCTATATTGATTTGCTAGATTATTGATTATATATGTCAATAGATTAATTGGATAGTTATATAATTTAATCTTATTTTACTATGTTTAGATTTATTAGTTGGAAAATTTATTTTATAAAATTTTAGATAGATGAAATTAGTGTTGGTAATATATTGTATTTATTATCGAGCCTAAATACTTTTAATTTAAGGATTTGGTTAATTCACGAATTATTCGAATTTTTTAAAAAATTGTGTCAAAAAAATATATTTAATATTTTAAAGTTTTGTAACCGACATTACCGGTTTAAAATTGATTTTAGTAATAAAATATAAATTAAATATTATATCAATAGTAGCACAATTCAAAACCATTGAGCATGACATACTTTGTTGCTACTGCGATGAATATTTAATTAGTATGTCAAGATACTATATACTTATATTCACTGTGATTATCTATAATTAATATAATTGATTACTTATAGATTACAGTTTAGCTTTGATGCTTTGTTGATCACTAAGAGTTAAAAATTTGTTTGTTATTTCTGGTAAATGACTGAAAATCCAATCCGACATTACGCGTTCTTGTTCAAAAATTTGCTCAAATATAGGTATGCTTTCTTTATCTCCGACATATGTAGCAGCAGCAATTAAACTAGTATAACTTGCTAATTCTGCATTTTCAAATACATAGCAGCTCATAGTGCCTTTGACTATTTCATCTTCCGCAAAACTAACTGCAATAGCTTGGCCGATAGCAAACATTTTTCCTATCACTTCTTTAACACTGGAATGAGAAATATTGTAGCGATTAAGAATATTTTCTAGCTGATTTTGTTGCTGACGCGTTTCTATAATATGTTGTTGTATACGAAATTTAAGTTCATGATAGTGTTGAAGTCGATCGGCCATTTTTCCTAGCATAGTTTCCGCTTGTTTCTCCATGGCATGAGCATCTTTTAGCCAATCATGGTAGTGACGTAATGCTTGAGAATGTGACATAATTGTTTGCCTTTTACTAATTAATATTATCAATGAAACATTATTTATTAATTTTATTCGTTTTTAAAAAAAAGTTAATTTTCAAAAAAAATGTCAAATAAATTTCACTTAACTATTTAAATTTATTCTGTATGTAAAAAAAATTATCATTTTATAAAAAATAACTAGAATTAGAATAAACCGTTATTTAATATTAACTATATTTAATCAAAATAATATATTAGGTTATCTCTTGATACAAAAATACTTAAATAGTCGGGAATCCTTTCCCTACTTTAAAAAAATTTTTTCCAATATTATTAATCAATTATGTATTGCGATTATGATTTTGTCCGCTTTTTTTTCCAGATTCTGAAGTTTTTTCTCTTTCATTTTTAAAATTTACACTACTATGTTGGCTACTTTTTTTATCATTATCAGATGATTTATGTTTATTTTCCATAAAATTACTCGCTTTATTAGTGCATTCGTTCATAATTTTGCTCTCCACAATTTTTAATTTTAATGCACATCTTTAGATACTTTGATTTAATTGTGTATATATTTATTATATTAGAGAGATTTTTAATCTTAACAAGCGAGACGGTAAAATTTTAATTTAATAATCGGTTTCAATTTGAATTTTAATTGAAATGAATTTCAAAAAAATATTACCTTATTGCTGACTTTTAATTCAAAAATTTATTTTACTTAAAATTTAAATCATTTTTTATTTTAAAGATTCAAATTTTCTATTGTTTTTAATTTTTGAAATCAATATGTTATTGAATTTTATTAAAATCTTTTTATACTTTAATGTTTAAGATAATCAAATTGATAATTTAGAAGAATTTAAGCGAATCGGTTAATATAGTCGATCTTTTATAAAGATAAATAAAATATTTATTATAATAGATTATTACGATAATCTATTATTTACGAATCAGTAAATATGCTACAATAAGTATCGTTTCGTATTGATATTTTAAAATATGTAATTGCAATTTTATTTAAACATAAATTTTATTTTTAACTTTTTAAAAAAAATTGCTATGTCATTTTGTATGATTTATTATTTTTAATAATATTAATTTAAATTTTAAATATATAAAAATACTATTAAAGTACAATTGATATTTGATATAATTTAAAAAATTACTAAGCATAATATTTTTATTATTAAGTAAAGTATAACTATGTTATTGCAAATTGATTAATATTAATCATAAAATGTTAAAAATTTTATTTTATATGTGTATACAAGTATTTTAATAAATTGACTATTATTAAAACCACTTGTTTCGGCATTTGTTTATATATGATTCGATTATTGCTACCTTAGGTGCAAGTTAATACACTATATGTTGTAGAAGATGAAATACACATTCTCAATGAAGATAGCTACACATCACTACAATAGAATAGTTTCTGTCATTATGAAAAATTCCTTTTATTTCTCTAGAGGGAAAATTTATTTTTCAGAGACCATTATGATGCTAGTATTCTATGTTTTTCCAAATTGAACGAACTCTATGCTAAGATGAAGGATAGAGAGATCTAATATCACAGCAGTATTCGACTGTTCTTAAGTTACTGGTTAGAAGGAGCATATAAGTTGTTAATATGCACTTCGCCTGCTACATACATGACTAGTTTTTGCTAGTAGAATTCCAGCTTGATAGCATTTCAATAAATCTTCAATATTTTATATCGAGAGATAGGTAGTGCATGTGCACAGTGCTATTTTAAGTTATCAACAGACACAGCAATTTACTGATTATAATAGTAATGAACTATGACTATTATATCAAGATATTTGTCCGACCTTATTCTGATTCTTTTCGTCTACTAAATATATCCTATGCTTTTAATTATGATACATTTCTGTAGCGCGTTAGTAGTATTGCTCTTTATCATTATCTGATGCAAACACTTGTATATAAATAAAAATGTAATAATTGTGTGCGAATGCGTTAATATATCAATAACGTTACAACAAGTTAATACAGTTGGTATGTTGACATTTGATATTATCACCATGGTAATTTATATTATTACCAAATAAGTACAGGAAAATTACACAATATATAAAAGCAATTTTGTTTATTAGCAATATAGATAGGTAATTAGTCGTAATCTTTAGTAAAAACTCGCAATATCAATAATTTTTTATATTTAACAAATATTAAATTGATAAAAAATGTTTGTATTAGTTGTTTTTTATGTGTTTAGAATAAAATTATAATTTTATTCTAAATTAGAAAATATATAATATAAATATATACAATTTATAATCAATTAGACTACAGATCGATTTTGACAATGCTACCTCTATTGTCATAGATGAAAACAGTTGCTTTAAATGTCTTTATTTTGATTTATTCTTACATATTAAATTTACTAAAAATAGTATTAGTAATATTTTTTTTATTTATATGAAATAATATTAACGATTTTAATGTTTCGTTTATTTTATGTCCTTTATAACATGTAAAATTATACTAGATTAGTAACACTTCGATGGAAATTGCATTTCTTTACTAATCGTAAAAATTTAATTAATAATTAATTTAATAAAAGGATCAAAAATTTGAAGAGATTTAATGAATGTTTACCAACTGAGTATAGAATTTTATTATAAATTATTGCTGTTCTGAATCTTAATTATTTTAGTCATATTTTATCTATAAATGCTGTGAATTATTTAATTAAATTAATTATTTAAAAATAAAACAGTAAGTTTATTTGTAAATTTAAAAATATTTAATAATATTATTAAATAGTTAGTTACATATGCTATTATAAAATTATATGTTCTATGAAACATAGAATTAACAGTAAAATATCAATAACATAATATTGAAACTAATATATAATAATTATTTCTCTTTATATCTTTTATTAAATAATTTTATTTTTATGAATTATTTAATAAAATCTAATTTTTCAATTAAAATGATAGATTAGATAGGATAGAAATATATCACTTAACTATACAATATAAATGTGACATTAAGCTATTAATGTCATTTACCCTTTTCATCGATTTACTGATAATGCTCTAAACAATTTTATTTATTAAATAATGTGCTTAATTGTGTATAAGCAATAGTTTTTTGTTGACTGAACAATGATACAAAAATTTTAGGTAAATAAATTATATGTGTATTACAAATTATTGTATTCTTGTTTACAGAATATAATATTACACGTTTAATTTGAAACCTCTGGGATTTTTACGGAGTTAATCGTGTTTTGCTGCGTTAACGTAATAACTTATCGAATAGGCACGTTTATTATGTTAAATGGTAATTAATACTTTATTATTGTTTTATATAAACGAACAGTACAGAATTTTATAAATAGTGTAATAGACACTTGTCCAATACATTAGGGTACTGAGTACAGCAAAAAATTATGTCAAAAGTAGAGATGATTTGTTAAAATCGAAATAATAGGTAGAGTTTTTAAAAAATGAGTTATGACATAGAGATTGATTCTTTCGAATCATTTTGTTGTGTTATTTAATATTGAAACTAAAAAAATTCATCTAAAATAACAGCTATTGAATACTTAAGTAGTTAGTTGAATTATTTCATTGAATTAACAATTATATCAAGATGATTTAGCTGCTGCATAATATATATATTTGAAATATAAAATGTTATATAGTCAGAGGCAATAATTCTGATACGAGATTTATAATATAACTTTATTGCTAAATATAAAATTTTATATATTTGAAATAATAATACTTCGATAACTTATAATAATTATTTAAATATTACTATATGATCCAAAGTAATTATTAAAAATAAAAATTTTTTCATATATTATATGACAAATCAACGCTGCGAAATAAGATATTAATCTCTTATTTTATGAAAAGATTTAAATATAATTAAAACTATTCCTTTTTTTAAACTTAATTATTTATATTTTGTTTAACTTTCATAATTTAATAATACTTTAATTAAGTTAAATTATCTTAATTATTGCTGTTTTTGAACTAATTTATTGTTGTAAATATCGTATAAGTTAATTTTTCTATTATGGTAAATATGTACTTAATTATTGTCAATTATTTTACAATCGGGTATTTTTGCAATTGTAATGATTGCAAAAAACTTTCGTCAAGATTTAGATGTTGACGTACTAAATTAGACGGTGTATTTGCCAACCATTGCTTAAGTGAAATATCTGCGTAGTAATCGCTTTTAAACAATTCTAGAAAACGTAATAAAATATTACCAGTATTTTCAATATAATGACCCATTGCAAAAGGAACATAACCAACATCACCTCCTCGAAAATTGAAAGTGCGAGCTTGCCCCGAAGCCGCAAATACTCCCATTCGCCCTTCTCCTTGTAAGTAATATTGCCATTCATCATTATTTGGATGCCAATGTAACTCACGCATAGCTCCTGGTTCTAATTCTACTAATGCAGCAGCTATAGTTTTAGATACTAAAAAATTTTTAGAATCGACGATACGTACTGTACCGCCAGGCATTTCAAATGGTTTTTGGGCTAGCATTTTATATGAAAAATCTAATTTCGATTTTTTTCCCCCTATTGCGACTTCTGTTATCATTTTATTTGGTTCATTGCCAGAAAAAATATATTCGTTCTCCGGTGAAGGTAGAGTATTAAAAATGCTTATTGGCATATTAAAATTTTTTGCAAGCACTTCCGGGGGAATATGTTTAAACCAATCACTAAGTAAGAAAGTACTATCTTCATCGAAATTGCCATCATCAAATGCAAGTAAAAATTCACAGCCATCAGGATCTAAACCTTGTATTGAATGAGGAATACCTGACGGGAAATACCATAAATCGCCGACGCTCAGATCACTAATGAACCAATGGCCTTCACTATCAAGCAATGTGATACGTCCTTTGCCATACAACATATACGCCCATTCAGCTTCTTTATGCCAATGTAACTCGCGAATTCCACCTTTTTGTAAGCGCATATTTACACCAGCAATGGTTGTAGAAATACCTAATTCACGTTGTGTAATTTGCCTCGTCCATCCGCCACTACCTTTTCTAACATGTGCATCACTGAATGAAAAACGCAAATTAGGTAACGTACCGCTATCAGTAAAAGGAGGATCAATTAAATCAGGATTTAATTGTGCATGAACTGAATCACGGCTGCTTGGATTACATGAATTTTGAATATTACTTGATTGAATTATGTTTTTATTTTTTTTAGAATAAATTTTTGCAGCTGTTAAGAATATGGTACTACTAGCAGCAGCAAAAGTCATAAAGTTTCGACGGCTTAAATTGTCTAATTTCATTCTTAGTATGCCCTTTTGATAATACATTTATATAAATCTTTTTAAATTTAGAATTTGATCAAGTATGTTGAAGTTATTTATTAGGTAAAAATGAATCAATTAAAGTATGATTGGGATTTGATGTTAGAAGGTAATGATGACATAAAAACATATGTTATGCTTAATAACACGTTTAATCAATTAAAATAATTTTATCGAAAGGTAATTTTTTTCTGAATTTTAATACGTGTAATGCCTTATATTTGATGTATAATATTTGCTTCATTATTGATCATAAATATGGCATTTATAAAAATAACAGATATAAATAACAATTATAAAAATTAAATAAATTTAACATCAATATTAAAATTCGTAGAATACTTTTTTATTAAATAATTTAATATAATTAATAATGTTGTTATAAATGTTTAAATATAAAATACATAAACATCTTGTTATATTTTTATAACATATTGTTATATATATCTATTTAATTATACTATATATAATAATATCTTTAGTTTACTAAAATCGAATCAATATTAAATTTAGCTATACTATTACTAGTACTAATAAAATATTATTGTGTTGTAAAAATTATAGTTTAATACCATAAAAATTAAATTTTAACATAATATTATTAATATGCATTATAACAGTACATATTATTAGCTTTTTGTTTGATTGAATAATGATTTAAAATAAATCTATAAAATTAAATATTTTGAAAAATTTATACTTTATTTTTACTGTAAAATAAAGTATTATATTTAATAAGTTATAAAAATTTTTAGATAAATTTGCTATTATAAAAATACTTTTATTCAAAATAATATCTTATTGAATTTAAATATAAAATGTATGAGTATATACAGTCGAAAAATAATTGGTTCACAATTTAATTTTAAATTAATAATTTAACTAAAAATATTTTCTGCTGGTTTTATTAAATAAATTGGTTATTTTAAATATATATATTTTCTATTGTGTATATAGTAATTAACATATAGAATAATTTTCTAATATTTTTTAGTTCACAATAAAATCTATTATTTGACCTTATTTATTACAAATATCAACTTAAAAAATAGTATTACCTATATCTATTCATAGTGAACGCTTTATTTGTTTTTTATTAATTATAAACTGTATAGAATGAAATTTTCTAAAAATTAAATATATAGTAGTAATGATTGAATTTTTATCAGTAATTTAATTTATGTGTTGTGTTGATTATTTAATTATTTTTAATTGATTAAATGTATCAAAATTAAAATTGATCATTTAGGTATATTTTAGTGTATGTTATTATTGAATTTAATTCAATAAAAAAATTTTAATTGAAATTAAATATAATTTTTGGTTTTGTAATGTTATTAATATATTTTAAATGCAGTTATTGATAATTAGATAGGTTTTTAAAAAATTAAATTGTGTTTTTTAGATGTTAATAATCAAAATACTTTTTTAAAATAAATGTTATGAACTTGATGATTACTTGTTGATTATAATAGTTGATAGTTTGATTGTGAATTTTTGGTGTTTCTTTATATAATGTAATATCAAACTAAATTTAGTTTTATTGTTACTTTTAATATTATTAAATATTTTTTAAATACTGTTTGTATGAAGATATACGTCACATTATATATAGTAATATTCATATAATAAAATTTTACTTTTTTTATTATAAGTATTTCCTCACTATCATTAATTATTGAAAATTTCATATCAGTTTCTTTAATTCATATTTCTTATGTTTCGGGGTAAATAATGTGAGTTCATGGACAGTTTTAGGTGGTGGTGTAGTTGGCTTATGTGTAGCAACTGCGTTGATGGAACGTGGTGAAGAAGTTGAAGTAATTGATGATTTAACTAGTAGACCTGCTTCATGGTTTGCAGGTGGTATGCTTGCACCTTTTTGTGAATCTGAAAGTTCACCTTCAAATATTATTTCGCTTGGAGAATATTCAGCCAAATGGTGGCAAAAGCGAGTTAGCAGCGTAGAACAACGAGGTACATTAGTCATAGCTCCTGCCCGTGATACTCAAGAATTAAAGCGATTTGCGCGGATGACTAAAAAATATCAATGGGTTACTCCTAATGAACTAGAACCAGCATTAGAACAACGTTTTACACAGGGTCTTTTTTTTTCCTGTGAAGCACATCTTAACCCACGAATTGCGTTAATGGAAATGCGTGAAAAATTATTACAAAATGGTGTAGTTTTTCATTTACACAAACCTAGAGGCCGCATTATTGATTGTTGTGGTATATATGCAGCATCACAATTATCTGGTTTACGAGGAGTGCGCGGGGAAATGTTGATTTTAAAAAGCAATGATGTTCATTTTTCTCGTCCAATTCGTCTTTTGCATCCTCGATTTCCATGTTATTTAGTACCACGATATGATGGTTATTTTATGTTAGGGGCAACTATGATTGAAAGTATCGATGATAGTGTCATTAGTGTACGAGGTATGATGGAGTTGCTGAGTTCTGCTTATGTAATTCATCCTGCTTTAGTTGAAGCGCGTATTGTAGAAAGTGGAAGTGGTTTACGACCAGCTTATGCTTCTAATATGCCAAAAATTTCTTATAAAGATGGTATCTTTTACCTTAATGGTATGTATCGTCATGGTTTTTTATTAGCGCCAATAATGTCAGAACAGCTAATGCAATACCTTTCAGGAGAAAAGATTTATGAAAATTCAAGTTAACGGTAAACACATTGTAACGCAAGCTAATAATCTTAGTGAATTATTTTATGAGCAACAGATTGATATAACTTGTATTGCTACAGCTTTTAATGGTGTATTTGTACCAAAAAATCAATATGATAGTCAGTGTTTGGAAGAAGGTTGTCGACTTGAAGTACTTTCACCAATGCAGGGGGGTTAAATGATGTTTTATGGTACCGAAATTAAATCTCGTTTTTTACTCGGTACTGCAGGTTATCCTTCTCCATCTATTTTACAAATGGCCATTAATGCTTCTGGTGCTCAAATTATTACTGTTAGCTTACGACGTGAAGGAGGAGATTGTGGTAGAGTATTTCGTGATATGCTAAATACGTTAAATATTCATATTTTGCCTAATACTGCAGGTTGTCATACTGTAAAAGAAGCGGTAACTACAGCACATATGGCACGAGAGTTATTTAATACATTGTGGATTAAACTTGAATTAATTGGTCATCCTGATACTTTACAACCTGATCCTTTTGCTTTAATAGAAGCAGCTCGTATCCTTAGTGAGGAAGGGTTTCAGATTTTTCCTTATACTACTGAAGATTTAATTATTGGTGAAAAATTATTAGCTGCAGGTTGTAAATTATTAATGCCTTGGGGTTCACCAATTGGTTCAGCCCAAGGACTACGAAATATTGATAGTTTGCGTACAATGCGTGCTTATTTTCATGGTATTCCATTAATTATTGATGCAGGTATTGGTGCACCTTCACAAGCAGCACAGGCTATGGAGATGGGTTTTGATGGGGTTTTGCTTAATACAGCTGTAGCGAAATCAGGTAATCCTATATTGATGGCTAACGCCTTTTGTCGAGCTATTAAAGCAGGACATATAGCATATCAGGCTGGATTAATAGAGAAACGTGATATGGCTATAGCTTCAACACCAATTTTTGGTTTGGCAAATTTTATTTAATAGTGCGATTGAGTAATGATGAAACGTTATGAACCTCAAATAATCTTACCGGAAGTTGGTTATGTTGGGCAAAAAATTTTACAACAATCACGTGTGTTAGTAGTTGGTGCAGGTGGGTTAAGTGCTACATTATTACCGCAATTAATTGGGTCAGGTATTGGGTATGTACGTCTTTATGATAATGATAATGTTGCATTAAATAATTTGCATAGACAAACATTATTTACTGAGAGAGATGTTGGGTATGCTAAGGTTGTTTCTGCACAAAAAATTCTTGAACAACAGAATCCACAAGTTCGAGTTGAGATATTACAAGAGATGTTAAATGTTAGTAACGTCAAATCTGCTTTAATAGATATTGATTTGGTTGTTGATTCAGCTGACAATTTTGATGTTACTTATTTACTCTCTGATATTTGTTCTATTAATGCAGTTCCTTTTATTAGTGCTTCAGTTGTTGGACGACAAGGTTATGTAGGGGGATTTTGTGGTATTGCGCCAGGTTATTGTACAGTATTTCCGCGTTCATCTACTGTATGTTTTTCTAATAATTGCAGTACTGTAGGTGTAATGGGTCCTGTAGTAGCAGTATTAGGTGCAATACAAGCGCAGATGGTTATTAGTGTATTGTTAGGTTTATTACCTTCTCCTCTTGGATGCATAGTAAATTGTGATTTTGTTAATTGGCATTTTTATCGATTTAGATTTTATGGATTAGATGAAAGTTCTGATCAAAAATCAATACCTTTTATTGATTTGCAATCATTAGCTGATGATGATTGGATTGTAGAATTGCGTAGTTTTGAAGAAGCTCCTGTTAGTATAGCTGAGTGTGTTGAGCGAGTTTCACTTCAGCAATTACCTTTTTGGCAGCCACCAACAATGGATCGACGAATTGTTTTAGTCTGTGCTAGTGGTATGCGTGCATCGCAGGCAGGTATTTTGTTAATGCAACGTGGTTTTAATTCATTAGCAATTCTTGCAGCCAATCGTTTATAAAATATAATTTAGTTAACGGTATATAATTTAAATTAAGATGTATTATTTTTTTAACATATTAAATTTGAATATTTCAATTTTGTTAAATTTAAATTTAATACGTTTTTAGTCTAAAAATATTAGATATGATATCAGTTTTTTGTTATTGTATATTTTTGAGAAAAATTTTATTTTCTGTAATTTTAAATTTATAAATTTTTAATGTAAATGTAATTTATAATAAAATTTTATGATAAAAATTTTATTATAAATTACATAATAGATTTTTAAAATTTAATTAATGATGATGACAAATTTTATATAGTTAGTATTTTAGGTAATTTTAATTAGTATTTGTTTTTTAAAATTAATTATTTATGATAATTTGTTATTATTTAACGATTTTTTTATTGTTTTAAACCAGAAAATTTTTTATTTTTATATAAAAAACTCATAATATTTTCAGCTTGAAAAATATTATGAGTTTTTTATTTTTTTTTATTAGTTTGTATATTTTTATTAATGATTTTTTGTTAGATTGGCGGATTATTTTAATAATGACTTATCCAGTATTGTTACTCAGTTTAGTTAATTTCATTAATTGCATATCCACAATTTTTTATATATGACAATTTTTCATTATGTTATTCTGATAATTAAGGTTGATTTTTAGTTTTTAGTTTTATTAAGTCATTTGTTTATAAATTGTATTCTTTTGTTAAAGATTTAGAGTATCTAATTATATTTTATATTGTTGTTACTATATTTTATTTAGTTGTATTTTTTCTTTATGACAACAGAGCGTTTTTAAAATTAGCATAATATAGTTGAAAGCTGTTTTGATTAAGTGTTACTTTTTAAGTCTTTACATAATAATATCTTATTGAAGCAATTTATTTTTTTAAATTTTATGTATTTTTTGTTATTTGATATGTAACTATTTGATCTGTATATAGTTAGTAATGAAATATTTTAGGTGGTTTCTATAATTACCTTGTTAATTTTGTTTTTTTATAATTTTTATTTTTGTGCAACAGTAAGCTCCGATATTAAAAATTATTGTGCATAAAATTGATAGTTATTAACACTTATACACTTATACAATAAATAGATCCTAATAAAAGATCATATAAAGATCCAAAAAAGATCCTAATAGATCCCCGATGGTCTTGAAGCTATACACTGCAAGGGTTGGAAAGGTGATCATGTTCACTATAATCAGTAAAGTATTCACTATAATTAGCTGTTTCATTCACTGTACATTGTAGATTGTTCACTATAATCAGTAAAAACGTTCACTATAGTGAGCAATGAAATCGTTTTTATTCACAGGATAAAGACATTAACTATGTCATATAAAGGCAGTGAAAATAAGGTGTTGTTTGAACCTTTTTTATTAGTCACAAAAAATAACGGTGAAGTTATTCAGCTGCATCCTAATAAAAATAATACTGTACAACCGGTGGCTTTAATGCGCTTAGGTTTATTTGTTCCTACCTTAAAATCCACGGCACGCCGTAAATCTGGTGCAATGGCTTCAATGGATGCCACTAAAGAACTTAAAAATCTTTCTTTGGTTAAAGCTGAAGGTTATGAAAGAATTACTATTACTGGTGCGCGTTTAGATATGGATAATGATTTTAAAACTTGGGCAGGTATTATACAGTCTTTTTCGCGTTATCCGTTAAAGAATGATAGTACTGTAACGTTGTCTTTTATTGAATTTGTTAAAATGTGTGGAATCCCATCGGCTCATTCTTCAGCTGCTTTGCGTAGACGCTTAGATGCTTCATTAAAACGCATTGTAACTAATACATTATCTTTTGAGGGTAATGGAAAAGCTTATCATACTCATTTGGTACAATCAGCCTACTATGATCGTGAAAAAGATTTAGTATGTATTCAAGCTGATCCTAAATTATTTGAATTATATAATTTTGATCATAAAGTTTTATTACAACTACGTGCGATTTCAAGATTGAAACGAAAAGAGTCCGCACAAGCGCTTTATACTTATTTAGAGAGTTTACCAACTAACCCTGCTCCAATATCACTTGCTCGTTTGCGCATGCGTTTAAATTTAGGTTCACAAACTACTACTCAAAATTATGTTGCTCGACGTGCCATGGAGCAACTTAAAGAAATTGGATATCTTCATTACTCAGAGGTTAGGCGTGGTCGTTCAGTTTTTTTTATCATCCATAGCAGAATGCCAAAATTAGGTAGAATGCCAAAATTAGATAGTATCAGTAAGTTAGCAGATGGTATTTATACGGTTGAAGGATTTGATTTTGAAGATTAATATTGATTAA
>NZ_CP010909.1 GCF_000971765.1 Candidatus Pantoea carbekii | reverse complement strand
AATTTTTAGTATTTAATAATAAGCTGAATAAAATCAGAGGGATTTGTACGTCCATTATCTGCTATAAATGATATTTTAAACAAAAAATACATTTTAAATAATATATATTTATTTTTTATTCTTAATAATTGGCAAATTTTTTCTTTTAATTGTTATTTTAAAATTTAATTTATGGTTATGCACAGATAACTGCAAGGGAGATCTCTTTTTAAGATTACAATCGAGACATTTATAAAGTGCGTTTTGTAACCATTTTTAAGTGCAACATTTCTTATAAAAAAAATATAATATTTCTTATAAAAAAAATATAATATTTCTTATAAAAAAAGATAACATTTTAATGAAAGTATTATTCATATCATTCTAAAACTAACAATTTTATACCCTTTTCACAAAAAAAATTTTAAAATATAAAACATTATATTTCTAATAAATTATCTTTCTTCAGTTTAAAGCATTAACTATTTCTTCTAAAAGAGTTTGCGATGCAGCCGTAACAAAACTTTTTCCCCATAATAATTTTTCACAAGAACCTTGCAAATTAGAATAAATTACACCAGATTCCTTCATACAAGGTAATAATGCTGCAATATCCCAAGCTTTCATAAGTGTATCAATAGCAGCATCAATTCGTCCTGTAGAAACCATAATATGCTGATAACAATCATTTATAAAAATAATATCTCTAGCAAAATCTATTAAATTAAATAATTTATAAGCTTTCTTACCTTCTCGTGAATTAAATGTAGTACTATGAATACCCGATATAGAAATTACAGAACTACGTAATCTTTTTTTATCATTTGTTTTAAATATTATTTTAATAGCAGGAGAATTGCCAGATTGCATCCAACATCCATATCCTTGATTAGCATAAATAATTTTATTTAAAATAGGAAAATAAATCACACCAATTACAGGTTCATGGTTTTCAATATAAGCTAACAACGTACTAAAAAGTGGAACACCATACAAAAAAGCTTTTGTGCCGTCTATAGGATCAATAATCCATCCAGTATGAAATTCATGATTTATAGTTGAACCAAACTCTTCTCCTAAGATAGGCACATTTGGTGTTTTAATTGAAAGAAATTTCTTTATACAACTTTCAATATAAAGGTCTGCATGAGTAACAAAAGACTGATCAAATTTTAATTTAAATTTTTTTATATTATCAAACGCATTAATAGAGTATAAACGTGTATTTTTTACAGCTTGTATTGCTATACTTAACATAATAACCTCATCTATTTAAACTGTAATAAAATAAATATTTCGGTTATATGTCTATTACATAATATTAAATACTTTTAACATAAATATATCTAAATTATCTTTGATGTTATTAAGATCAGAAAATATGTATTGAGAATGTTCTGTGCTTAATTTTATGTTTCCATAACAAAAAACACGAAAAGTTATTTGAAGACACTCTTTGTTGTTTACAATATATGCAACGGCACTTTCATATCCAACGATTTTAATAATATTCAAATTAGTTTCTTCTTTTATTTCGCGCTTTAATGCTTTAAACATAGATTCACCTTGCTTTATACCACCAGAAGGTATTTCCCATTTATCTGGCATAAAATCATGTTTAGAACGCTTAATAAAAAGCACATCCATTTCATTCTTTAATGAAATAATACCTCCAACAACTATCCGATCATAATTATTGATTTTTTTTAATACTTCATAAGGGATAAATTTTTCTATCATTTTTTATATAATTTCGCTACATAATGAATTATAGATAGATAATTATCTATAAAATCAAATCGTTCTTTTCCATACCAAACATCTAGTTTAAACATACTGTTATGAAATTTAATAGCATTTGTAAAATTTTGTTTATTAACATAGAGCTTTTGTGGATAACTCTGAGAAATTTTGTCCGGTGAATGAAATAGAGGATATTTGTGAAGAGGACATGTTGAAGCAGGGATATCTGCCTCATATGCACCTAATTCATTTAATTTTTTAACAAAATCATACATATTAACTGTAAATTTATTTTTATCAAATAATATTGGTAATGCATACCAAGCTGGGTTAGCTTGACTAGGTATGCGTACAATTTTTAAACCATCAATAGTTTCTATTTCCTTTTTTAATATAAGAGCTGTTTCGCGTTTTTCTTGCATTATTTGATCAAAATCAAACATTTGAGGTAAAACTATAGCAGCTGCTAAAGGATGCATACGTAAATTTAATCCAGTTCCAGTGATTACAAAATTCCTTAAATCCTCATCAGTAACTTCTTTTTGAGCTCTTTTATTAAAATGCCCAACTAATACAGCCCTTTCATATATACGACTATGTTTTGTTGCAAAGAAACCTCCTTCTCCAGAAGTCAAGATTTTTTTACCTTGAAAACTCCAAGCTGAACCATCCGAAAAACTCCCAATAATTTGTTCATTCCATGTAGCACCGTGTGCATGTGAACTATCTTCAAGCAAAAGTAAGTTATAACGATTACAAATATCTACTAATTCGTCCATATCACACGGAATACCCCACATATGAGTAATTACTATAGCTTTAGTTTTCGAAGTAATTAGCACTTCTACTGCTTTAGGATCAACATTACCGTTATCAAGGCAATCAGCAAACCTAAGCTGTGCACCCAATTGATGAAGCGGCGAACAAGTAGCAAAAAAAGTGTAACTAGGAACAATTACTTCATCTCCTTGCGTAATTCCTGCTCCATAAAACATTGAAAATAATGCTGTTGTTCCTGAATTAACAGCTATTGCATTTTTCACATTAAATTTTTTTTTAAATTCTCCTTCTAGTCGTTCATAAATCCCTCCATTATCATAAATAGAAATAGCTTCCAAAAGTTGATTTTGAACACTTTTTTTTATATTTTCAGTAATTTTAGGGTGAGAAAATCTTGAAAATTTTGAACACATTAACACTTTCCTTTAAGTTATTTTTTACAAAAATTACTTTTTTTAGAAGCTTCTTCTAGAACACGCATCAAAGAAATCGAACGACTTAAATTTCTTTCAAAAGCAGCTTCACCACCATTACAAAGAAATTCCTGATACATTTTTACAAATGGCGATGTATTTTCCACTTTAATATATTTCAAAATTTCTTGCTTTTTATTTTTTAAGGTAATGTGATTTTTATTAGCATGAAAAATGGTATTTTGACCATACATAGTAACATCTTCATATTTTTCGATTGCTACACAAGATATATAAGCTAGAATAATTGCGCCATCACATTCAAATTCAACAAATGCAATATCATCCACATTATAATAATGACAAGAAGAGTTTATTAATCTAGCATAATTCACCTTAATTTCTTTACCATCAAATAAATAATTAATAATATCTACAATATGATAACCCATATCAAACCATACTCCACCACCTGAAGTAGCATATTGTCTTCTCCAATCTTTATTAGGATTATTACTAGGTATGGTGTATCTTATTTTCAAATAAGATATTTTCTCATTTATTCTTTGTACCTCATGTTTTAAGATTTCGTAAGCTAATGTGTATCTTTTTTGACAAACAGTGAATATTTTAAAACTTCTACTACGTGAAAAATCACTGAATATCTTTGATTCAAGTAATGTTAATGCAAAAGGTTTTTCTTTGATTATTCTCATTGGAAACTGACTACAAAAACTTAATACTTCACAGTAAATGTTATGAGGTAAAGCAATTAAAACTATATTTGGTTTGATTATATAGACAAGTTCTTTATAATATAAAAAACTAGGTACATCATAATGAAGTAAATTTTTTGCTTTATTAATATTTTCAATTGATAAATCACATAAAGCACAAACTTTTATTCCTAAAGAAATAATAGCTGGTATATGTTCTTTAATTATAATATTGCCACATCCGATGATTGAAATTTTCATATTGAACTCCTTGCTCAAAACAATATTATTGATCAATAGTTTTGTCTAAAAAGATAAAATAATTTTTTAGAATTAATTTAAATAAAAATTTAAGCAAAAATAAGAAAATTCAAAATGCTTAGCTTTAATTTATGAATTTAACTTCATATAAAATATTTATATAAATTTAAAAAGAAATTTTTAAAACAACATTGATGAAATAGAGATTAGAATAACAAAAAAGAAAATATAATATTTATTATACATATAATATTCGATATAATTCCAAATATCATATAATAAAAATTAATATTAAAATTCATAATGTTAATATATATAAAATAGTATATTAATATAGAATTATATTCTATCCATGATATGAAGATTAATTAAATATAAAAAAATTCTTTATGTAAAATTCGTACAATGACTAAAATTATTAATGCTACTTTTTTATAAATTATATTATTAAATAAAAAATTAAATTTTTTATTTAATAATATTCTTGAATATAGATATTAATGAACTATATATAACGTATTATACAAATATTACGTATATTGAAATAATTATAATCACAATTAAATAATAAAAAATATTTTTAAATAAACGTTAAAAATATTATATTTATCTTGATAAGACTCTAAATATAAAAATATTAAAAGAATTATAATTTTCAAACAAAACTTTTATAAGTTATGAACGATTACTAAAATTATCGCAAAATTTTTTTATTAATTTTAAATAAAAAACATATTCAATTTCTAAAAAATTTTTAAAAAATAGCGATAAATTATTCAAAAAAATGATATTATTATGCATAATTTTTGATATTTAAATTTATACTGATACAATAATAATATGTAGCATCTATGCTATTTGTAGTACGATGTCAATCGAACTAATATTTTTTAAATACTATTTAACTCAATATATTACCACTCTAACCTAAACAATATAAGCTAATGTAGCTTATAATTTCTTTATTAATTTAAAGCGCTAATATAAAAAATATTAGTATCTCTTGATAAGAGATACTAATATAATTGTTAAGTACAGCATTCTTATAGGTCGAAAAGAAATTATTTACTTACATAAAATTGGTTAGATGTCTTTAACATTAAAAATTTATTTCCAAAAAAACTAATTATCTACAATACGTAGATATCAAGGATTTAGGATTTAAATTTCTTATAATGTGCATTAAAAAAATGCTTTTAAAAATAGATAAAATCTCTGCATTCTTGCCTGTAGCTTATTTGAATGCTAAATTGTTTATTTATCGCTGATAAATTTTAGGATTTGCCACGCCTACTATATAAAGTGGCAAGGATCTGGTTCTTTAAGTAATGCTAGTAAAGCAATCATTTAGAGCCAGAAAGTAAATGCCCCAGTAACCTTCCTGAGTTTGGCGACCTAGAAGATTAACGGGGGCCAACTAAAACTACATAGAAGCTGTTGCTCTATGTAGGGAGTATAGTGCTATGCTTAGAAAACTTCAATACTTTCTAATATGCATTACTCCTTTTGTGCAACATAAGTGTAGGAAGGTGTGACTAATACCCAAACTTTACTTAAATATTACCGACAAGTAAAAAACCCAAATCCAAAATTCAACCCAGCTGAAGGTAAAAAAACTTTACCATTCTGTCGAAAATTAATGTCTAAAGCAGCAAATTTTACATCTCGTTTCGATTTTCGCATGCATGTAGCCTTTGTGCGTTCATTAGGCAAACGTAGACGTATGCCACCTTTATTGCGCCGACGTGCTATTGATGCGTTACTACAAGCTATGTGTTTTCATTATGATCCATTAGCTAATCGTGTTCAGTCTTCTATTACTAATCTAGCTCTTGAATGTGGATTGGCTACTGCATCAAAGAATGGCAATCTTTCTACGACTCGAGCTACCCGAGCGCTACTTTTTCTAATGGAACTAGGACTCATTACTTACCATACGGAATACGATCCTAACATTGGTTGCAATATTCCTACAGATATTACTTTTACACCTGCCTTATTTAGTGCACTTGACATATCTGAAGTAGCCGTAGCAGCTGCTCGTCATAGTCGAGCAGAATGGGAAAATTGTCAACGAAAAAAACAAAACCTACCTTTACTTAATAAAGATGATCTAATAGCTAAAGCTTGGCGATTTGTTCGAGAACGTTTTCGTGTTTATCAAATTGAACGCAGAGCTAGTGGATTTAAACGGGCTCGTGCACGACGTGATGCTAAACGTACACGTCGTGACATTGAAACTATTGTTAAATTGCAATTAACACGTGAAATAGCTCAAGGACGTTTTGAGGCTAATCAAGTTGCTGTTTTTAATGAAGTAAAACGACGTGTACGAGAACGAATGTTAATGTCTAGAGCATATAATTATACTCAGCTAAGGATTTTGACTACATAA
>NZ_CP010908.1 GCF_000971765.1 Candidatus Pantoea carbekii | reverse complement strand
TGGATTTTATTTTAATAATAATATTAACTTATTCAACGAGAATAAGTTAATATTATTAGATGATTTATTGTATGTAAATTAATTGAAAATCAAATTTTTTAGAGTCAACAACTTATTATTATTTTAGCATTTTTTTTGATATAAATTTCAATTATAGCTATTTTAAATAATTTAAAAAATTTCTCTTATATAGAGATAATAAATAGTTAAAATGAATTATTATTATGTATGTGTTAGATTATCAGTATTGATCAATATGTAAGAAATACTCGTTTTGTATTTCATAAATTTATGAAACTATAAAAATTATTTCATTTCGTTTTTAATTAAAATTAATGTATAACGCCTCTTGCTTTTTAAGCTAAGAGATTTTTTTATTTAATTATAAAAATTATTATTAATTAATTGTTTCTTATTAAATTTATTTGAATTTTTTTTGAGTAAAATTGTAGTACAAAAATTTTGTATATTATGCTAACTAAGAAATTTAATTTTAATTAAAAAATTGTTTTGTATAAAGTTTTTATTAGCATTGAATCTTACTTAAAACGAGGAAAATATTCAAATATTAACTATAATAAATGTATTATCAATATATGGAATATTCAATTGATTATTTATAAGTTATGCGGTTTTTATATTTTATATCAATTAATATATATTAAAATAGTAAATATAATATTAAAAATTTGAAATTTTTTCATAAAATAAGATTTTCAAGCTTGAAAATCTTATTTTAAAAACAATAGATATAATATCATTATATATAAATTTTAAAAAATTAACATGTTAGTCATCTTTAATTTATTTAAATTTAAAATAGATAGTTTCGTATTTATACTCATAAAACATATTTTTATTTCTTTTTGAACTTTTTAACATTACTTAAATAATTCTGGAGCCCATAGATTTGGTTCAACCTCATCAAATTGTGATCTGACAAATTGATGTTTTAATTTCCAAGGTACTGTACAGTCAAATATAGTTTTGCAAGTATTTCCTTTAGCAGAAAGAGCAGTGTTATAATCAGGAGATTGAGAAGGATCTAATACATGGCCAGTGATATTTGGAAGAAAAATTGTATCTATATCTCCCTGATAACGAGTTTGCATTGCCCAAATTACATCATTAGTATCAAAAAGATCCACATCTTCGTCAACGAGAATTACGTTTTTTAATTCTCTATAAACAGCTAAAGCATTAATCGCTGCTTGTCTTGTATTACCGTCATCTCTTATATTCCTTTTTTTTACTTGAAGAATAGCAAGTAATTTACCGCCTCCTGCGCTATGAGCATATACATTTTGTAGTAATCCAGGTAATGATTTTTCAAGAGCAATATAAATACTCGCTTCGGTAGGTAATCCTGCTAAATTGACATGTTCTTCACCTGGCCCAACTAATGTTTGTAAAATAGGATTTTTTCGAGTTGTAATTGCCTTTACTTTGATTATTGGAAGGGAAGGATTAGCTTCACCGGTATAGCCAGGAAATTCAGGCATTGCTTTACCAGTATTGGTATTTTGGTCTTCAATTATTCTTACATTTGGTAATATTTCTCCTTCGATTACGATCTCTGCTTGTGCAATACTATATTGCTTAATACTAATACATTTTGTTAATTTTACTGATTTCCTTCTTAACCCGCCTGCAATACAGAGTTCATTAAAACCAAAAGGAGTTGTTGGTGCTTCAAAACTGGCACTAACATAAATAGCAGGATCTAAGCCTATATTGATAGAAATTGGAAGCGATTTGTTTATCAGTTCTGCTTTTTTTCGGAAATTATCGATGTGTCTACCTGGTGCAAAAAAAATAGACAATTCATCTTTATTTTGAACACAAAGTCTATGTATAGTAACATCTGTGTTATTTAGGTTTTCAGGATCACTACCCATTATTAGTGCCATACAAAAAAAAGGACCTGCGTCTTCATATGTATTTGTAGGTACAGGTAAAATTTTACGTAGATCAAAATCAGCATTATTTGCTTTATAGATTATTTCTTGACATGGTGCATTTTCATTTTCAATAATCAAGGGAGGTATAATGTAATCTCTGGCATGTGCTATTTGTTTTCCTAATTCTTGTTCTGCAATTCCTAATAATCGACTAACTCTTCTTCTGGATGCTAACATGCCAACTAGTATACGAAAATTTGGATAATTTTCTATGTTATTAAACATCATTGCAGGACCAATTTGGGTAGGACGCATTACTGTTCCTCCTGCTCCTATTCTTTTATATACTCCTGCTAGTTGATTGTGAATTTTTATAGGATGATCAGTTGAAATATATTCATCAGAAAATTGTTTTAAATGCGTGATAGCACTTCTAAGATCTATGATAGGCGGTATATTATAATCTTTAGGTTCTTTGTTCATATTATTAGTTATAATATAACGTTTATTATTTTTCATGTTGAATATCTCTATTTTTATTTAAATAGATTGCTAATCTATTTAAAATATAATTTTATTATTAAATTCAAATTGTCTTTTTTATCTTTATATTTGCATAGTAAAGATCACATAATTAATTTAAATATTAATTTTTAATTTTGATCTGAAGTTACTAGAATAATTTATAGTGTTAGATTTATATGTATTAAAATGAATCTAGTTTTTTACTCATTGATTTTTATATATATAAATATTTTTTAAGTAAATTACTTTGTATTTAATTAATTTTGAAACAATGTTTAAAATATATATTATTTACATAGTTTATAATTTTTTATAATGTTAAATAAATTTAGATCGATTTTAGAAAAAGTTATATGTTTAAAACAATATATTCTAAAGATATATATATACTATAAAAAAATCTCTTAAACTACCTTGAAAAATAACAGAAAGCATCCATAATTACATAGTTAATATGAAGCATTTTCGTCCCAATGAGCTTTTGAATGAATTTATTATTCAGGAGGTTATTATATGTCTTCGTTTACTTTACCAGTTTTTTCTTCTCTTACAGATTCCATTTTTTCTGATCGTTTTAATCGAATTGATCGACTATTTAGTCAATTAACCGGTGATACTCCTGTATCGTCGACTCCTACATATGATTTAAGGCAGCTTGATAACGAACATTATGCACTTACTGTTAGTGTACCTGGTTGGAAAGAGCATGAGTTAGAAATTGAAGATGCAGGTGGTAGATTAACTGTTACTGGTCGAAAACAGATGATGGATAATAATAATAATGAAGAGTCAGAGGAAAATAATGCAGGTTGGTTGCATAAAGGTATAAATCGTACAGATTTTCGTCTAAGTTATAATATACCTGAATATATGAAGGTTACAGAGGCAAGATTGGAAGATGGTCTTTTAAACGTTAAATTATATCTTGAAATACCGGAAAGTGAAAAACCAAGACGCATTCCTATAAAGAATAAAAAGAACGATGCAATTGAGCACCAATCTTCGCAAAAATGAAGTAAAATATTTAATTTGGAGGATATAATGCTATCCTCCAAGTTTGTAATTTTTTAATAATTCGATTTTTAGATTTGTTAATGTTTTATTAAAGTTTTTTATGTTGTTTTACAAAAATATAAAACTGAATTTTATTATTAGTCTTTAAGTAAGAAAATATTATATTTTTATTAATTATATTAGTTAATTGAGCAAATATTGATTTGGAAGTTTAGTTTAAAAATATCGATATAGTTACATGTATTGATTTTGAATTTTTTATTATTTTGATTGATTGATTTTTAAATTCCTCACTAAACGTCAAAAAAATAATTAATTTATATGGTTGTCTGCTAGCTTTTTGTGTTACTGTAAAATGCACTGTTTCTTGGTAAGGTCTTTTATAGATGCATATTATTACCTATCGTTTAGTACAATAATAGATAAATAAAATAATGGCAATAAATATATTGTTATTATTTTAGTAATGATGATCAGATATGAATCTAGTGATTTTATTTTATTTAATGAATTTACGCATTGCTGCTTTAAAGTTTCAGTCATCGGCATTTATTTTTATTAGAGCGTTATTTTCGCCATATTGACAGCTTGTCTAAAAGTGTATTGTTGTTAGGTGTATGCTTTGGTATTAAAATTTACGTAAATTAAAATGCGTATACTTAATTCAATATATAAAAATGCAAATATATTAATATTCTTATTTTTAATTAATGATTTGTTTCTTATTTTATGTCTTTTTGCTATAAATTATTTATACATGTCAGAACTAATTCAGAACTATCCTATATAAATTTTAATAGCCTCTTTTCCACATCTTTTAATTTAAAATTTCGTTTTAACATTTTTCCTTTTGCTTATTATGTTAGTTTTGTAGACAGAAAATGCAATTTTAATACTAATACTTATATAATAAGTAAAAGCTAATATAAGCAATTTTTTTAAGCATATAATTTATTTTATGAAGCATAGAATAATATAATAATATCCTAGATCAGTTTGAATTTAAGTGATTTTTTTATCAAACAGCTTTTTTGCTAGTTTTTGTTTTATTTAATAAAATTTAAGCTTAAATAAGTAAATTGATTTTTCAATGTTAAATAATTTTAATTATTCTTAATATGCCATTTTTATTGAATGGTCTTTATATGTTATTTTTAAATATAATCTAATGTAATATAAACAATTTTCAATTTGATTTTACATATAATTAAATTTGTCAAATAGGTTAATACAATTTCATAGTCTAGATATAAAGAAAGCCACTATTTTATCCACAGCTTTAGATCCTAGTTATTAAGATCCTATAAGATCCTATAAGATCCAAAAAGATCCCTGATCGCTGAAAGTAGCGTCAGCTCTGGTTTAGATAGAGGTTTGCATAAACTATAGTGAGTAAAATATAAACTATAGTGAGTAAAATATAAACTATAGTGAGTAAAATATAAACTATAGTGAGGAGGTAATATAAACTATAGTGAGTAGAACTTTTGGAAAAGTAATTTTATTGGCAAATAAATTTGTTATATTTTTCTTTGAGTTAAGATAATATCAAAAAAGATATTATTTACTTATGCACAGGTTTGTATTATTAATTTTTCCTTTCTAAGGATTTAACTAATTGGAAATGCTTTTGAATAGTAAATATCTTGATATAGAAAGACTATTTCAAGAAAAACACAAAACTTCAGGAGAAGTTATTAAGCTTATGCCAAATGCTAATAATACTGTTCAACCTATTGCATTGATGAGGCTTGGTATCTTTGTGCCTACTTTGAAATCTTTAAAAAATAATAAGAATAAGACATTTATTAGTATTGATGCGACAGAAGAACTTACTCGTCTATACTTAGCAAAAGCTGAAGGCTTTGAAAAAGTTGAGATCGTAGGCCCTCGTTTAGATATGGATAATGATTTTAAAACTTGGGTTGGTATTATTCACTCTTTTGCTAAACATCATAATAAAATTATTGGAGATAAAGTTCAGCTACCATTTGTTGAGTTTGTTAAACTCTGTGGGATTCCTTCTAATCGATCTTCAAAAAAGTTAAGAGAACGTATTAGTCCCTCCTTGAAACGCATTGCTGGTACTACTATTTCTTTTACTAGCAATATGGGTCAAGATAGCAAAGAATACATTACACACCTGGTACAGTCTGCATATTATGATACAAAACAAGATATTGTAATCTTGCAAGCGGATCCTCAGTTATTTGAGCTTTATAAATTCGATCGAAAAGTTCTTCTTCAGCTAAAGGCTATTAATGCACTTAAAAGACGTGAGTCTGCGCAAGCACTTTATACTTATATTGAAAGCTTACCAAAAAATCCAGTACCTATTTCTCTTGCTCGATTACGTGAAAGACTTAATCTTCGTTCTCCTGTTTTTTCACAAAATCAAACCGTTAGACGTGCTATACAACAATTAAAAGAAATTGGATATTTAGATTATAGTGAAGTTCGTAAAGGTTATAGTATATATTTTAATATTCATTATCGGCGTCCTAAATTGCAAACGTCAAAGAGCAAAATTGCAGATAATCACCAAAAATTATTGATTACTATACCAGATACTTTTGATATGCAACTGCGTAACAAATTAAAAATATTAAATAAACTTGGAATTACGAGGGAAGATCTTGAAAAATTAATTCAAATGAAGTAGTAAATGTATTAAAAAATAATATAGAATATATTTGTTATTATAGTTAAAGATACGATAACAGTTTTGTTTGATAATTTTTACTTAGTGGGGAGTATGTTTTTGTTTATTTTCAGTATACATCAAATTTATCTAGAAGTTAAAACAATCGATAATCTATATTAATAGGTATTAAGCTAATATTGCGTACTAGTAATTTTCTATTTTTAAAAAGATAACTTTAAACAATTTAACTACTATTTAATTAGTATAAAAATTAATGCAATTTTATTTTATTGATAGTTAACATGACTAAATAAATATAATGTTACTGCTTTTAAAAATATTTATTATAAAGTAAATTATTTTAAATAGAACTTTGCTGCCTACAGCTTATGCAAGCTATAGGCAGCAAAGTTCTATTTATTCATTCAACTCAATAATTTTACAATAAAAAATTATAATTTTTGAAAAATTTTATTTATTTAAAAAATAAATATTGTATTTTAAAGTCAATAATCATGTAAATTTTAAACAATGCAATTAAAAAATTTATCAGAATACTTTTAATTATTTACAATAGCTTTAATCAATTGTATTGTTTTTTAGTTTCATTTTTACTAAAATGGATTGTATTAAAATAAAAGTTGCAATCGACATTGCTTAAGATTGTATAATTTTCAGCCTGGATAGATGCCTCGATCTTTACGGGCCATAAGAATTCTTTCACATGCAACAATATAAGCGGCAGTACGTAAAGAACAGTTGTTTTCTTGCG
This sequence comes from Candidatus Pantoea carbekii, assembly GCF_000971765.1. GTDB lineage: Bacteria > Pseudomonadota > Gammaproteobacteria > Enterobacterales > Enterobacteriaceae > Pantoea_A > Pantoea_A carbekii. The sequence goes on along the minus strand of NZ_CP010908.1, from coordinate 7,706 downwards.
CTTTATTCCATATATGTAGCATAGCTTCTATCATGATTTTATCCATACGTAGATTAATTTCATCTTCGCTCCAAAAAAAACTAGCCATATCTTGAACCCATTCAAAATAACTTACTGTGACACCACCAGCATTACATATAACATCTGGTACTACGGTAATATCGCGCTGACATAGAATATCATCTGCTTCTGGATAAGTTGGACCATTTGCACCTTCTAAAATTAATTTGCAGTTTAATTTTTTTGCCCGTTCAAGTGTAATCTGTCCTTCAAGTGCTGCAGGAATTAAAATATCCATATGTATGTCCCAAAATTCATCACGATCTATTTGTTTAGCCCCTTTAAAACCTATGATTTTGCGATGTTTATCCTGCCAATCATTTAATGCAACTACATCAATACCTCTTTCGTTAAATAAAGTACTACTATGATCTTGAATAGCTATCACAGAAGCTCCAGCTTCAACAAAAAGACGCGTTGCTTCGTTACCGACGTTACCAAATCCTTGAACTGCTAACCGACTTCCCTGAATTTTAACACCTGCTCGTTTAGCAACTTCCCGACCGGTAATAAATACACCTCTGCCTGTAGCTTTTTCACGGCCTAATGAACCACCTAGATGAATAGGTTTTCCTGTTACGATACTTGTAACTGTTGCGCCCTGTTTCATTGAATAGGTGTCCATAATCCAAGCCATTATTTTACTGTTTGTACCTACATCTGGAGCTGGAATATCCTTTTGTGGTCCGATAATAATGCTAATTTCACTAGTATAACGACGTGTTAATCGCTCCAATTCACCTTCTGATAATAAAAAGGGATCGACGCGAATTCCTCCTTTTGCACCACCGAAAGGTAAGTTCATCGCAGCACATTTAATAGTCATCCATGCAGATAATGCCATTACTTCATTCAGATCAACATTCGGATGATAGCGAATACCGCCTTTACCTGGTCCACGTGAAAGGTTATGTTGTACACGATATCCTTCAAAATGATGAATTTTACCGTCGTCCATATGTACTGGAATATCTACAATAAGTGCGCGCTTGGGATGTCGTAGCGTATCAGCCCAACGAGCAAGATCACCTAAATAAGGGACAACGCGATCGATTTGACGTAAATAGGTTGTCCATGCTGATATATTTGTATCTAATGCATAAGAAAGCTTATTCATAAAAACCTTCTAAGTTGGAAATAAAAATTTTGTATATTTTTTTAATTTTCAATTTATTTGAAAGTCTTGTTCAGTATATTGTGTATACAAAAAACATAATATAAAAAATGTTTTTATCTTTTTTTTAACCATTTGAAATATAAATTAAATTTAATTAAATATTTTTTGTTGACTTTGCTGTAAGTCAAAGACACGATAATTATATTTTAATATGAAATAAATATAAAATTTATGTTTTTCTTATCTTTAGTCTCAAATCCATTCTCTTAATTTAATATTTTTTAGTTGTTTGAACGCTATCATAATAATTTAAATTCATGAATATTATTTTTTTATTGCGTTGTATAAGCAATTTTATATTAGTTAAATTAAGCAAAATATCAATTTTCTAGGAGAATTAACAATGTCAGAAGAATATAATCGAATGGATTTCGACAAATACATGGTACCTTGTTTTTCCCCTGCGCCATTTATCCCTATAAGAGCTAAGGGTTCATGGGTATGGGATCAAAATGGAAAAGATTATATTGACCTTGCAGGTGGTATTGCAGTAAATTCTTTAGGTCATGTAAATAAATATCTTAAAAAAGCTTTAAAACAACAGCTTGACAAGCTCTGGCATATTGGAAATGGCTATACTAATGAACCTGTTTTACAGTTAGCAAAAACGTTAGTTGAATCTACTTTTGCTGATAAGATTTTTTTCTGTAACTCTGGAGCTGAAGCGAATGAAGCCGCTCTTAAACTTTCTTTAAAATATGCTGCTAATTTTTATGGCAAAAAGAAAAATGAAATTATTGCATTTAACGATGCATTTCATGGACGTACATTATTTACAGTAACAGTAGGAGGACAACCTCAATATTCAGCTGAATATATATCCTTATTTGCTAATATTATTCATCTTCCTTACAATAATCTTCAAGCAGTTAGCTCACATATTTCTGAACATACCTGTGCAATTATCGTTGAACCTGTAATTGGTGAAGGTGGTGTTTATCCAGCCGATCCAATTTTTTTACAAGGTTTACGCAGACTTTGTAATCACTTTAATGTTGCTTTAATTTTTGACGAAGTTCAAACCGGTGCAGGACGTACTGGTTCACTGTATGCTTACCAGCAATACAATGTAGAACCTGATATTTTAACTAGTGCTAAAGGATTAGGAGGAGGGTTTCCTATAGGTGCAATGTTAGTAAAAGAAAATTGGGCGCAAGTATTTACATTAGGGACACATGGTACCACCTTTGGTGGAAATCCGATGGCTGCTACAGTAGCTAACAGCGTCCTAGGGCTATTAGATAATAAACTTTTTGAAGGCGTTAAACAACGTAACGTTTGGATTATTAAAAAACTAAGTTTATTACAAGAAAAATATTCTATTTTTAAGGATTTACGTAGTATGGGATTACTTATAGGTGCTGAATTAAGTATGCATTGGAAAGGTAAAGCTAAAATTCTTACAAACTTTGCTGCAGAAGAAGGCGTAATTACTTTAATTGCAGGACCGAATGTAATACGTTTTACACCTGCTTTAAACATTTGTTTTCGTGATTTACAAGAAGCTTTTATACGATTCGAGCGCGCTCTTATTCGTTTAAAAAATTCTTAAGACAGGAGCAACGTTATATGCTGTTTCGTCCTGTTAAAGAATCAGATTTATCAGATATTTTAAATCTTGCTGCTAGAGCTGGAGTTGGATTAACTTCTTTACCAAATGATAGTAAATATTTAAAAACTCGTATCAATAATAGTATAGCTACTTTTAATGGAAATTTGCCGCGTTCACAGCAAAGTTTTATCTTCGTATTAGAAGATCCTACTATTAGACGAGTTGTGGGTATTAGCGCTATAGAAGCGGCTGTTGGATTAGATGAACCATTTTATAATTTTCGCATTCAAAAAAGCGTTCGTGTATCAAGAGAACTTGGTATTTATAAAAATTTAGATTTATTAGTAATAAGTTATGACTTTACTGGCCATAGTGAATTATGTACATTATTTCTAGATCCTACTTATCAAAAAAATGGAAATGGCTTGTTTTTATCGAAAGCAAGGTTTTTATTTATAGCCGCACATCGCCACTTATTTTCATCTTATCTATTTGCTGAAATGCGAGGAGTAGTAGATGAAGAGGGTAGATCACAATTTTGGGATGCCTTAGGGCATCATTTTTTTGATCTTTCATTTTTAGAAGCCGATCGACTTACAGGAACTGGCATAAAAACTTTCATTGCTGAACTCATGCCGTTTTATCCTATCTATATATCGTTATTACCCCTTGATGCACAGAAAGTTATTGGTAAAGTACATCCTAATACTGTACCAGCGCGTTTAATTTTAGAAAAAGAGGGTTTTAAATGGTGCGGTTCTGTTGATATTTTTGACGCAGGTCCTGTACTGCAAGCAGAAACAGATTCCATAAGAGCAATTCGTGATACTCAAATTGTAATAGCAGGTGAGATGGGTAGCGTTATAAGAACTGCAAATATTCCTTGCATTGTTTCTAACGATAGATTCAAGGATTTTTGTGCATTAGTAGTAGAATCACATTCTAATTCAGACGCATTGCACTTAAGTGAAGTTCAACGTGAATTTTTGCAGGTCAACGAGAATGATATATTACGTTTCATAACTATGTATCCCGAGAGAATTTAACATTATGAGTCATCTTGCACATTTTATTTCTGGTAAATGGTGTTTAGGTAAAGGACCTGTTCTTATAAAAAGATCGCCTGAAAACCAGGACATACTTTGGAAAGCGTCTAGTGCTAATATAGAAGATGTGCAGAATGCTTGTCTGGCCGCACGTGCTGCTTTTTATAATTGGTCACATCTGTCATTAGAACAGCGCATTACTATTGTTCAATCCTTTGCAACACGTTTATCTGAACAAAAAGAACAGGTTGCTACATTAATTTCTCAAGAAACTAGCAAACCATTATGGGAAACTCGTATAGAAGTTCAATCAATGATTTATAAAGCTAGTATTTCTCAAGAAGCTTATTCTATTCGAACAGGTTTTAGTGAGACACTATTACCGAACGGAAAAATACAATTACGTCATAAACCTCATGGAGTAATGGCTGTTTTTGGCCCCTATAATTTTCCTGGACATTTACCAAATGGGCACATTATTCCAGCACTTATTGCCGGTAATACAATTGTTTTTAAACCTAGTGAATTTGTACCTGCAACTGCAGAGTTAATAGTACAAATTTGGCAAGATGTTGGTCTTCCTAATGGTGTATTGAATTTAATTCAAGGTGATAGGGAAACTGGTAATGCGTTGTTAAAAAATATTCAAATTGACGGTGTACTTTTCACTGGAAGTGCAGCGGTTGGCTGTTACTTTCATCGTTTTTTATCAGGTCAACCAGAAAAGATTCTTGCATTAGAGATGGGCGGGAATAATGCTTTAATTATAGATAGTTATACTAATTTTGATGCAGTAATACGACTTATTATTGAATCTGCTTTTATTTCAGCAGGACAGAGGTGTACTTGCGCTAGACGTTTATTAGTTAAATTTGGTCCAAAAGGTGATGCATTAATAGCAAGATTGGTTGAAGCAAGCCGTCAGATAAAATTTGGTAAATGGAATGCAGACCCTCAACCATTTATGGGTGGGCTAATTTCATTAGAAGCATCTAGTGCCTTGCTTGAGGCGCAGCGACACTTGATTAACTTAGGAGCATCTAGTTTGTTAAGAATGGAACAACTTGATCATTGTTCTACTATTGTAACTCCAGGTATTATCGATATTACTAATTGTACGATCCCTGATGAGGAATACTTTGGTCCATTATTAACTATTATACGCTATAAGGATTTTGATGAAGCAGTCTATATTTCTAATAATACACGTTATGGATTGGCTGTTGGATTAGTTTCAACAGACGCATTGCTTTTTAATCGTCTTACTAACGAAGCACGAGCAGGTATTGTTAATTGGAATACACCTTTAACAGGCGCTTCTAGCAAGGTTCCTTTTGGTGGTATTGGTTGCTCTGGTAATTATCGTCCTTCAGCTTACTATGCAGCTGATTACTGTGCCTGGCCTATGGTTTCACTTATTAGTGAATCGCTTATATTACCAACTACAATTCTACCAGGTCTTCCATTCTAACGTTTAAATATTTAAGGTTTTTTATGTCAAGCATTGAAGTAAATTTTGACGGTTTAGTCGGTCAAACACATCATTATGCTGGTTTATCTATAGGGAATCATGCTTCATTATATAACCGTAATGGATTATCGAATCCAAAAAAAGCTGTTCTTCAAGGATTGAAAAAGATGAAAATCTTATTAAATCAAGGTTTTGTTCAGGGTATTGTACCACCACAACCTCGTCCAAATGTTAATGCATTAAGAGCTCTTGGATTTAGTGGTACTAATGAGCAATTATTACGATACGTAGGAAAAACATCCCCTCTCTTACTTTCTGCATTCAGTTCAGCTTCATCTATGTGGACAGCAAATGCTGCAACTGTATCACCTTCAGCTGATAGTAGAGATGGTAAAGTACATTTTACAGTAGCAAATCTTAACAGTAAGCTTCATCGTTCATTTGAAGTATTAACTACTTCTAGTATTCTGCGTGCTATTTTTAATAACAGAAATTATTTTTGTCATCATAATGCATTACCGCAACAAAGCGATTTTGGTGATGAAGGAGGTGCAAATCATAATCGTCTATGCAAACAATATGATACACAGGGAATTCAATTATTTGTATATGGCCGTAAAGCTTTTGGTAATGGCATTGTGCCTCAAAGATATCCAGCACGTCAGACACTTGAAGCTAGTGAGGCTGTATCACGTTTGCATCAGCTGAATCCTCAATATACTATTTTTGTCCAGCAAAACCCCGTTGCTATTGATAGTGGTGTTTTTCATAATGATGTTATTTCAGTGAGTAATCAGTATTTATTGTTTCACCATCAATATGCGTTTCTTAATCAAAAAAGTGTACTCAAGCAATTATTTGATAAAAGTGCTTTATTAGAATTACCTTTCATAAATATTGAGGTACCTGAAAGTGAAGTAACCATGCAAGATGCTATAACTTCTTATCTTTTTAATAGCCAGATATTAACTAAATCGGATGGAAAAATGTTGATTGTTGTACCGGAGGAATGTCGTAGATGTAAAAATGTATGGCGTTATCTAAATAATCTCATTGAACATATATCATGTCCAATTAATGAAATCCAGGTATTTAATTTGCGCGAAAGTATGCAAAACGGTGGTGGACCTGCTTGTTTGCGTTTGCGTGTAGTCCTAAATAAAGATGAGTTTTCTGCAGTAAACAGTGGATGTATATTAACTGATTATCGTTATAAACAGTTGATTAAGTGGGTAGAAAAACATTATCGTGATCGTTTGCATAGTAACGATTTAGTTGACCCACAGCTTCTGAATGAAGTTTATCAAGCACTTGATGAACTAACACAACTTTTAATGCTTGGCAGTATTTATGATTTTCAGCAATAGAGATATATAAATGCATAAAATTATTAGTAAACTTTTAAATGATGGATTACAAGATATAACTTTTCCGATAGAAATACAGGCAAATTGGCTTGCTGAGGGAGTATTGCAGCTTATTCCAAAAGTAGGGTTTAATCAAGCAATTATTGTATCAGCTGGTATTCATGGTAATGAGACGGCTCCTGTTGAATTGCTTGCTAGTTTATTACTATCTCTTAGTAAAAAAAAATTGTTTCTGCGTTGTGCATTGTTGATTATATTTGGTAACTTAGCGGCAATGCGTATAGGTAAACGTTATATTCATTATGATATGAATCGTTTATTTTGTGGTTTATGTAATAGCTATTTAAAGAGCATTGAAGGTTTGCGTGCAGCTGTTCTAGAACGAACTGTGAATGCATTTTTTAACACTTTAGATTTATGTAATAATCACCATATATCTGTATATCATTTTGATATACATAGTACAATTCGTAATTCGCGTTTTTCACAATTTGCTTTAATTCCTTATCACATTAATGCTTATAACAAGTTTTTTTTTGATTTTTTAAAATCATGCGAATTGGATGCAATAGTTCAACATACAGTTCCTAATGGAACTTTTAGTTACTATGTTAGTAAACGTTTTGGTATACAAAGTTGTACATTAGAATTGGGTACTGTTCAACCGTTTGGTCAAAATGCGCTTTATCTCTTTCAAGCAACAGAGTTTGCTCTTAAAGCTCTTATTTCTGATAATCTTTTATTAGAGACAACAAAAACATCTTTAAAATTTTTTACTATTAAGGAAAGTATTATAAAAACTCATAGTAGTTTTAGATTAACACTGTCATCATTAGTGGAAAATTTTACAAAATTAGAATCAGGACAAATTATCGCCTATGAAAAAAATCAAATATGGCGAGCTAATGATACTGCTTGTTGGATTCTTTTTCCTAATCCAAATGTTGCTTTGGGCTTACGAGCTGCATTGCTTTTAGAAGAAAGGTTAAATATTGCTGATATGTATAGAAAAGTAGATAATATTTTAACATAA
>NZ_CP010907.1:1002500-1150626 GCF_000971765.1 Candidatus Pantoea carbekii | reverse complement strand
CTCGGTTAGCCTCAATGCGGACTTTTAAAAGTAGGGAACTAGATTCGCTTTTTGAATATTACTTAATGCGAATACTTCATCATTACCCTCAACAGTTACCGTGACCATCTCCTCTTCGACAGATTTGATAATGCCTCGCCATTTGCGACGATTATTCACGGCTATGCATAATACTAATCTCACCTCATGATTGGTAAAACGTATATAGTCTTTAGCAGTGAAAAGAGGACGGTCGAGACCCGGTGAAGAAACCTCAAGATTGTAAGTCACTTTAATAGGATCTGCTAAATCCATTACAGCACTAACTTGGTAGCTAACATCAGCGCAACCATCAACATCAATGCCCTCTTCACTATCAATATAGATGCGCAAAGTTAATATACGTCCCCGAACTAATTCAATACCAATTAATTCGTAGCCAAGCGCTTCTACCGGCGCAGAGATCAGCTCTGTTAATTCTTGCTCTAATGTAGACAAGCCTACCCCCAAAGAAATAAAAAAGGGCCTAATATCTATTATATTACGATTTTTCAATAATAAAAAACCCCGAAAATCCGAGGTTTTTTGCTAGTGGACCCTGTATGCCACATTATGACTTTTGCATACTTTTTAAAAAAAAATCCAAATTCTACTGATAAGTTATATATCTGCTACCAAAATCATAGTAGTATGTTTGAAAATGTACTGCAAGCAAAAGTAATTTAAGGTGTCAGTTTTAAACCTATAGCAGTTATGTTGTAATTCTAACACAAAGTGCAACTATTCCATTTATTTTAAATCTTGGCGAAGATTATGCCAAATTCATGAAAAATGCAAACTATAACACATTTCAAGTACCGAGGACGGGACTTGAACCCGTAAGCCCAATAGGGCACTACCACCTCAAGGTAGAGTGTTTACCAATTTCACCACCTCGGCTTTGCTCTTAGACTAACAATTACTTTAAAACCTATTTTATTGCGGCATATCATTGTTCGACAATATTGGAGTCGGTTTAGACAAATGCGTATTTTTTTGAGATTGTATTGGCATTACCAGATCATGTTTTTTGTGAGAAGATCTCCTGTTATTTAAATTACCAAGAATGATACTAATAATAAAGAATAAAGTTGCTAATATTGTGATAACACGAGTGAGCAAGCGGTCAGATCCTATTGAACCCAATAACGTACCGGATGCACCCGAGTTTAATGAAATTCCTATATCTAATCCTGAACCTTTTTGAATAAGAACTAACGCTATCAGACCAATGGCCACAATAAAAAACATACATAAAACCACTTCATACATAATTAACCTATTCTCTTAGATTTTATTCATACAGTGACAATAATAACAATTAAAAGTGTTTTTATATTTATAAAATAGAATCTAAATTCTAACTAAAGAAGTATATGTCTGCAAGTAGAATTTTATAATCGTTTTTCAATTATAAAGAGAAAACAAGATATTCTTTGAATACTTGAAACATTATCTTGTTGTGTGATGGTTCTACACTGATCGAATAGCTTTAGCAATATTATTTGCTAACATGTGAATTTTTCTTTTATTGTGACCTTCTACCATTATACGAATTAATGGTTCTGTACCAGATTTGCGCAATAGCAAACGACCACCTTCATGTAGTAATGTTTTTTCTACCTCTACAGTAACTGCTTTAACTATATTGCTTTGTAACGGATCATGTGTGCCATGAAAACGTACATTCACTAAAGCTTGCGGTAACATTTTTACTCCATTACATAAATCATGTAAATTAACATGATTACGTACAATAGCACTTAAGACTTGCAAACTTGCTATGATAGCATCACCAGTTGTCGTTTTATCTAGCAAAATAATATGGCCAGAGTTTTCTGCTCCTATACGCCACCCCTTTTGCTTCATTTTTTCTAGTACGTAACGATCTCCTACTTTAGAACGGATAAACGGTATACCTATTTCTTTTAAAGCTAATTCAAGACCTATATTGCTCATTAATGTACCAACAACACCTCCTTTTAATTGACCTTGACGTAAATTTTCATGAGCTATAATATAAAGAATTTGATCACCATCTACTTTATTGCCAAAATGATCAACCATCATTATACGATCACCATCACCATCATATGCCAAGCCTAAATCTACTTGTTGTTCCAAAACATATTGTTTTAATAAATGCAGATTAGTCGTACCACATTTTTTATTAATATTCATACCATCAGGTTGTGTAGAAAGAGTAAGGACTTTTGCACCTAGCTCACGAAATACATTTGGTGCAATGTGATAAGTTGCACCGTTGGCACAATCAACTACGATTTTAAGACCATTAAGACTTAATTCGCTTGGAAAAGTACCTTTACAGAACTCAATATACCGCCCTGCTGCATCAATAATCCGGTGAGCTCGTCCTAATTTGGATGATTGTACACAAATAATTCGCTTTTCCATTTCCAATTCAATTTCTTGTTCTACATTATCCGGTAATTTTGTCCCTTCAGCAGAGAAAAATTTAATTCCATTGTAATCAAATGAATTGTGCGAAGCAGAAATCATTATACCGGCTTCAGCCCGGAATGTACGTGTTAGGTAAGCAATCGCTGGAGTTGGCATAGGTCCAGTAAAAGCTGCTGAAATTCCTGCAGCTGCTAGACCAGCTTCTAACGCTGATTCTAACATATAGCCAGAAATCCTTGTATCTTTTCCAATCAATACTTTACGAGATCCATTGCCTGCTAGCGTTTTACCTACAGCCCAACCTAGCTTCAGTACAAAATCAGGTGTTATAGGCATTTTACCAACTTTTCCACGAATACCATCTGTACCGAAATATTTACGATTGCTCATACTGATTATTCCTTAGCCCTTTTCATCGCTTCAAAAATGCGTATTGCTTCAACAGTCTCCTTGACATCATGCACTCGAATAATATGTGCTCCCTGTATAGCAGCAATAACAGCACAGCTAATACTCCCGATTAAACGCTGTGCAACTTCGACATTTAATATATTACCAATCATGGACTTACGTGATAAACCTACTAATATTGGTAATTTAAAATGATGAAAATGGTTAAGATAAGCTAATAGTTTATAATTTTGTCTGAGAGTTTTTCCAAAACCAAAACCAGGGTCGAATACGAGATTTTCTTTTTTAATAAGAGCTGTTTCACAACGTGCAATTTGATCAGCAAAATAAGTATCTACTACACTTACGATATCATCATGGGGTAATATTTCTTGTGTAACATGTGGTTTAGTACAAGGCATGTGCATTAGACATATTGGTAAACCCGTTTCTGCTGCTGCCTCTAGTGCTCCTGGTTTAGAAAGCGATCGAATATCGTTAATCATATAGGCACCTGCACGTGCCGATTCGCGAATTACCTCAGGTTGTGAAGTATCAACTGAAATCCATACCTCAAAACGATCTGCGATAGCTTCTAATGTAGGAATGATACGTTCTAGTTCCTGGGATACACTAATTGTATTTGCCCCAGGACGTGTTGACTCACCTCCAATATCAATAATAGTTGCCCCAGCATTGACCATGTTATTAGTATGTACAAGAATATCTGATAAGGTCTTATGAATGCCACCATCGAAGAACGAATCTGGTGTAACATTTAAAATACCCATCACATGAGGAAATGATAAATCAAGATGAAAATTTCGAGAATATAACTTCATACATACTTCTATAGTTTGTTTTGCTGATTTGAAGTATACAGCGTTTTAGCTGAGTACGGTGCAGACTTATGATTATTGTTAGTGTTGTTGTTACTATAATCTTCCCAATCAGTAGGTGGTCGAACTTCTCGACGAGCCATAAGATCATCAATTTGTAGAGCATCAATTGTCTCATACTTCATCAACGCATCTTTCATTGCATGAAGTATATCCATATTTTCTTTTAAAATACAACGAGCACGTTGATAGTTGCTATCTACTAAATATTTCACTTCCTGATCAATAATACGTGCTGTTTCATCAGACATATGTTTCGCTTTTGCTACCGATCGTCCAAGAAATACTTCCCCATCTTCTTCTGCATATAGCAAAGGTCCCAACTTTTCCGAAAAACCCCATTGTGTTACCATATTGCGTGCTAGATTAGTGGCTACTTTAATATCATTAGACGCACCGGTAGAAACTCGTTCTAAACCATAAATAATTTCTTCTGCTAAACGACCACCGTAAAGTGTTGAAATTTGACTTTCTAGCTTTTGACGGCTTGCACTGATTGCATCACCTTCAGGCAAAAAGAAAGTAACTCCCAATGCACGACCACGTGGAATAATAGTAACTTTATGTACAGGATCGTGTTCTGGAACAAGACGTCCAATGATAGCATGCCCTGCTTCGTGGTAAGCTGTGGCTTCTTTTTGTAATTCCGTCATGACCATAGACCGTCTTTCTGTACCCATCATAATTTTATCTTTTGCTTTTTCAAACTCTACCATCGATACCACACGTTTATTGCTACGTGCAGCAAATAATGCAGCTTCGTTAATTAAATTAGCTAAGTCAGCTCCTGAGAAACCTGGTGTACCTCGTGCAATAATTGCTGCATCAACATCAGTAGCAATTGGTACGCGACGCATATGTACTTTGAGGATTTGCTCACGACCACGAACATCAGGTAGACCAACTACCACTTGACGATCAAAACGACCTGGACGTAATAATGCTGGATCAAGTACATCTGGACGATTTGTAGCAGCAATTACAATAATTCCTTCGTTACCTTCAAAACCATCCATCTCAACTAACATCTGATTTAAAGTTTGCTCACGTTCGTCATGCCCACCTCCTAAACCAGCACCACGCTGACGCCCTACTGCATCGATTTCATCAATAAAAATAATACATGGTGCAGCTTTCTTTGCCTGCTCGAACATATCGCGCACACGTGAAGCACCAACGCCAACAAACATTTCTACAAAGTCAGATCCAGAGATAGTGAAAAAAGGCACTTTTGCTTCACCAGAAATTGCTTTTGCTAATAATGTTTTTCCTGTACCTGGTGGACCTACCATTAAAATACCTTTTGGAATTCTACCGCCAAGCTTTTGAAAACGATTGGGTTCGCGTAGATAATCAACTAATTCGGCTACTTCTTCTTTTGCCTCATCGCAACCGGCTACGTCTGCAAAAGTAGTTTTTATCTGATCCTCAGTTAACATACGAGCTTTACTCTTGCCAAATGACATAGCACCCTTACCGCCACCTCCTTGAATTTGGCGCATAAAGAAAATCCATACACCAATTAATAACAACATTGGAAACCACGAGATAAAAACAGAAGCTAGTAAGCTTGGTTCTTCTGGTGCCTTACCAACTACTTTAACGTTTTTAATCAACAAGTTATCTAGTAATTTAGAATCATTAATAGGAATATAAGTTATATATTTTTTACTATCTTTTTTAATAACGTTAATCTCACGCCCATTAATACGTGCCTCGCGGACCTGATCTTGATTTACTTCTGACAGAAAAGTTGAATAATCAACTTTACGGCCATTCGACTCGTTAGGTCCAAAACTCTGGAATACTGACATCAGCACAACCGCGATGACTAACCAGAGAACCAGGTTTTTCGCCATGTCACTCAAGAGATTAACCTCATATTACAAAGGTGTTAATAGACGGCATGGGGTACGATATATCCTTCATGCTTGGAATCGCAGTGCTAATGATTTTAGTTATTGACACTGTACTTAGAATGACATCTTAAAGTAAACACACCGCTTACCTGACTAAAAATCGTTAGATATAGCTATAGCTGTATATCCTATAGCTACAATATACACTTCACGTGAACGTGACCGAGAAGCAACAGGCTTACAAATTTTTATTTTTTTAAAAAAAGGACGAATTTTTTGTATGTATTCATTTAAACCATCTCCTTGAAATATTTTCACTATAAAATTACCGTCCAATATTAGAATATTTCGGCATATTTTAAACGCTAATTCTACTAAATGCATTGAACGAGGAATATCGATAATAGATTTCCCACTTAAATTAGGCGACATATCCGACATAACAATATGTATTTTTTTATTACCTATATGGTGCAAAAATTTTTTAAAAAATATATCGTCACACAAGTCACCTTGTAAAAAATCAACACCCATAATGGGAACCATAGGCAAACGATCACAAGCAATAACATGACCACTATAGCCCACTTGTTTCTGTGCATACTGAGACCAACTGCCCGGTGTAGCTCCTAAATCTACTACTCTCATGCCGGATTTTAACAAACGTTCCTTTTTTTGTATTTCTTCAAGTTTAAACCAGGCACGTGATCGTAATTTTTTTTTCTTTGCTTGTTGTACATATTTATCGCTGTAATGTTCTTGAAGCCAGTAACTAGAGCTAGTAGAATGTTTTTCAAACATTATAATCTTTTCCAATTTTATTGTTATTAAAACAACACAGCAGCATATAATGAATTTGCACTAATTTGGTGATATACTCGAAAGGATACGAATAATAGTATGAATTTGTTTTAGAATACTTAAGCAAACACACACATGATACATTTATATCATTAAATGAAATAGCAAAATCTGATATAAATTGTAAATTTTCTTAAATTTATTGCGCATCTTAGTGATACTTTTTAAAGTTATGCTTGATATCCTATTAGCTTAAATAAAATACACGATTAAATAATTTAAGACTAATTATAAAAATAACCTTCTTTAAACTCTTTTATTTTTGTTAAATTAATTATCATGATTAATATCAATTATATAATCGAAAGTATGTATAGTCAAAATATACTCTGTAATGCGTAGAGTGCAAATTTGCCTATTCCGTGTCGATATTTCGTAGCAATATTATTCGAATTGTAGAAAAATACTTAATACGATTGGAGGAAAGATCATTAATAACCTTTTGGCTTCGGTGAGGATAGCAATTTATTAAATATATTCTATTGTTATAATTTTGTACTCTATACCGCCACTCGGAGTATTTATCATAGTAATATCGTTTACTTTTTTTCCTACTAAACCACGTGCCATTGGTGAATTAACTGAGATCATATTTTTTTTGAAATCAGCCTCATCATCACCTACTATACGGTAAGTAAATTTTTCATCTGTATTAATATTTACAATACTCACTGTACTACCGAAAATGATTCGATTAGTTTTTGGAATTTTAGTAATATCAATTATTTGTGCATTTGAAAGTTTGGCCTCTATCTCTTGAATACGACGTTCGCAAAATCCTTGTTCTTCACGCGCTGCATGATATTCAGCATTTTCTTTTAAGTCACCATATTCACGTGCTTCCGCAATAGACGCAATAATACGTGGACGTTTTACAGTTTTCAATTCGTTCAATTCTGCACGCAGTGTCTCAGCACCTTTCAACGTCATCGGAATTGGATTCATTGTAGTTCCTCGTATTTAATATTTTCGTTAACGTAATTCATAGCTGATACGTTAAGAGCAAGCAATAACTCCTACAACATGCATTGCTTTAAGTTCAAAATACCTTATTTTCTAAGAGAGTTTCTTAATTTATAAGCAGTACCTAGCGTATAACTTGATTATACTAGTCTACTTAATCAAATCTTATATTAAGTGGCATTACATACTTTAACATTTTTTTGTTGCTTTAAACCCTAGTTTTTATTTCACTAAGCTAAATGTTAAATATTTATCACTTAATATAATGTATTTATGATTTCATTTTTTTATGAATTTTGCACGTTTATATTTAAAGATTTTAATCTTTTCATTATTAATATAATGTTTGAAATCTTTTTCAAGAGTAATTTTTATTTTTTATTACTATGAAATAGTAAGTCATACTAAAACATAAAGATTTATGTGATTATTAATATAAATTTTTATAATCAATTAGTTAATTATCTTGCTAACTTATATTATACATAATTCGTTCATTTAGCGCTCGTTAGATAAAAAATATCTTCTTGTTAATTAGAAAATCTGTGTCATAAATTTTACATTTTTCATTACTAACTGTAATTGCTGAATATTTAAAAGATAATACTTCAATAAATACAAAATCTGTACCATTGCACATCAATCTTGCCACGATATCATATTTTTTATCTTAATCTTACCCATAAAAATATATACATTTTAAAAAAATTAAATATTTAAATCTATGATTTTTTTTAAAAAAATGTATTTTTTTAGTTTATTCAATTATTTTTTTACCTTGCTTCATACAATATATATATACATATCAAATAAAAAACATAAATCATTAGCATGTATAAGATACTATCTTCAAAAAAAATTTTTTAATAAAGAAAGTATTTGTTTACATTTTTGTTAAATCAATTTTTATCATAAAATCGATTTATTTTTTTTAATACTTTTAACTAGTTAAAATTTATATAATAAGTATATTCTCGTTAATATCTACACATTGTAAAAATCATGCTATTATTAATAATAGTAAATTTACTCGTTAAAATAAGTTCAAGTATACGCGGGTATTGTGCGCATGCATTTTTGCTAAACATATTTGGACAGTTTAACAAAATATGTTCACATCAAAATTTTTAAAAAAACCTATCATTTAATTATATAAAAAATTCTATCAATTAATATAGATGTATTTTACAATTTAGTTTACAGTGTATTAAATTTGCTTTGAAATTGATAAGATATGATGAATCTTTAAAAGAGCTCTGATATTTTTTTTACAAAAGTATGCATATATTCATTATCTATTATTATTTAAATAATTAGGAATATTTTAGATAATTTAATAACACATATAACTAATGTCCAGTTATCGCTTCGATTCTTACTTTATTTGGGTACTGTTTTCTTAAAAAATGCAAAAACATCTGCAGTAAAAATAAAATTAAATAAATTGTAAATTTTTCATTTGATATTTAAAAATATTTTTTATATTACTATTTCAGCGGTATTAATAATAAAATTGACTATGTCCCAGCATAGTTTTTTGATACCATCTTGTCTAGTTGCAGAAATAAGATAATATTTTTCTGTCCATCCTAATCTTTTTACAATACTTTCTGTATAAACGTTTATTTTATCATCACTAATTAAGTCAATTTTATTAAAAACTAACCAACGAGGTTTTTGTGAGAGATTATAACTATATTTTTCTAATTCGCCATGGATGATATGCGCATTATTCATGGGATCTGATCCATCAGAAGGTTTAATATCAATGAGATGCAAAAGAATTCGGCAACGCTCAAGGTGTTTAAGAAAACGAATTCCGAGTCCAGCTCCTGCTGCAGCATCTTCAATTAAACCTGGAATATCAGCAATTACAAAACTTTTTTCTCTGTCCATGCGCACCATACCAAGACTTGGTACCAACGTGGTAAAAGGATAATTGGCTACTTTAGGTTTTGCTGCTGATATTGCGCGAATAAAAGTAGATTTACCTGCATTCGGCAAACCGAGCATACCTACATCTGCTGTTAATATAAGCTCTAACTGAAGCTCACGCTTTTCACCAGGTGTACCAATGGTTTTTTGGCGTGGTGTACGATTTAACGAAGACTTAAAACGTGTGTTTCCTAAACCATGCCAACCCCCTTTTGCTATTATAACCTTTTGATCATGGTATGTTAAATCTCCCAATATCTCTTGAGTATTACAGTCGATCACACGCGTACCAAGAGGTACTTTAAGGATAGTATCTTTACCACTTTTCCCTGTACAATTACTACTTTGTCCGTTTTGACCATGCTCAGCTTGAAAAGATTTTTTAAAACAAAAATCAATCAATGTGTTTAAATTTTCATCTGCTAACAGGTATACATTACCACCATTACCACCATCACCACCATCTGGACCGCCTTTAGGAATATATTTTTCACGTCGAAAGCTAATACAACCATTACCACCATCACCAGCAGCTACAAAAATTTTTACTTCATCAACAAACTTCATTTGTTCTCCATTATGCTACTACTGATTGCACTTTATATCATATCTATCGACATTTTCAGTATTTATTTTCATTAAAATAAAAATTGATTACTAATCATATCATTCAGATTCAGAAGTGCCAGATTTAAATAAAATAATAGAATTAAGGTACATGATTTTACTCTTTTCAAATTAATTTTTTAATATACTAATCATATTGATATAGATTGATTAATTGATTATATACGAACATTTTAAAATAATGTTTTAATGAATAACTACACTAACATATTTTCTTTTGTGTGGTCCTTTTATTTCGAATTTAACTTTTCCATTTTTAGTCGCAAATAAGGTATGATCACGTCCACATCCAACATTATTACCGGCATGAAATTTAGTTCCACGCTGGCGAATAATGATATTGCCTGCAAAAACACTTTCACCACCAAAGCGTTTTACACCTAAACGTTTGGCATGAGAATCTCGTCCATTACGTGTTGAACCGCCCGTCTTTTTATGTGCCATTATTCAGAATCCTCATTATAACATGTAGTAATATCTATTATTTTTACATCAGTAAACCATTGTCGATGCCCAGCTTGTTTACGATAGTGCTTACGACGACGAAATTTAACAATTTTAATTTTATCATTACGACCATGACAAATAACCTCAGCTTTGATCATGCTTCCGAGAATTGATGGCGTACCAATTATTGTATTTTGGCCATTTACAATCATTAGAAGAGGACAAAATTCGACAATTTTACCTGTTGCAATATCTATTTTTTCTAAACGAATAATCTGACCTTGAGTGACTCGATGTTGCTTTCCACCACTTTTAAAAACTGCATACATATTATCTCTCCCTCATATAACTATATTTTATTAGGACAGTAACTTATTCATAAAAAAATCTTTAATCTATAAAATATTTACTAAAAAACAATAAAACTTTTCCTCTCTTAAAACTTTAAGATAAAGAAAAAAATTTATTAACATACTATATTACTTGAATATCTAAGTAACATACTTTAAATACTTTAAAAAAGTTATAATATCAAAGCTATTACAGCAATTTTATTGATATTTAAACAACTAAATAATGAATTATTATCTAAATAACTTACATCATAAAAAAATTATAAAAAATTATTTTAAAAGATCTAGTTACAATAATTGTGTCTTTTATTCTATATACAATAGTAATAATTATGCATCTATATGGATAATAAAAGCTAAATATAGAAATGTAAGAAGTTTATTGCTATACACTAGACCGTTAATTATTTGAAATTTATACTATATTGTTATATATTTTGTACGATTAATGTTGATTTTTCTAACTAATAAATTTTAATATCAGAGTCAAAGAAATCGAAAATTCATGCCTAATTTAATAATTAAATGTTGAAAAACCAATTTAAATATTTTTTAAAATATGGTACTTATCCTAATTCTTTGATACGTTCAATATATGCACCGATTGTTTTGAGCTTATGTTCTATTTTCTCATATCCACGGTCTATATGATAAATGCGATCTATTAATGTAACACCTTCTGCAATACAACCTGCTAAGACTAAACTTGCAGAAGCACGTAAGTCCATCGCTATGACTTGAACACCAAAAAGTTTCTCTACGCCATAACAAATGACGGTATTTCTTTCTATTTCTGCATGTGCTCCCATGCGTTTTAACTCAGGGATATGCATAAATCGATTTTCAAAAATCGTTTCTGTAATTACACCTGTACCTTCTGCTACTAAATTTAATAATGTAAACTGTGCTTGCATATCAGTTGGAAAACCGGGATAGGGTGCAGTTCTTATATTCACCGCCTTTGGGCGTTGACCATGCATATCTAGACTGATCCAATTACTACCCACTATAATATCTGCACCTGTATCACGCAATTTTGCTAATACAGCATCCAAGATATTCGGTTGGGTATTACGGCATAATACTTTACCACGTGAAATTGCTGCTGCTACTAAGAAAGTACCAGTTTCTATACGGTCTGGCAGAATACGATAAATACCTCCATTTAAACGTTCAACGCCTTCTATGATAATTCTACCAGTACCTTCGCCACTGATTTTTGCTCCAAGTACACTAAGAAAATTTGCTATATCAACAATTTCAGGCTCACGTGCTGCATTTTCAATAACAGTAACACCTATCGCTAGTGTTGCCGCACTCATGATAGTTACAGTGGCACCTACGCTTACTTTTTCTATAAAAATATGTGCACCTTTTAAGCGACCATTAACTGACGCCTTAAGATAACCTTCTTCTAATGTAATTTTAGCACCTAACTTCTCAAGACCCATGATGTGAAGATCCACTGGACGTGCACCAATAGCACAACCCCCGGGAAGCGCTACCTGGCCTTCTCCAAATCGTGCCACTAGTGGTCCTAAAATCCATATAGAAGCACGCATAGTTTTCACTAATTCATAAGGTGCACAGAACATATTAACATTACAAGCATTGACATGTACTGAATTATGATGTTCAACGTGTGCACCTAACTGACGAAGTAATTGTATAGTAGTTTCAATATCACGTAGTTTTGGCACGTTATGAATTTCTACTGGCGCTTCTGTGAGTAATGCAGCAAACAAAATAGGTAATGCAGCATTTTTTGCTCCAGAAATGATTACTTCGCCGTTTAAACAGGTAGGGCCTATTACACGAAATTTATCCATCCAAAATAGCTCATAATTTTTTTACAGATTTATTAATAAATAATCTATAGGTCTTGTATATTGTTGAGCTTGCGGTCTTGTGCCCACTGAGTTGGAGTATAAGTTTTGATAGATACTGCATGAATACTTTGATTAATAATATACTCCATTAAGGGTTCGTATATAACTTGTTGTTTTTGAACACGGCTTAATTTATTAAACATTTCTCCTATTGCAATGACTTGAAAATGAGTTTCATCTTTGCTCATTACATATACTTCTTCTAATGGTAACGCGTTCATTAAAAGAGCTTTCACTTCACTATTTTTCATCACTTATTGCTTCACTTGATAATAATTAGATAGATATATTAAAACAAATTATTCAAATCTTGAATATATAAAATATCCATAAAGCAAGTAATCAAAAAAAGTAATTGAAAATTATTATTTTTTTATTCACATACAATGATTTTCTGTAAATTATAAAGTGTAATAAGTGATCGTAATTTATCTGTGATACCAGTAAAAATCAATTTATTTCCCTGTGTTCGTACGATTTCTCGCAGATGTACTAACAGGGCTAAACCAGCTGAATCAATTTTTTCTAAAGCTGCAACATCAATAATATTAATATTAACCATGATACTTTCACGCTGATGCCATAATGTTAATAGTGTGTCGATATCTAATCTACCAATTAAAGCTAACGTACTAGCAGTACATTTCCAACGTAACGAATTGTTCATTATTACTTTTTATCCAAAGTAATTGGCTGTACCGCGTAAATTTTTAATTGGGTAGTCAATCCATCAATACCTTTATTGCGAAGTAAGTCACTCCATTCGTTCTGTTTAGTAGTAATCATACTAATTCCTTCAGCTGCCATGTCATATGCTTGCCATTTATTAGTTTGAGTATTTTTTCGCCATTGGAAATCAAGTCGAACTGGTGGTCGACCTGTAGGATCAATAACAGTTACGCGAATTGTTATAATTTTAGCATCACTAATTGGTTGCTCTGGCTGAATATGGTAAGTCTGTCCATGATAAAATGCTAATACCTGACCGTAGGTTTGTATCCAGTACTCTTTAAATGCTTTAATATAAGTATTACGCTGAGCTGGCGTAGCTATACGATAATAACGACCTAATACTAACGCACCTGTATATTTTATTTGCACATAAGGTAATAATTCCTCACGAACAATATCGCATAAATAATTAGGGTTTTGCTGAATCTTAACTTGTTCATTTTTTAAACGAGTAAACATTTTTACTGCAACTATGTTCATTAATTTATAAGGATTATTTTCACTTAAAGGATTAGCTATCGACGCAGAAGTAGTTACTATCATAGCAATGATCAATAAATATTTAAACATCGTTTTCACCCCCTTTCCCTTTGCATGCCTATAGCAATGCTACATTTAGCCTCTACATTAAGTTAAATTTAAACAATCAGTCTTTTCTTTTTTTGTTATTTTTATAAAGTAATTGACCTATTATATCTTCTATAATAATTACAGATTTAGTGTCACGTATTGTACAACCATTTTTTAACATAGTTGAACCAAGTTGAGGATCATAAAAACCTAAATTAAATGTTAGAAATTGTTCTCCTAGTAATCCTTGCGTACGAATTGATAACGAACTAGTATCCGGAATTTTATTAATATACTTATTGCTAATTTCCATAGTAACTCTCGGAAAAAGCAATTTGTCATCTAACATGATATTTGTAACACGTCCAATTACTACCCCACCAATTTTTACAGGTGCACTGAGCTTAAGTCCACCTATATCATCAAAAGAAGCATATAGCTTCCAAGTTTTCTCGTTACCAAATAGTTTAAAATTAGCAACACGGATACTTAGGAATAATAAAGCCAGTAGTGCAAATAGTATTAGCAAACCTACCCATATTTCTTTTTTTTTGCTTTGTATCATATTAATTCCCAAACATTAGGGCTGTTAGTACTAAATCCAAACCAAATACGGCTAATGAAGCATGAACTACAGTACGTGTTGTTGCTAAGCTAATCCCTTCCGAAGTTGGAATAGCATCATAACCGTTAAATAATGCAATCCAAGTTATAGTAATAGTGAAAAGTACACTCTTTATAATGCTATTAATTACATCAACACGAAAATTTACCGTATTTTGGATAGCGGACCAAAAAAAACCAAAATCAATGCCTTTCCAGGCTATTCCTACAATTACACCACCAGTAATTCCTAAAGCGGTAAAAATTAAAGATAATAGTGGCATGCTTATAAATGCTGCCCAAAAGCGAGGTGATAGAACACGACGTAAAGGATCCACTGCCATCATTTCCATACTAGATAGCTGCTCGGTAGCTTTCATTAGACCAATTTCCGCTGTTAAAGAAGAACCTGCTCTTCCAGTAAATAACAAAGCAGTTACCACTGGTCCAAGTTCACGTAATAGAGATAACGATACTAAAATACCTAAGTTAGTTTCAGCCTTATAAGTATTTAAGATTAGATAGCCTTGTAAACCTAATACCATACCAATAAACAGACCAGAAACTACAACGATTATTAACGAAAGCACACCAATATTGTAGAGTTGTTTTATAAGTAAAGGTGCATGTTTACGAAATGTAGGTTTACCAATTAATGCATGAAACAGCATTAAACCCGCCCGCCCAAAAGCAGCACAGGTATTAATTGCTTGACGTCCAAGTGATGCTATGACCTGTAATAGTATCAAACCATTTTCTCCTTGCGTAAATCAATTAAATCACTAAGATAATCTCCTGCAGCAGAGCGGAAAGGTACCGGTCCATCCGGATTTCCATCTATAAATTGGCGAACGCAGGGATCAGAGGTTTCCCAGAGATCACGTGCATTACCTTGAGCAATAATTTTTCGATTAGAAACAACATAAGCATAATCAGCAATACTTAATACTTCGGTTACATCATGAGATACTACAATACATGTTACCCCTAACGCATGATTGAGTTGATCGATCAATTTGACTAATACACCCATTGTAATTGGGTCCTGTCCAACAAATGGTTCATCAAACATAATTAACTCTGGTTCTAACGCAATCGATCTTGCTAAAGCCGCCCGTCGTGCCATACCACCAGAAAGTTGAGAAGGCTTCAGTTTAGTTGCACCACGTAAACCTACAGCCTCCAATTTCATCATTACTGTACTATGTAATAAAGACTCTGGTAATTTTGTATGTTCACGTAAAGGCCAAGCTGCATTTTCATAAACGTCTAAATCAGTAAAAAGTGCTCCAGATTGTAATAGCATGCTCATTTTTTTGCGTACTTCATATAATTTATTTCGAGAAAGTGCTGGAATATTATTGCCAAGAAACAAAATATCTCCTGTATCAGGTTGTAACTGACCGCCAATCAAGCGTAACAAAGTTGTTTTACCACTTCCAGAAGGTCCCATAATAGCCGTTACTTTTCCAACTGGAACCATTAAAGAAATGTTATCAAAAATAACGTGTTCGTCACATGAGAAGCTTAAGCTATGAATTTCTACCAGATTCGTTTGCTTCTGGATGATCATTTTTACCTCTTAAACATACGGATCAGGCATTACCAAATTCGAGGATGATAGTTTAGTTTACTCCACAAGCAATACCAGATTGCTTTAGAGAAATTACATACTTAATTAGTAGAGATGTGGTTATTAAAATGACATAAACATTCAATTTTTCTTAAATGTATTAAAATCAATCAATATTTATATGTAAAAATATCTACTTCAAGCTCGAAAACAAGTTACATAGATTAGAAAAATAATCACTGATCAAATCGATTGTTTATTTGTTTAAATTTTCATAAAATAATTTTCGTATTTGCCTATTGTTTTATAATCTCTTATATATATTGTTCCAAAATATAAAAACAAAACTAATCAAATATAATATTTTGAATGCAATCAGCTTAAGTTGATATTTTCTTTAAAATACTCGAAACTACAATCTAAAAAAATTTAGCAATTTAATATCAGATGCCACTCAATTTTTACATCAAAAATTTTTCATTATATTTCTTAATGAGTAAAAATTTTTAATACAAATCATATTTAAAATATTTCAGAAATATACTATGCATAATTGCTATAATTTATCCATTAAAGTAGATCTTATTTGTTGATTCTTTGAAACACTATTTAACTCATCTCTTACTTAAGAAAACCTAAGCATTTCTCTTCATTGTGTTAGCATTATTTGCATTTTTCATTTTACTTACTATATTAAGATGTTAATGAAATAATGATTACTCTTGATGAAAATATAATGACGTACAAATAGATTTTTTAACTATTCTAGATATTCAGTTATGCTAGCCCCGCTATTTATGTATACAGTAATTAAAATATTAATATATTATTTATTTAAATAATAAACTAAAATTAGCAATAGGACTAAAAGCATTATCCGCTATTATACACATATAATATTGATCCAGTTGATCAATTAAGTACGATAAAATTTATTTAATGACTGATTTTTAATTATAAGTCATCAAGATAACATTACTTTTACTAAACTGAGACACTCTGTCGTTAACGTGATAATCTAATTTAACTAACAGCTTTAGTATTTGACTAAAGTTAATAGGTATAAAATATTATTGTTAACTAAGAATATGCATCATAGTTGCAATTTTAAAATACTACTGTTAAGTCTAAATTTTAATTGTTAATTAGCAAATTAATATGCATTTGATTAATTTGACGAATGTTTTATTGATTTTCATAAATTCAATTGTTCTATAAATACAATTATAGAACAATAAGAGCATCCCCATCGCACAAAGTTAAAGCCATTTGATTTAAAGGTTGTGATTATGCCATACCGATCATCGAATTTCGACTATCAGCAAGTAGGTAAAACAGTGGTATGCATTGAACGTGAAGGATTAAAACAGCTTGATCAATATATTAACGCTGATTTTAGTATTGCATGTGAAACAATTTTTTGTTGTAGTGGCAAAGTTGTAGTAATGGGTATGGGCAAATCTGGACATATTGGAAAAAAGATTGCAGCTACGTTTGCTAGTACTGGTACACCATCTTTTTTTGTTCATGCTGGTGAGGCTAACCATGGTGATTTAGGTATGGTTACTACCAATGATATAGTAATTGCTATTTCCAATAGTGGGGAATCAAGTGAGATCCTAACACTTATTCCAGTACTAAAACGTCAAAAAATACCCCTTATTTCTATTACTAGTCGTCCACACAGCAATATAAGTCTGGCTTCTGATATACATTTATGTGTAAAAGTACCTAAAGAAGCATGTCCTCTTGGCCTTGCTCCTACTAGTAGCAGTGTTGCGACCTTAGTAATGGGTGATGCATTAGCTATTGCACTTTTAGAAGCACGAGGTTTTACCCGAGAAGATTTTGCCTTATCACATCCAGGTGGAATACTAGGGCGAAAATTATTATTAAATGTTAGCGACGTTATGCATACTAGTGATAATATCCCATATGTAAAACGTCAAGCGTCATTACGTGATGCTCTGCTGGAAATGACTCAAAAAAATCTTGGCTTAACAGTTATTGTCAATGATATCATGCAGATAGAAGGCATATTTACCGATGGTGACCTTCGTCGTATATTAGATGTCGACACCAATGTTCAGTTAGTGCGAATCCAGGATGTAATGACACACGGTGGTATTCGCGTACGTCCGAATCTACTAGCTGTAGAAGCTCTACGTTTAATGCAGGAAAAAAGCATTACTGCTTTATTAGTAAGTGAAAAAAATCATTTGCTCGGTGTTGTGCATATGCATGATATTTTAAAAGCAGGCGTAATTTAAGATAAACATTAAAAAACAATATATTAAGGTCGTAATCTACATCTTGACTAAAAATTTAAATGAGTTTTCTATTTAGTTTTATACTTTATATATAAATAAAATATTATAATTTACTTATTAAGGTGATTTTATTAATATAAAGTTATGATAGAAGTAAATGAGTTAGTTTTTCGTCTTCTACTCTATATATATATATACTAAACATATTATTAGATTTTCATATTAAATTATAAAATATAGAATATTTATATGCATCGAAAAAAATATTGGATAATCCTCATTATAGCAGCAGTTGCTATCCTGCTGTTACTTATTTGGAAGTTAACAAATCAGAATTATGATGCAATATCATCGATATCTATTAATCATCAGCGGCCTATCTATATTAGTAAAAAATGCAATACTATGATATACGACGAAACAGGATTTCTGAGCTATAATATCTTTTCAAATACGGTAACTCACTGTCCCTATCATAAAGAAAGTTGGTTTTATCATCCAATGATTACTGTGTATGACGAAAAAAATAACATTCCTAATTGGGTAGTTTATTCGGATCGAGCCATACTTGCTAAAGAACATATACTTTATCTATACGGTCACGTCGAATTTAATTCATTGACGCAGAATTTACAACTTGACTGCATTAAAACTAATAAGGCCAAGTTAAATTTAGTTAACCAAGATATAGAATCCAATGATCAAGTGACCTTACATGGTCCAAATTTTAACGCTACCGGCATAAACATGCACGGCAATTTAAGAAAAAAAAATACGCTATTGGAGAAGGTTAAAATCTCTTATGATATTCAGAATGAAAAGAAAAAACCTTCACTTGTTACTTATAGTTGTCCTTTTGGTTACTAATCTGTCGGTATTAGCATTAACAGAAGATTTAGATAAACCAATTAACATTGAATGCATTAACCAATCAATTGATCTAAAAAGTAATATTTCAATTTTTAGTGGTCATGTAGTTATGACGCAAGGCTCTATCAAACTCAAAGCTGACATTGTAAGAGTTACGCATATTAGTAAGGATGCTCATAAAATCATTGTAGATATTTATGGAAATCCAGCTACTTTTTACCAAATGCAAGAAAATGGACAAGCAGTACAAGGACACGCAGCTAAATTACATTACGATGTAGCAAGGCATGTTATTGAACTAAATGACAATGCTTGTATAAAACAAAAAGATAGTAATATACAAAGCGATCATATTACTTATTTTATAAAAGAGAAGAAATTTCATGCATATAGTCAAGGTCAAAAAAAGCATGTCACTACTGTGTTAGTACCATCACAGTTAGAACATTTAAATGTGCAAACAGGGAATAAAAACAAGAGTAATTAATTACTATGTCGCTATTAATTGCTAAAAAATTAGCTAAAATTTATAAAAATTGCTATGTAGTGAAAAATATTAGTTTGAGAGTAAAATCCGGTGAAATTATTGGATTATTAGGTCCTAATGGAGCTGGAAAAACGACTACATTTTACATGTTAGCAGGAATCGTAACACATGATATAGGTCAAATTATAATTGATGATGAAGACATTAGTTTGCTGACATTAGATGCACGTGCAAGACGCGGCATCGGTTATTTACCTCAAGAGGCATCCATATTTCGTCAATTAAGCGTTTACAATAATTTAATGGCAGTATTGGAAATACGTACAATGCTCACAAAAAAACAACGCGAGCATTGTGCTAGACAATTGATGCAAGAATTTCATATTGAACATTTATCTAATCATATAGGAGCAACTTTATCTGGCGGTGAACGTCGTCGTGTAGAAATTGCTCGCGCCTTAGCAGTTGAACCAAAATTCATTCTTTTAGATGAGCCATTTGCTGGTATTGATCCTATTTCGGTTATTGATATTAAAGAAATTATTAAACATTTAAGTAATAGCGGTTTAGGTGTACTGATCACTGATCATAATGTACGAGAAACTCTTACAGTATGTAATCGTGCTTATATTATGAATCAAGGTCGTCTGCTTGCTCATGGTACTCCTAATGAAATTATTTCAAATACACATGTAAAACGTGTTTATTTAGGGGCAGACTTTAAACTCTGATGAAATGAAGAAATGTCATCATAACTAATTTTTTTTAATAGGGTTTCGAAAATCATTATGAAGTAAGATTCGCAACTCAATCTTAAATCTCAATTACTAATACACTACAGTTGAAAAAAATATGCCTGTTACAACTCTGGACAATTACACTATGATAGGTATTTCAATTAGTTCTGGAAAACAGTCCATTAATATAAAAAACAAATTCTCAGGACGATAAATTCGAAACGTCAGTTTTCATAAAAATTTTATATAAAGAATAATTTTTTAAAAAACACGTACCAAGAAGCTGAAACATATAAGATGATACATGTGATTCTATTTAATTCTGAAAAAGATAAAATCTATACTGTTAATCCTTTTCAAATATTAATAATTATCGAAAATATAAAATATTACTAGTTGATTATTCTATTACCTGTCAGTTGTTAAAAAATTATTAATGTATCAAGTTACTCTACCGCCTTTATATTGACACTGATCGTGCTATCGCTATTCAATCCTAGATACTATTGATAATAGAAGTGATTTTTAAAACTACATTGCGAAATATTTACGACAACATTGGCACTAAAGAATTAAAATTAGAAGAGGTTGAAGCGGTATTAAACAAATTCGATTTTTTGATCTAGTCGGTTTTAGAACATGCGATTTACGTAATTGCATGTTAGTATAATTATCACAATGTTCTGATGATATACGCATTTTGACAAAAGCTCGTTTACGCATCAGTGAACATCTTGATCTTTTAGATACAATGATATTCGCAATTTAAATAGGAGAGTTGTTACTAACTACAGTGCTATCAATTAAATCACTCGATCCACGCACTGGAAAATTATAAAATAGCTACTTACCAAAGTGTATTATACTTGATGTATTAGTAAATAAAATCTATATGGATTGTAGTGTTGAACTCAATAGTACTCCCTTTTTACCAGTAATCAAAATAATTCCATAGTATGCAGCTATAAATAAACTAGCATAACAAACAATCATGATGCAAATCAGTTTATCTATCATAATCTACAGCAGGTTAAGTGGCTCATAAAAAGTCTGAAAAACTAAAATGATTCTCTTTTACAAAGTAGCAAAGTGTATTGTCGAACAATAAAAAGATTTTTTTGAGTATGGATAAAAGTACATACGTCCTATACTGCTAATAGAAATTGCAAAAGCTGTAGATATGTAGAAGTGTACCATTTTTTAAATAATTCATCGGAATTATTTACATAGTTCACTTGGTATTTTTGAATTGAAATATTTTTTCAAAAAATATCAATATTATACAAGATAGTAAAAATCATCTAATGCAATTAGGGCATTGTTAAAATATTTTATTTCTAAAGTAAAATATTAAAAGACCCTTGAGTGATAGTAAATTGACCTCCATGTTATATAATAAAGAGCGCATCGCACTCTTTTTAAGCATCTAAAATTGTTATCTATATTATCGCTAAATCAAAACAAAAAATTCTTTTAAAATAATAGAGACAAAATATTATGCAAACAAATTTAGTACAACAAAATGATTTTAATATCATTAAATCTAATAAATTTGTAGGTAATAAATTTATTACATTAAATTACTGCTACAATGATACTAGTCAATGTAATCTTATACTGGAAGTATTAAATGTTTCACGCATAATGTTATATATTGTGCTTTACTAAGGGCACATCAAATATAGCAAGTATACGTGTCGTTCGATTATTGGATTCATCAACAAATTTTCACTTAGTTGAATCAAGAAAACGACAATTCAAAAAGATACTAACTTTCACTGCTTTTAAGCACTATTTTATTAAGTACTTAGACGGGAAAAGAGATGCGCTGATTATTGCTCAGTTTAGAATCGCAATAGATATCTTTTAATACACTTACAATTAATTGCATTAATTAAGTAAGTTGTGGCCATCTTCATGACTATGTGAATTCCTAAGCAAAAAGATGATAAAGAATGATCTAACACTGGAATTGAGGTCTGTGCTTTCACTAGACTGTACGCGAAATGGTATATACTGCGAGAATAAAAGACATGCATTGGAAATCATTAGCAAACTAGCAGGTAAACAGTTGAATTTACCGCATCAGCGACTTTTCGAAGCGATTTCAACTCGTGAACGTATAGGCAGTACTGGAATTGGTAATGGTATTGCAATTCCTCATGGGAAACTGGAAGTAGATATATTATACACTCTAGGTGTATTTATTAGCCTTGTTCATCCAATCGCTTTCAATGCTATTGATAATCAACCGGTAGATTTGTTATTTGCACTACTGGTGCCATCCGATCAGTGCAAGACCCATTTACATACGTTATCACTAGTAGCAAAACGATTAGCAAACAAAATAATCTGTCGCCGTTTACGTGCAGCGCAGAGTGATTCCGAACTCTACGCTATCATTACAGAAACACCGGAAGCGAATCTTTGATATACAGAGCGTCTTGCTTGCGACTCGTATTCTGTTTAAAACGTGAGAAATGTGATGGTAATCATGATCGTCAGCGGTCGCTCTGGATCAGGAAAATCAGTTGCATTAAATGCCTTAGAAGATATGGGTTTTTACTGTGTTGATAACCTTCCAGTATTATTACTTCCAGAATTAGCTAATATCTTAACTCAACGTAATATTTCTATAGCAGTAAGTATTGATGTGCGTAATATGCCAGAATCACTTGAAATATTTGAAAATTCTATTAATAATTTACCTAATTCTTTTTTACCACAGCTATTATTCTTAGATGCTAATCAAAATACACTTATACGTCGTTATAATCATACCCGTCGCCTTCATCCGCTTTCTAATAATAATATATCATTGGAAAAGGCTATTAATGAAGAGAATGCGTTATTAGAACCCTTGCGTTCTCGTGCCGATTTGATCATTGATACATCAGAGATGTCAGTACATGAATTAGCGCAAATATTGCGTAAAAGACTACTTGGTAAATGCAACCGCGAACTCACTATAATATTTGAGTCTTTTGGTTTTAAGTATGGGATTCCCATGGATATAGATTATGTATTTGATGTACGTTTTCTACCTAACCCACATTGGGATCCAAAATTACGTTCTATGACAGGTCTCGATCATTCAGTAATAGCATTTCTCGAACGTTGCACAGAAGTACATAACTTTATCTATCAAACACGAAATTATCTAGAAACTTGGCTGCCAATGTTAGAAAAGAATAATCGTAGTTATCTTACTGTGGCAATTGGTTGTACAGGTGGTAAACATCGTTCAGTGTATATAGTGGAACAGCTAACACGTTACTTCCGTTTTCGTGGCAAAAACGTACAATCTCGTCATCGTACTCTGGAAAAATTTTAATTATGACTGTAAAAAAAATTGTTGAAATTCAAAATAAGCTAGGCATACATGCACGACCAGCGATGAAATTATTTGAATTAGTACAAAGTTTCAATGCTGAAGTAATTTTACGTAATACATTAGGTACTGAAGCAAAAGCTAGTAGTGTGATTGGATTACTGATGCTCGATTCAGCAAAAGGAGGTCACATTGAGATCGAAGCTAACGGTATTGAAGAAGAAAAAGCATTAGCTGCAGTCATTGAGCTCTTTCAAGCTGGTTTTTATGAAGTATAAAATCTTCTATTAAATAAATTTAGATATATATTATCTATTATTTGTGCAAGGTATTTTTACGTAAAAAATTACTATTGATTTCGTAAATCAAAACATTTTAAAAAATAATTAACTTACTCATTTTCATGAAATCTTGCAAATATGATATCAAGCAAATTATATTAATAGGTTGAAATAATTGAGCAACATTTTTCAAATAACACATTGATTCTATGATATTTAAATTGATTTCATCATTTTTCTTATTTGATTAGTTAATGTTATGAATCTTTTGTTGAATTGACAGATACCAATGTACTGTAAAACACTATTTCATCATAGCAATGTTCTGTTAAAAAAAGCGCATCAGTAAAGAATATTAATAGTGATATCTCTCTTAAATTTTCATTAAAATAACTGTAAATTCTATAGCGTTATGATTTTTATAGTTAATTTTTAAACGTACATTAGCTGATTATCTGATTGATAAACAATATTTAACATTTATTAAATATTTCAAATTGCTCTTTTAAATTTCATTACCTACGATGAAGAAATATTTTGCATTACAAAATACAAACAAATAACTTTGATTTGCATATTGCAATTTATTACATATCACTAGATATTAAATTTTGAAATTTTGCCAAACAAGAATTTGTTAGTCTGTGTTGGCTATTACTATATTAAATTTTAATTTAAAAAGTTTAAAGAAATCAAATTCAATAATTCCTTATTTTCAGCATTTAATCCATACAGTTCACCACATTTACGAATTATGTTATGTAATGTATCTATACATAGAGAGATATTGATATGCATCTAATTATATTGAATTAATATTTTGAGAGAAAATTATTTTTCATCAAAGTGTATGATTAACATCATGCACATAATATTATATTTAATATTGAGTATTTATATAAAAAATCCAATTTTTATTGATAGATTAAATTATTATTGATGTTGATATTTGATGTTTCGCAAATTCTTACGCGATAATTGTAGAACACCTAGGCACTAAAAGAAAATATATTATTTTTTTAAAATTAAAAGTAATTATAAGATTTTTATGCTAAATATAATCCTTAATATAGTTAAAAACGGAATCTAAACTTAACTAACGCTACTAATACATTACATAATATAACACAGCTTATTCTAAGAAAGTATTTATTTTAGGTATTGAATATTAAATTATCTATACTAGACATCTCTAATAAGTTACATGCTAGATGATTATGAAGAATACATTCATTATGAATAATGTTCGAAAGAAAACACATGGGATCTTGATTGACTATAGATGCAATAGCCATATAATCGACATATGTATTAAAATATAGTAAATCGCAAAAAATAAAAATCTTTTTTCTTTATGAGGTTAAGAAATTATTAAAAATAAAAATCCGCTTCCGTGCAGATTTTCATTAAAATTAAATAATCAAAAGCAAAACATTATATTTAATTATTTATATCAAAATATTAGCGCTTAGAAAATTGCGGACGACGGCGTGATTTTCGCAAACCAACTTTCTTACGTTCAACTCGACGTGCATCACGTGTTACAAAACCAGCCTGACGTAGATCAGAACGCATAGATTCATCATACTGTATTAAAGCACGAGTAATACCATGACGAATCGCGCCTGCTTGACCCGAAATACCACCACCTTTAACAGTAATATAAAGGTCCATTTTGTTAATTAGATTAACTAATTCTAGTGGCTGACATACTACCATACGCGCAGTTTCACGGCCAAAATATTGTTCTAGAGAACGTTGATTGACTATAATTTTACCGCTACCTATCTTCATAAACACACGTGCAGATGAACTTTTTCGACGACCAGTACCATATTTTTGAATTTCAACCATTGATTTAAATCCTGATTAAATGTCAAGAATTTGCGGTTTTTGTGCCGCATGTTTGTGTTCTTTACCCGCGTAAACTTTCAATTTACGATACATTGCACGTCCTAATGGTCCTTTTGGTAGCATACCTTTAATAGCAATTTCAATAATTCGTTCAGGCGAACGAAGCAACATTTCTTTAAAAGTTGTTTGCTTTATACCACCAATATAACCTGTATGGCGATAATAAATTTTTTTATTATATTTATTACCGGTTATAGCAATTTTATCAGCGTTTATAACAATGATATAATCACCCATATCAACATGTGGAGTATATTCTACTTTATGTTTCCCACGTAACCGACGTGCTAATTCTGTTGCCAAACGTCCTAGTATTTTTCCTTTTGCATCAATAGTATACCATTTTTTTTCTGTAGTAATGTGTTTAGCCATATATGTTTTCATTAAAATCTTACCTAAATAACAATGACAGGTTTTTAAAAATTCAAATGCTTTAATAATTGAACTCTATACATCTCTGCTATGAATAACTAAAAAATATCTATTTTGAGAAAATCATTTACATAATACATTTAAAGAAATAAAACTTCATTTTACATAAATCTGAAAAATTTTAAATTACTCTAATCTAAAATCGAGCTTTACATTCTATCATATCTCAATAAAAATTTTCTTAATTACCTAAGGTAAATGAGGTAGAAACCAGTACTTTTGACTTTGCATTTCCTGTAAACGCGATAAGCAACGTTGATATTGAAATTTTAACTGTTTGCCTTGATAAATTTCATGCATTGAATTTTCTGCTGAAACTACTAATTTAACATGTCGGTCATAAAATTCATCTATCAGTGCAAGAAAGCGACATGCTTGATCTTCATTCTTATCAGTCATTACCAGTACATCATGTAATAATACCTTCTGAAAACGGTGTGATATTTCAATATAATCATATTGACTACGCCCTTGACCGCATAAAATTGAAAAATCAACGGCTAATACTCCCTGCGTTTCATCCATGCCTCGAATTTTCATCTTTCGATGATTAATATCTAGTGACAATGATTGTTGGCATATATGATCTGACATTCTGTAAAGCATATGCTTCATTTTAATATTAGTGTCTTGATTAAGTGGATAATTCCATATATGCATCAAAGGTAATGCACGGAGCCGATAGTCAATATTAGTATCAAATTGAATTATATCGCAGTGAAGTTTGATTTGATTAATTGCAGGTAAAAAAAACGCTCGCTGTAAACCATTTTGATAAAGTTCATCTGGTGGAATGTTAGAAGTCATAACTAATGAAACACCACATGTAAAAAGCGCTTCTATTAATATACCAAGTAACATAGCATCTGTTATATCGGATACACTAAACTCATCAACACAAAGAATGTCAGTTTTAAATTTTAAACGATTAGCAATAATAAATAGTGGATTCTCATAGCCTTGAAGCTGATTTAATTCTTGATGTATTTTTAGCATAAGACGATGAAAATGTAGACGTATTTTACGATTTTTAGGAATTGATTGGAAGAAAAGATCCATTATCCATGTTTTACCACAACCCACACTTCCACATATATATAGACCACGCACGGGTAATTCGTATTTATAACATTTTTTATTAATAAATTTTGAAAAACAATTAAATAGATTTTTTGATATTTTCTGTTTATAACATTGGCGTGTAATTAACTGTTGTTGAATATTATTTAGTTTAGTAATCACTTCTCTTTGTTTATCATCTGGCTGAAATGCATTTTTCAATAAGGTCTGTTCATACAGTGCAAGTAGAGATAAATATTGCATTATTTTTTTAAAACCTCTGAATAATGAACGTTTCTATCATTGAAAATTAAATTATATCTCTATATTAAAAGATACTTACGTTTAGCATTCCACTTACAATACATTAACAAGTATAGTGATAACTGACTATTGATATTAAAATGAAAGAAATACAGCATAAAATAATAAAAATTATGTAGGAGATATTATGACTTGGCAATATAGTCTAATTGGTTTAATCATTGGAATTATTATCGGCGTTATACTAATGCGTTTTAGTAATAAAAAGTTACGAAAACTACGCGTTATAAAAGATGAATTAGAACAATCAAGACAAGAATTATTAAGCTACCGCGAAGCACTTGTTAAGCATTATTCACATAGCGCTGAATTGGCAGACAATATGATACGTGAGTATCGTAAATTTTATCAACATATGAAAAAAAGTTGCAATGAACTTTTACCTAATCTGCCAGAAGACAAAAAATTTTTTGCTCATCAACTACCAGAAATGAATAATAATAATCAGACAACAATACAAATCCCGCGTGATTACTCTGAACACTCATCTAGCTTAACATGTAGTGAGCATACACAACACAATTAATATCTTTAATATGGTATTATTATATTTTCTCGTTTTGTTAGTCAAAATTTTATTAAACAACTATCACACTTTCTCTATTCCCTTTTAGCAACGAGAGCTTTATAGAAATGAAAACACAAGAACGACTTTTAAGCGTATTGATCTTGAGCATTTGGATAGTTTTAGGTTTGAGTATTGCCCCAAGTGTTAAGGCAACCTTTCCTGCACACGTACAAGGACAAACGCTACCGAGCCTAGCTCCGATGCTGGAAAAAGTTCTTCCTGCAGTAGTTAGTGTACATGTCGAAGGGATTGACAGTGCACAACAAGTACAAGAAATGCCTATACCTTTAAGGCGCTTTTTTGGTCAATTACCTGGGCAACATAGCCAGTTAGAACCATTTGAAGGATTGGGTTCCGGCGTAATTATCGATGCTAATAGAGGTTATATTCTTACTAATAATCATGTGATTAATGGTGCAGATAAAATTATCGTACAGTTAAACGATGGTAATGAATATGACGCTCAACCTATTGGTTTTGACGAACCAACTGATATTGCACTGATTCAGGTCAAAACCGAAAATCATTTAAGTCAAATAAAAATCGCGGATTCTGATGCACTGCAAGTAGGTGATTTTGCCGTAGCAATTGGCAATCCATTTGGTCTTGGTCAAACAGCGACCTCTGGTATTATATCAGCACTTGGTCGCAGTGGTCTAAATTTAGAGGGTTTAGAAAATTTCATTCAGACAGATGCAGCAATCAATCGTGGCAATTCTGGCGGTGCATTAGTAAACCTAAAAGGTGAATTAATTGGTATTAATACTGCGATTCTAGCTTCAAGCGGTGGCAATATGGGTATCGGTTTTGCTATTCCTAGTAATATGGCAATGAATCTCGTACAACAACTAATACAATTTGGTGAAATAAAACGTGGTCGTTTAGGTATTAAAGGAATAGAAATGAATGTTGATATAGCACAGGCATTCAACGTTAATGTACAACGTGGTGCTTTTGTTTCAGAAGTATTGCCAAAATCTGCTGCAGAAAAAGCAGGTATTCAATCAGGTGATATAATCACTTCTATCAATAATAAAACAATAGCTAGTTTTTCTGAACTACGTGCTAAGGTTGGCACTACTCCACCTGGACAAAGAATAAAAATTGGTCTGTTACGTCAAGGAAAATTCGTTAAAGTAACTGTGATACTAGAACAAAATTGCCCTAATAGTGCTCATTTAATGGCACGCGGACTCCAGGGTGCAACGCTAAGTGATGGTGTAACTAAGGATGGCAGAAAAGGTATCAAAATTGATTTTATTGAAAGAAATACACCAGCTGAATTAGTTGGTCTTCAAAAAGACGATGTCATTATTGGAATAAACCGCACACGTATAATAAATCTTTCTGAAATGCGCAAAGCTCTTCAGAAAAAACTATCTGTAATAGCATTAAACATTATACGTGGTGAAGAAAGTATTTATATCTTGCTACCAGGATAAATAAATTGTAATTTAAATATACAAGTAAATATTGATTAAATTTCTTCACATACTAACCATTATTTTAGTTTTGTGACTTTTAATTGCAATATTGAAAAAGGGAACACTTCTGTTCCCTTTTTCGCTTTACATCTGCATGACTCAGATTGAATAAATTTTAATATATTGATATTAATTAATAATTACACAAGCAACTATTTAAAACACATAAGATGCGACTGTTGTGTTTAAAAAAATTGTTATGATGATCCTAATTTTAAAAAATTATTTATATGTGAAAAATAATTTTTTTCTCAATAAAATCATCAAAATATATAAATAAATTGTCTATGCATTTATTATAATATTTAGGATAATATTACTGGATATGTCTAATTTTTAGAATATGTCAATAAAAATTATGCTGTTAAGTCTGATATATTCAGCATCGGTCGATAGGGAATGCAATTACGTCATTTAATGAACCAGCGTTCAATGCTAACATAATTAAACGATCTATACCTATTGCTACACCCGAACAATCTGGCATATTTCCATGTGCTAGAGATTCTATTAAATATGTATCGATAGGATATTGAGGTAAACTTTTTTTAGAACGATACAGATTATTCTGTTCAAGACGATGTTGTAGTTCATATCTATCGGTAAGTTCATCAGAACCATTTGCCAACTCAATTCCTTTGTAATATACCTCAAAACGTTCTGCGATACGATGATCTTTGCTGTTAATTTTTGCTAATTCTGCTTGAGTTTTTGGAAAATGATAAATAAAAATTGGATTCTTAAGACCAATTTTTGATTGTATAGCTAGCATAAATAATAATTGTAATAAAGTATCATGTTCTTCTTCTCCGCTTATAATTTGTTTTTCACCTAATTTTTCTATCAATGTATACAAATGGTATTTATTACAGGACAATGGATCTATATCTAGATAATCAATGAACACCTGTCGGTAAGATACAAACTGGGCTTGCTTATATTTTAAAATCAGTTGTAGTAGAACATTTACTTCATTCATTAAAAGGTACATGTCGTAATATGGACGATACCATTCCAACATAGTAAATTCTGGATTATGGTAACGCCCCACTTCTTTGTTACGAAAGCTATAACCCAATTGGTAAATTGCACCACTTCCTGCTGCTAAAAGTCGTTTCATATGGTATTCTGGACTAGTTCTTAACCATAAATCATAACTGTCTAATGTAGCAGTAGGTCGAATAAAATGCGTTTGAAATGGAACTAAATGGATGTCTGTAGTAGTTGTTTGACTCATAGATGGCGTATTGACTTCTATTATGTCACGATCGGAAAAAAAACCACGAATTTTTGCAAGAATGGAAGCACGTTTCCATAAATTGATCATGGGTGCACTTGGCTTCCAATGCTCCGTTTTTATCATACTCATTTCTTTAATCTCAGATGAGTTAAGCGCATTGACAAATGTAAAATCAAAATACAATTTTATTACTTTTTTAAAAAATCCAGTGATTTAAAAAAATAATAAAATAAAATTTTTATTTATAATAATTTGATTATCAATATATATTTTTAATATAATTTTAAATATGATAAAATGTAATAGGCGTTAATTCTTATTCTCTATAAAATCAGAATCAAACAATTTGGTTTCATTAAAATAATTTGACACGACAAACATATTCACCAGAACGTGTATCTACTTTAACTATTTCATCTATCTGTATAAATAATGGTACTTTAATAATTGCACCTGTCGATATAGTAGCGCGTTTGCCGCTACCACTAGCTGTATCACCTTTTAAACCTGGATCAGTATTAATAATTTTAGTTTCGATAAAATTTGGCGGTTGAACAGCTATTACTCTATCGTTCCATAAAGTAACAATACATTCCGCATTATCTTGTAACCACTTTTTAACTTCATCTAAAATTTTGGCTTCAACTTGATATTGATCGAAAGTTTCTTGATGCATAAAATAGTAAAATGTTCCATCATTATAAGAGTATTGTAAAGTTATATCCTTAATGTCTGCACTTTCCACAGAGTCAGAAGCTTTAAAAGTTTTTTCAATACGAGAACCGGTTAAAAGACGACGCATTTTTACACGTACAAAAGCTTGACCTTTACCTGGTTTAACAAATTCACTAGATTCGATAGTATAAGGTTCACCTTCAAATATTATTTTAAGACCGCTGCGAAAATCGTTGCTAAAATAAGTTGTCATAAACACTCCTTTGATCTAGAGCATATGATATATAAGGAAAAATATTGTAAATATTATGACTACACATTCTCATCTTAATAAAAATTGGATACAACAACTAAGTAATGTTGTTACTGATCCCCATGAATTACTAAAAATGCTTGCTCTCGATCAGCATAAAAATTTAATAATTGGGGCCAATGCACGTACTCTTTTTCCATTACGTGTACCACTTTCTTTTATTCAGCGTATGACTATAGGCAATCCCCAAGATCCATTATTACTTCAAGTTTTAACTAGTTCTCAAGAATTCAATAATGTAATTGGTTATCATACTGATCCACTTAATGAATACAATAGTATGATCATACCCAACTTATTGCATAAATATAAAAATCGAGTATTACTTTTAACAAAAGGTGCTTGTGCAATAAATTGTCGTTACTGTTTTCGCCGTTATTTTCCCTATCAACATTTTCCCTTTAATAAAAGCTCTTGGAAAATAGCTATCAACTATATTTCTTCTCATCTAGAATTAGATGAGGTGATTTTATCTGGTGGTGATCCGTTAATGGCGAAAGATCACGAATTAGCATGGTTAGTAAAACTGTTATCTAATATTCCGCATTTGAAACGTTTACGAATTCATAGTCGTTTACCAGTAGTAATTCCATCGCGTATTACCGAACAATTATGTGAAATTTTTTTTCGTACGCGCTTACAAGTTTTACTAGTCAGTCATATCAATCATAAACAAGAAATTAATAGCGATTTATATTACAGTATGAAAATGTTGACACAATCAGGTGTGACGCTTTTAAATCAGAGTGTCTTATTACGAAATGTAAATGATAAAGCAGAAACTTTAGCAAATCTTAGTAATTCTTTGTTTGACATAGGCATTCTACCCTACTATCTACATGTATTAGACAAAGTAAAAGGTACTGCACATTTTTTTGTCTCTGACGATCAAGCGTGTGCATTAGTACGTGAATTGCTGACAATGGTGTCAGGCTATATGGTGCCAAAATTAACACGTGAAATAATTGGAGAACTAAGCAAAACACCTCTTGATTTATATTCTTATAAAAAAATTAATGATTTTAATTGAATTAATTTATAATATATATCAAATCGTTAAAAAAGATGAACCGTTTCTAATGCATTGCATTTCAGATATAACACCCAGAATTTTATGATAAAAATTATTCTCAACTATATTAATTTTAATTTAAATATCTTTTTTTTAGCATTTATTAAGAAATTAAGATAAATTTATTATTCTCTTGATGCAAGAATAGTATTTTTTAGAGTTAAAAAAAACTCTGCTTACTTTTGAGCAGAGTTTTTAGAGGATGCTTAAGCAGCTAAGTTTAACTTACATCATGCCACCCATACCACCCATACCACCACCAGCTCCACCAGCACTTAGGTCAGGTGCATCATTTTTCTTAGGTAAATCAGTTATCATACATTCAGTTGTGATCATCAAGCCTGCTACTGAAGCTGCATATTGTAAAGCAGAACGAGTCACTTTAGTAGGATCTAAAATACCAAAATCAATCATATTGCCGTATTCTTCAGTTTGTGCATTATAACCATAGTTACCTTCGCCTGCCTTAACATTGTTAGCTACTACAGAAGGTTCTTCACCGGAGTTAGCAACAATTTGACGTAACGGTGCTTCCATGGCACGTTGTGCAATTCGTATACCGACATTTTGATCTTCGTTTCTGCCTTTTAGATTAACAATTTTTTCAGCAACACGTACCAACGCTACGCCACCACCTGCAACTACACCTTCTTCTACTGCAGCGCGAGTTGCATTTAACGCATCTTCAACACGAGATTTTTTCTCTTTCATTTCAACTTCGGTTGCTGCACCAACTTTAAGAACCGCTACACCACCTGCTAATTTTGCTACACGTTCTTGAAGTTTCTCTTTATCGTAATCCGAAGTTGCTTCTTCAATTTGTTGACGAATTTGCATGACACGACCAGAAATAGCAGATTCTTGCCCCATACCATCAATAATGGTAGTAGTGTCTTTATTAATAACTACTCGTTTTGCTTGCCCTAAATCTTCTAATTTAGCTTTTTCCAGATCTAGACCGATTTCTTCAGAAATTACTGTACCACCGGTTAAAACAGCAATATCTTGAAGCATAGCCTTACGACGATCTCCGAAACCTGGTGCTTTTACTGCTGCTACTTTTACAATACCACGCATCGTGTTTACTACCAATGTAGCTAATGCTTCACCTTCTACATCTTCTGCAATAAGTAAAAGTGGTTTACCTGCTTTAGCAACAGCTTCTAACAAAGGTAATATTTCACGAATGTTAGAAATTTTTTTGTCAACTAATAAAATGAATGGGCTTTCTAATTCGACTGAACCAGAATCTGGTTTATTAATAAAGTATGGAGAGAGGTATCCACGGTCAAACTGCATGCCTTCCACTACATCTAGTTCATCTTGTAATCCTGTACCTTCTTCAACAGTAATGACACCTTCTTTACCTACTTTTTCCATTGCTTGAGCAATAAGAGTTCCGACTGTTTCATCATCATTAGCAGAAATAGTACCTACTTGAGCTATTGCTTTAGAGTCAGAACAAGGAACAGATAGCACTTTTAGCTCTTTAACTGCAGCTACTACCGCTTTGTCTATACCTCGTTTTAAATCCATAGGATTCATGCCTGCAGCTACAGCTTTTAAACCTTCGTTCACGATAGCCTGAGCTAGTACTGTCGCAGTGGTAGTACCATCACCAGCCGCGTCGTTTGATTTAGAGGCAACTTCTTTCACCATCTGTGCACCCATATTTTCGAACTTATCTTCTAGCTCAATTTCACGTGCAACAGAAACACCGTCTTTAGTGATGGTTGGTGCACCAAAAGACTTGTCTAGAACCACATTGCGACCCTTCGGTCCTAAGGTAACTTTCACTGCATCTGCCAGAACGTTTACACCACGTGACATTTTTGCACGTGTGTCATTACCGAATTTTACGTCTTTAGCTGCCATTTCAAATATCCCTTAAATTCGTTTCGTTTAGTGAATTACGTATAAATTACGCAACAATCGCCAGAATATCGTTTTCACTGAGAATTAGTAGTTCCTCGCCATCGATTTTCTCTGTTTTAGCATTATATCCTTCATTAAAAATTACTGTATCACCCACTTTTACGTCCAATGGTTTAACACTGCCGTTTTCTAGGATACGGCCATTACCTACAGCCATTACTTTACCGCGCGTTGATTTGCTAGCTGCAGAACCAGTCAAAACGATACCGCCAGCAGATTTAGATTCAGCTTCTTTACGCTTGACGATAACGCGATCGTGCAACGGACGAATTTTCATGTGATAGCTCTCCTTTGAGAAATTTAACCATTTCGCTCTGGTTTGAATACCGGTCTGAGCATTCCGGCATGATGGGAAAGATAAGGTCGGTAAAAACCGCTTTCAAGGGGGTAAAAATAAAAAATTTTCGATCTTTATAAGAATTCATGCAAACGTAGAGCAAAAAATAATATTGTTTTCTTTAGTAAAAGATAATACATTTGAATATGTAATATTTATAATATTAAAACATTAATGTACTTGATTTACTTATACATTTATTTTAGTTCAAATAGAAAAAATTAGATAAATTAATTTATAATCTGCATTGTAAAAAAGTACAATAAAAGAAGAATGAATGCTTTAATATCTATTTTTTCTATAACATATTATTATTAATTACTATTTTAAAAATTTACATCTTGACATGTATACATATAAGGTCAAAATTTAACTAACATCACAATACATTCATTCTCAAAATTACAAACTTACATTAACTAAAACAATTATAATAAAATTATTAAAATAATTCTGATACTAATAAAGTTATATAAATCGTAGTTTTGTAAGTGCAAATTGGATAATTTTTAATGCTATCTCTAAGTGACTTTATTCTGAACATCCATAGCATCTACATGTTCTATACTATTAACTATCTGCAAAGTATAGCATAATATACAAAATATTACTTTCGTTTATGTGAAATGAATTACATCATTCATTATTTATTAAATTACGTCAATGCAATTAATAATAATCAAATTATCTTGTTTGTCGTATATATTTTTACTCTGAAAAAAATTTTCCCGCTTTTAAAAAATAATGTTTAATTAATAAAACATTTCCTATTATAATTCTTATATCATGATTTCAATGCTTATATCAATTAAAAAATAAGAAATTATATTAATCAATGATAACAATAAACTTTGATCATAATCATATTAACAAATAATTTACTAATGTAAAATTATATACAGTAATTAAACTCAATAACTTAAAAACGTTGCTTAAGTATGTGCTATTAGTAATATTAATTCACAGTTCAAATCTTGCTAGAGTTTCCAGTTAAAGAATAATGATCAATAAAACATTCCAAGGAACTGATAAATCATGATATTATTGGAATTAATAATAGTAATATTAACAATTTGGCTTGGAGCACGTCTTGGTGGTATCGGTATTGGTTTTTGTGGTGGTACAGGAGTGCTAATTCTTGCCTTATTTTTTGGAATAAAACCGGGAATTATTCCCTTCGATGTAATTGAAATTATTATAGCCGTGATCGTAGCCGTTGTTAGCATGCAAGTAGCAGGAGGAGTGCATTAC
Source organism: Candidatus Pantoea carbekii (assembly GCF_000971765.1). Classification (GTDB taxonomy): domain Bacteria; phylum Pseudomonadota; class Gammaproteobacteria; order Enterobacterales; family Enterobacteriaceae; genus Pantoea_A; species Pantoea_A carbekii. The sequence continues at coordinate 1,113,906 of NZ_CP010907.1, read as the reverse complement.
CTAGTTAGAATAACAGAAAATTTATTGTGTCGACATCCACGTTATATCACAATACTTGCACCATTAGTAACTTATCTGATGACCTTGCTAACAGGTAGCGGTCATACCGTATTTGCTACGTTACCGGTGATTACTGAAGTAGCAAAAAGACAAAACATCCCTCCATGTCATCCTCTCTCAATAGCAGTAATAGCATCACAAATTGCTATTACTGCCTCACCACTTTCTGCAGCTGTAGTATTTTTTGCTTCGATTTTAGAACCCCATGGTGTTAGCTATTTGACTCTTCTTTGTATTTTGTTCCCTTCAACTCTAATTGCAGTTTTATGTACAGCAATAATGATTAATATATTGAGACAAAAGTCGACACATGATATAATTTATCAAAAAAGACTAACAAAACAAAAATTAAAGCTTTTCAATCAAAAAATTTCTGATATTAAATCTAGCGCTAAACAAGCAGTATTTATTTTTCTAGTAGGTATATGTTTGGTTATACTGTATGCTATGGCTATAAGCAAAAATGTTGCATTAATTATTAATCCTATTTTATCACGTAGCGATGCCATTACTGTATTGATGTTTACTGTTGCTACTATTATCTGCCTAACTTGTAAAGTAAATACTAATGAAATTCTTGATGCCAGTACTTTTAAATCTGGTATGAACGCTTGTGTTTGTGTAATGGGTGTTGCATGGCTAGGTGATACTTTCATTAAGGCGAATTTAAAAGATATCCAAAGCATAGCGGGGAATATGTTACAAGTTTATCCATGGATGCTAGCTGTAATACTTTTTTTCGCTTCGACTCTACTATATTCACAAGCAGCCACTACGAAAGCACTTATGCCTGTTGCATTATTGCTCGGTGTATCACCACTAGTAGCAATAGCTTCATTTTCAGCAGTATCAGCTCTTTTTGTTTTGCCTACTTACCCCACTCTATTAGCTGCAGTAAAGATAGACGACACTGGTTCAACTAAGATTGGTAAATATGTGTTCAATCACCCCTTTATCGTACCCGGCACACTAGTTATAATTCTTTCCGTAACGTTTGGTTTTCTTTTTGGAAAATTAATTTTATAAAAATTTTTTAATTACATATTACAATGTTAAATTTGATTCAGTTGCGTTTTTTTACTAACGTTTTTTTTAAAAAATATATTAATAATATTTTGTTTAGTCATTGATTAATCAAATACCGTTTAATTTTATGGGTTAAATTAAATAAAACTCCAATTAAACGAGATGTAATAATATTACAGTTATATTTAGTATGCAAATTCAGTAATATTTAAAATCAGGGAAAATTTTGCATACAATATTAGAATTAATTTCTATTTACATTTTTATTTAATATGGTATAAGGGAATATTGCTATGTGTAGTACGGTATATATTGTTGATTTAATGAATTTGCCAAGAAGCTAAAAGGGATGTATAATCAGAATAAGAATGACATAAAATTTATTATGCACTTGAAATCCAATTATTTTTACATTACGTTTAGCTTTAAAAAATAAAATATTATGTACTGAAATACATCAAATTTTACTTTGAATCATTAACATTAAGGTTTAAAAGTATTAGAAAGATAATTTCTTAATTGATTAAGAATCATAAATATTTTCTTTAGAAAAAGAAAGTATATTGAGCATGTACTTGTCTGCATATTAATAAATTGAAAAAAATCTTTTTATTTAAGAAACGTCAATTAATTTCGTTTTTTAAATAATTTCAGTATTTTTTTAAAAAATATTTATTAAATTTATTAATGGCTTATCCAACAACTGAAGATTAAATATTCACTTTAACATGCCCAGATAGCTCAGTTGGTAGAGCAAGGGACTGAAAATCCCTGTGTCCTTGGTTCGATTCCGAGTCTGGGCATCATCAATTTGTATGAGATTTTTCATGCAACAACATCTATGTCTGCTTTCGATGAATATGCATTAAAATTTTATATAAATAATGTGCATACGTGCTTAATCTGAATTAAAAATGCAATCTATATCAATGTCTCCAGCTAAATTCTTTTAAATTATTTAACAAATTAAACTTTGGTAATTAAAAATAAAATTGATTATATGAACTGTATTTTAATGTTTATTACACATAAATTTTTGAATAATTTCAAATACACAATAGATAAGAATCAAAATCAATAAAATTTCAAGAAAACAATGAGTATTTATTATTCATCTTTAAGATAAGTGTATCCATACAATCCGATTTCGAATTCTTTAAGGAATTGTTGGCGTAGTTTATGATCAATATCAATCTGTTGGTTAACTTGATTATTAAATCAAATCAATAAATCAGCAGCATTTAGCTGCACATATTGTAGCATATCTGCTACTGTATCACCTTGGTCTGATAACTGTATTTCTATGTTGCCATTTGAAAAAACAAATACATTGACCGCTTCAGTATCGCCAAATAAATTGTGCATATTTCCTAAAATCTTTTGATATGCTCCTGCCATAAAGAAACCCAATAAAGGTGGATTATTGATATCATAATCTGCTATAGGCATTGTAGTAGCAATACCATCTCCATCAATATAATGGTCAATTATACCGTCAGAATCACAAGTGATATCCAAAAGCACTGCACGACGTTTCAGTGTTTGATTCAATCCTTCCAAAGGCAATACTGGAAATAGTTGATTAATACCCCAAGCATCTGGCATCGATTGAAATAAAGAAAAATTAACATAAATTTTATCTGCCATACGTTCTTGTAATTTATCAATAACAGGATGATGTGCACGATTGCTAGGATCTAAGTTTTGTTGGATATAATTGCAAATAGCTAAGTATAATTGTTCTGCCCAAGCTCGTTGATTCAGATTATAAATACCAGATGAATAACCAGTATGAATGTCAAAAAGATCCATTTGACTATCGTGTAACCATTCGCGAAGAGACCGATGAATGTTACATTCGTGCATTTCTTTCCAAGTACTCCACATACTTTGAATGGGGCGCGGAGAATCTATATTGGGTGCTAGTGGTGTAATAAATTCATTACGTTCTACGGCAATAATATTCGATACTAATACAGTATGATGCGCTGTTACTGCGCGTCCAGATTCAGTGATTACCGTTGGATATTCCAAACCATGTTCTTTACAAGCATCTCCAATGGCCCAAAAATATTATTAGCATATTCATTTAAGCCGTAATTTACTGAACAATCAGATTGTGATCGTGTGCCTTCATAATCTACACCTAAACCACCACCAACATCAAAACATTTGATATTAACGCCAAGTTTAGATAATTCTATATAAAAATATGCCATTCTCTTACACCAGTAACAATGTCTTGAATATTTACAATTTGAGAAACCAAATGACAATGCAACAATTGTAAACTACTTAGGCAACTCGCCCTACACATAATTTCAATTAGCTAAAGTATCTGTGAAGCTGCTAAGCCAAATTTAGATTTTTCTCCTCCACTTGACTGCCATTTACCTGATCCCTGTGATGCCAAACGTATGCGAATACCGAGACGCGGCGTTACATTTAAATGCTCCATTTCTTCAAGAAGTAGAGGAACTTCTGTCATTTTTCAATAACAAGATAAACTTTATGACCTAGCTTCTCACCTACTCAGTGCAAGCCGAATATATTCACGATCTTTATAGCCATTGCAAACAATTACCGAACGCGTCTTACCAGCATGCGCTAATACAGCCATCAATTCAGCTTTAGAACCAGCCTCTAAACCTATAAGGCTCACCAGAATTTATCAACAACTCGATGGATGACGCGTTTGTGTTGATTTACTTTAATGGGATAAACTAAAAAATAATCTCCTTTATAACCATAAGATTCACGTGCACGTTTAAATGCTGCATTAATTGAACGTAGCCGATGTTGTAGTATTTGAGAAAAAAAAGTGCTGGCAAACGTTGACCTTCCGCTTCGCGTTTTTTAACTAACTTCACCAAATCCACTCGCATTTCCGGTCGATCCGGATTGGAACATACACTGATATGTCCGAGTTCGTTAACATCGTAATAACCATTACCCCACCATGCGATATTATAGGTGCGTAGTGTTTTACTAGCTTCCTTATTATTATTTTTTGTTACTTCTTGCATAGAGTGCAGTCCACTATGTTCGCAGACTGACGAACCTTTAATATGTTTAATATCGTCAGACATTGCAATCCTCAATATTTTAATTTACTATTAAATAGCAAATTAAAAATTTTTCTGCTTTTATTATGAAATCCATTAAGAACTATTCTAATATGTATCTACTAATAGAAAATATTTAATGTGAAAAATAATTTTCACATTAAATATCAAACAGAGTATGTAATATAAAATATATCTAAATACATTCTATGATTATCAGGCGCATTAGAGTAAGTTACATGTAACAATATTAATAAAAATAAATTTAATAAACAGAATATAGAGTAATTAATATTATTAAATGTAATTATTGTATAATGACATACTAGTTATACATGATTAAAATCATTGATTATGAAAGTCATTCACTAAGATAGTGATTGTACACAATGTAACTACCATCCAAAATAAAAAATTTTTGATAGCTAACAGATTCTTTTAATTTATACACTTCAAATATTTAAATATTATCTAAAGTGTCACTCTCATTCTACCAAACATATTAATCATTTATACTAATACTTACATATTTTAGATAACTAGAAAATTAAAAAAGTTTTATTTTTAATTTATGATGTTCTTATTAACTTGTTTCGATACAAAAAATCACAAGGAAAAATCCAAAAAAACGCTGGTATTTTGCATAATAAACGACCTAAAATAGCAAGTTAGATGATTGAATATTTGGATCATTATTTACATCAATATAGCAATGCTATCTTTTACAATGTTCAATGATAGAACATTATTCTGCATAAGATATTTAGTAATGAGCAGGTTATTTATTATTGAGTTGCATTCGAACTATTTATACGGTGAAAAACAGAATGGCTAAGCACTTATTTACTTCCGAATCTGTATCAGAAGGACATCCTGATAAAATTGCAGATCAAATTTCTGATGCTGTGTTAGATGCTATTCTCGCACAAGATCCCAAAGCTCATGTAGCTTGTGAAACATATGTTAAAACTGGTATGGTATTAGTCGGTGGTGAAATTACTACTAGTGCTTGGGTCGATATAGAAGAAATTACACGGAATACTGTGCGTGAAATTGGTTATATTCATTCAGATATGGGTTTTGATGCTGATTCTTGTGCGGTGCTAAACGCTATTGGAAAACAATCTACTGATATTAATCGCGGCATTGTCCGCTGTAATCCACTAGAACAAGGGGCAGGAGATCAAGGCCTAATGTTTGGTTACGCAACTAATGAAACTGAAGTGCTGATGCCTGCACCTGTCACTTATGCGCATCGTTTAGTACGACGTCAAGCTGAAGTTCGAAAAAATGGTTTACTACCATGGTTACGTCCGGATGCAAAAAGTCAAATTACACTCCAATATGACGGTAATACTGTTATTGGTATTGATACGGTAATAATGTCTACACAGCATGCAGAAGAGATCTGCGAAGCTGATTTACATGAAGCAGTAATGGAAGAAATAATTAAACCGGTTTTACCGATGAAGTGGATAAACGCTAATACTAAATATTATATCAATCCAACAGGTCGCTTCGTAATAGGTGGACCAATGGGAGACTGTGGTTTAACTGGTCGTAAAATTATCGTAGATACCTACGGAGGTATGGCTCGCCACGGGGGCGGAGCGTTTTCAGGTAAAGATCCATCGAAAGTTGATCGTTCTGCTTCTTATGCTGCACGTTATGTAGCAAAAAATATTGTCGCAGCAGGTTTAGCTGATCGTTGTGAAATTCAATTATCTTACGCTATAGGTGTTACAAGACCAATTTCTATAATGATTGAAACTTTCGGAACAAAAAAAATGCCAACTGATAGGCTTACATTGCTAATAAATGAATTTTTTGATTTACGACCATATGGTTTAATACAGATGCTAGATTTATTAAAACCTATTTACAAAGATACTGCAGTGTATGGGCATTTTGGCCGTGAACACTTTCCATGGGAACAAACCGATAAAGCAGCTCAATTACGTGAATCAGCAGGATTATAAATATTCGATATAATTTTAGTTTATTTTATAAAGGAGCTTTAAGAAAGATCCAATCTATCATAAGATAACTTTATCATAATATATTTTTAAAACAAATGCATCTTGTACTCCTTTAACAAAAGATTATCACTGTGCATATATATTAAGAAATTTAATTATTTTTAATACTAAATTTTAAGATTTACAAAAGTATCAGAAATTTAATTCTTAAACATTTTACTATATGTAATTTAGATATTTATTAGATAATGTATAAATGAATTTTAAAAACTTAAAAAGTGCTACAACTAACCCAGACAATTACATAATATTTCCGATAACATACTGAATTACATGGTTTCGTGATATGTTATTAATTATATTTTATGGCCGTTCTCACTTTTTCTTTTGTTAGCAAGTGTTTAAAATTGATACAAAAATGATAGATAAACTTGGGAGGCAATATGCTTAGTAATACTTACACAAGCAGAACTTCAAATAAGGCAATGACTTTTTTTGTATGCTTTTTAGCTGCTTTAGCTGGCCTGCTATTCGGTCTTGATATAGGCGTTATCGCTGGTGCTTTACCTTTTATTGCTACGGATTTTCAAGTTACTTTAAACCAGCAAGAATGGATTGTAAGCTCTATGATGTTCGGTGCTGCTATAGGTGCGATTGGTAGTGGTTGGATGTCATTGCGTCTTGGTCGCAAAAAAAGTTTAATGGTAGGTGCAATTTTATTTGTAATAGGTTCTGTTTGGTCTGCAATAGCACTCAATATAAGTATGCTCATTGCTGCAAGAATAGTACTTGGGTTAGCTGTAGGTGTTGCCTCCTATACGGCTCCTTTGTATCTTTCTGAAATTGCATCGGAAAAAATTCGCGGTAGTATGATTTCACTTTATCAGTTAATGATTACTATCGGCATTCTCATGGCATATATATCAGACACTATATTCAGTAATACAGGTGCATGGCGTTATATGTTAGGTATTATTACTATACCGGCTATTTTGTTATTAGCAGGGGTGTTATTTTTACCTAATAGTCCACGTTGGTTAGCAGCGAAAGGCGACTTCCGTGATGCACAACGTGTATTAGATCGTTTACGAGATACCAGCGAACATGCAAAACGTGAATTAGACGAAATTCGTGAAAGTTTAAAGGTTAAACAATCTGGTTGGCAATTATTTCAACATAACAGAAATTTCCGTCGAGCAGTATTCCTTGGTATTTTGCTACAAATAATGCAACAATTTACAGGCATGAATATAATCATGTACTATGCACCTAAAATTTTTGAAATTGCGGGTTTTGCAAATACAACAAAACAAATGTGGGGTACGGTACTTGTAGGTTTAGTAAATGTATTAGCTACTTTTATTGCTATCGGTTTAGTAGATCGATGGGGAAGAAAACCAACGCTCATATTAGGTTTTTTAGTTATGGCTTGTGGTATAGGTATTCTTGGAACCATGCTGCATATAACTATTCATTCTGTGAGTGCACAGTATTTTGCTATTATTATGTTACTAATCTTTATAGTTGGTTTTGCAATGTCTGCAGGGCCACTAGTTTGGGTGCTATGTTCAGAAATTCAGCCCCTTAAAGGTCGTGATTTTGGTATTACAGTATCTACTACTACTAATTGGATTGCAAATATGATAGTTGGTGCTACTTTCCTAAGTATGTTAGATATATTGGGTAAAGCAGTAACTTTTTGGATCTACGCTGCACTGAATATACTATTTATTGTATTGACTATTATACTTGTTCCAGAAACTAAAAATATTTCCTTAGAACATATCGAGTGTAATTTAATGTTAGGCAAAAAATTGCGTGATATTGGTCAAAAATAAAAATTTTATGTGAGAAAGAGCTACAAAAATAATTGAGACTATACTATTCAATATGGTTCTTTCTCATTATTTAATTTTTACAAAAATTAAATAATGAAGTAATTATCAATATAGAATGAGTATACTATTCTTAATAGAATTATTCTTCTTCTGTAATCTTTTTTACCTAAACAATATGCATTCTTTTTCAAAAATTTTTTAACTTAAATCAAATTAATTTGTACATCCTATGCATAATAAATTTTTCCAAATACAAATATATTAATTAATCTGCAGGTATTATCTATTTTATATTAAATATTATTTTTGTATTTAAAAAATTAAAAATATATTTATATAATAATGAGATAAATTTTTTTATCATCACATACGATTATAAATTATTTATTATTTATATAAAAAATTAAATATTATATTGAATTAAAGTAAATCGTTAAAAATATAAGATCATATTAAATGGTTTGAAATATTTTATATGATTCATGTATTCTTATGCACTCCTTTATTGGTAATTATTTTTAGAATATTATTTCTAATAACTAAATACTATATTTTATATAAATTAAAAAATTAGAGTGCAATTGTAAAGAGAATGAAATGATATATAAATAGAATTTATAATTTTACATATTAAATATTTATCATTTTTCTGATAAAAAATTTTAACGATCTAGTTTATGTATACTAAAAATAAAAAAATTGTATTCTAATCACATTGGAAAATATAATGATAAAACTTGGAATTATTATGGATCCTATTTCTTCCATTAATATTAAAAAAGATACGAGTTTTGCTATTTTGCTTAAAGCACAAGAACATGGTTATGAAATTCATTATATGGAAATAGATGATCTTTTTTTACATAATGGTATTGCATATGGACATACTCGCACACTTCGTGTTAAAAACGACTGTGAACAATGGTACCAATTTTATAACGAACAAGATATAAAACTATCTAATCTCAATGTGATATTGATGCGTAAAGATCCGCCGTTTAATGCTGAATTTATATATGCTACTTATTTATTGGAATATGCTGAAGAACAAGGTACATTGATTATTAATACACCACAAAGCCTACGTAATTGCAACGAAAAACTCTATACCGCTTGGTTTTCGGATTTAACACCTCATACATTGGTTACGTCTAAAAAAGAAAAATTACATGCTTTTTGGCAACAACATGGTGATATTATCATCAAACCGCTTGATGGGATGGGAGGTATGTCCATCTTCCGCATTAAACAAAACGATCCAAATTTTGGTGTAATTACAGAAGTACTTACTAATCATGGTCAGTATTTTTGTATAGCACAAAATTATTTAAAGGAAATCGAAGAAGGGGATAAACGTGTACTAATAGTAGATGGGCAACCGATACCGTATTGTTTAGCGCGAATACCTCAAGGATATGAAACACGAGGCAATCTTGCTGTAGGCGGGTATGGTGAAGCACGTCCACTTAGCGAAAGCGATTGGAAAATTGCTCGTCGTATTGCACCTATAATTAAAACTAAAGGAATAATTTTTGCAGGACTGGATATTATAGGCAATAAATTAACTGAAATCAACATAACTAGCCCAACGTGTGTCTGTGAAATTGAGTCAGTTTTTCCTGTTTCAATTACTGGTATGTTAATAAATGCTATCGAGAAACGTTTAATGCGCCACTAACTATGATATAATATAAATAACGCGTTATAATAGTTGTTAATTATAAATTAATACAAGGTTGATTTTTATATTATTAAAAAATCCCTGTATTTAAATAATATAAAGTATATTTTTGTATAGATCCTAATTTTAAAAATAAAAGCACCAATTAACTAAGCATTAGTAAGTTAATTATTATACTAGCACCAATGATTTGATATATATCAAATCTTTTTAACATTCAAGCAAGACATATTTTTGCCTATTATTTCATAAAAGCTTAATTAATTGTGCAAAATGAATTCAATAGAATACTTAAAATTTAAATACAAAATTCAAATGGTAGTATATTTCACTTTCTTGGTTAAAAGAATTTATTATCTAGAATTTGTTCGGCTTCTCTTACCACCTTTACGTCCTGCTCTAACAGCACGTTTAGGATTATTACGAAAGTTACTGCTACTTACGGATCCTCCTTTTTTACCGGCTTCACGTGCTCGTTCAGGATTCATAGCAAAATTACCATTACCACCTCTTAAATTGCTCATTTAAAATTCCTCAAAGAATTACATAAATCAATCTATGTAAAGTTTGGCATTTTTATAATTTAAAAATAATTTTCTTAAATTATAAATTTATATTTACCGTTGGTATTACAAAAAATATATTATAAATATTTTTATTAAACGACGTAATAAATGAATCTAACATGTATATAATATACATATGACAAAACATTAGTTAATATAGATGACTATGTTTAACATATTAATATTTATATTTGTTATAATTTTTGTCGAAAAATAGATCAATGTTATTATCCACTAAAAAATAATAATACCGATTGTTTTTTTTAAAAAATTATATTATGTTCTAATTTTATTAACCCTTTCAGTTTAATTATATATCAAATTCTAAAATAATACAAATATACACCTTTCAAAACACTAATGTTATAAACTCTATATATGTTATAGTGTCCTCTATATGAATATTATTCAACTCATAAAAATGCAGATAGTTAATAACTAAACAGCTTACTTACAAACTAAAATGATAAAATTTTGCTCATATTTTAAATACATTTAGAATGATAAAGTTTATGTGTTATACGTTACTAAGACAGCAGAGACAATTGAATCAATATATTCATATTAATAAAACATAATCTTAAAAAAAATTTAAAAAATAAATAAATTAATAATATTCTAAATTAAATAGAAAAAGCTATATTAATTCAATAGCTGTGGACTAAAGAGATATCAATATATTTATTAAAAAATATTTTTTATTAAATTTAATATATTTTAACATCAGGTACGTGATATATAAAGACATTATAAAAATAAAATACAATTTCTTGTATTTAAAATTAATTACACATCATAATATATTATTATTATGATATTTGAATTTAAAAATTTATAATCAATCAGTTTTCTAGATATAGGATTAATAATTCTGATTAACTCTGACATTATGCTAATAAATTTTTTCTAACAGAATGGAATCTAATGCAATTTTAATCATGTCATTAAAAGTTGTCTCACGTTCTTCAGAAGAACTGCGTTCACCTATTTTAATGTGATCAGACACAGTACATATAGTTAATGCTTTTGCGCCAAATTCAGCCACCGTACCATACATACCAGCAGTTTCCATGTCTACACCTAATATACCATATTGTTCTAATATATTGAACAACTGAATATCTGGGTTATAAAATAAATCTGAAGAAAAAATGTTACCAACATATGTAGGTATTCCTAACATGTTTGCAGCATCCACTGCATTCCGTACCATATTAAAATCTGCAATCGCAGCAAAATCATGATTTTTAAAACGTATACGGTTTATATTTGAATCAGTAGAAGCACCTAAGGCAATGATGATGTCACGTAATTTAATTTCAGTACGCAAAGTTCCACACGACCCGACTCGAATTATTTTTTTGACTCCAAAGTCGGTAATAAGCTCCTTGGTATATAAAGAACAAGATGGCATACCTATTCCATGTGTCATCACTGAAATTCTTCTATTTTTATATATGCCTGTAAAACCAAACATATTACGTACATTGTTAACTTGAACTATATTTTCTAAAAATGTTTGAGCAATATATTTAACACGTAATGGATCACCAGACATTAGTACTACATCTGAGAAGTCACCTATTTGTGCATTAATATGAGGTGTTACCATGATCATTATCCACTTTTAATTATATTGTAACATACTAGTACCGTATTGCATCTTAGAGAGACTAAAATAACTTGCAATAGTTTGTGCAATATCAGCTAATGTATCGCGATAGCCTAACGACCTAGGTTGTATATTAGGTCCGTAAAGAAGAATGGGAACATGTTCACGTGTATGATTAGTACCATGCCAACTTGGATCACAACCGTGATCAGCAGTAAGAATTAAGATATCATCTTGCTGCACTAAAGCCATAAGTTCTGGTAGACGGGAATCAAAAAATTTAAGTCCATTTGCATATCCAGCAATATCACGCCGATGCCCCCAAATAGAATCAAAATCGACGAAATTTGTAAAAATGATAGAATCATTCGATATTTTCTTTATTTGTGTAATCGTCGCATTTAGTAAATTTTCTAACCCATTAGCTTTAATGATCTGCGTAATACCCTGTCTAGCATAAATATCTGCGATTTTACCCACTGCAATTACTTCACCATTTTTCTCATCCACAAATTTTTTTAAAATAGTAGGTAAAGGTGGCTCAACCACAAAATCTTGACGGTTACCGGTGCGTCTAAAATCATGTTTTTTCTCACCTATAAATGGACGTGCTATCACACGACAAATATTATACCCAGCATCAATAAGTTCTTGACGAACGATTTTAGATAACTGATAGAGACGTGTTAAACCAAAGAATTTTTCATGACAGGCAATTTGAAATACAGAATCTGAAGAGGTATAGAAAATTGGCTTACCTGTTTTAATATGTTCTTCACCTAATTCATTAATAATTAATGTACCAGAAGAATGACAATTACCGAGATACCCTGGCAAATTAGCTTTTTTGATTAAATTTTTTAGTAAAAATTTTGGAAAACTGTTCTCTTGATCTAAAAAATAATGCCAATCAAACATGATTGGTACACCAGCCATTTCCCAATGACCTGATGGTGTATCTTTACCAGATGATAACATGCCAGCACATCCATAAGCACCAATTATTTCTGCATGTTCATTAAGCCCTGTTGGGAATCTTCCGGTGGAAATCTCAGCGGCTTTACCCAATCCTAATGCATTTAGATTAGGTAAATAAAAAGGAGCTTGTAGGATTTCATGATTAAAATTTTGAAAGCAGACATCAGCAATATGACCTAATGTATCTGCTCCTTGATCACCGAATTTCTCAGAATCTTTACTGCATCCAATACCAAATGAATCAAGAACCATAATAAAAACACGTTTCATCAAAATTTCGTTACTCGTTATATACTCATAACTTCATTATATACTAATAACTAAATGTATACCACAATATACTAATAACTAAACGTAAACCACAAAATCATATTTTAGAATCATTTTACTAGAATGCTCATTGTTAAAAAATTTTTTGATTTACTCAAAATTTTAAAAAATATAAACTTTATACATTTGAATATATTAAAAAGAAGCTATCGTATACTTTAAAAGTAGATTAGGTTGATTATTTAATTTAAATAAAAATCTCATTTCTTTTATCTTGTATAATAAATTGCATATTATTGGTTTGCAGCCTGCATGTAAATAGGACACTGAATTTCATAAAACAAAAATGATCAAAAAAAATATTTTTGCAATAATTTTTTGAATTATATAGCTATGAAAGAATAGTTTGTATATTTTATATTAAAAATTTAATATCTATAGAAACAAAAAACTACGGCGTTATCGCGATATGCTATGATACATTACAATAACAATATTTAAATAATTATGTCCCTATGCAGTGATTACATCATATACACATACCTAGTATGTTAATTTGCAACCTAAGATTGAAAAATATTATATATTATGACTTGTTTTTTATGAAAATATTTAATTTTAAATTAAATATTTTATACACCATATCTATACAGATAATGATTCCGTTTATCATCTATGAACATAGATTGAACACAATGAAAAAATTTTACGCTGTTGTTTTAATAAATACATCAGCAAAGACAAAATGTCCTGTTAAATAATGTAATACAGCAAATTTAAATCTAATTAAGTCTATATAAATATTATCTCTATATATTTTAAAAGCAAATACTTTAAAGAAAAGAATTTTGTAAAAAATATAAATCATTTGATCTAACCGAAGTGTCTAATAAATTTTTGAACTCAAGAAACATAAAGAATATTTATTATATAATTGGTTAATTTGGATTTTAATCTATATCTAGTACCGCCGATCTAGTATTCGGCTGCATTGAATGAAATACATCATATAATCTATGCTTTCTACCAAGAAAATCAAAGTTTCAGTAATTGTTAGCAAATATTATCATAGATAAGCTATTTTATTTTTTAAACAAGCTTATTTAAAATACCATTATTTAGTATTATAAAATAATTAGTAAATTTAAAAGGTTAAATAATTTTTACTATTGTTTTATCAAAATATAAACTAAACGCATAAAATTGATCAATAATCAGTAACTTACTTAATATTATCAATTTGCTAAATTACTATGTAGAACAGTAATATATTACTAGATTAATTTTAAATTGATTTACAATAAATTGATAATTTTCAAAAATAATATTAAATACTACTTATGATAGTAAGTGATTATAGGCTATCTCTAGCATAAAAGACAAACAATGTGTTATTTTTTATTGAAAATTCAAACTTTTTATGCTAAAATATGGCGAATATAAATATTTTTTAAAAATTAATATTAGAATTGACTATCTTGTGTATGCTAATTTTATATTTGGAAAATTTTTCTTTTTTAAATAGTACTAACTTAAAAGTTGTTAAAAATTAATTATTTAATAAACCTAATTTTTTAGTTATACAAAATACCTTCTTTAATATTTTACATAAAATATATACAATGTAAAATTCCTATCTACTTTAAAAAAAATTTAAATAAATTTCAAAAATAAACATTATGTGACATTTATTACAGATTATATCTTATTGTTTTAATATAATTACTCTTGTAATTAAGAATACACTTCATAATTTTAATAAACAATTTATTATTTAAAGTTTTAATAATTCATATAGTAATAGAAATTTTTTTGATTTGACATATTTTAGAAAAATTCATTCTAATAACTATTACCTACTAATTTTTATAATAAATTCAAAATTTATACATATTAACATTTATATAGAAAAAATTTTTAACTTTCTAAAAATTAGAATAGCAATATAATAAAAAAATATATAAATATGATTTATTTGAAAATATTATCGTTGTTCTCAGCAATATAACGTATTAATTTTACTTAGTTAAAACAATTTTATGCTATATGAACATTTCAGATCTATTATTATAAATGTTCATATATGATAGTATAATGAATTCTTGTTAACATATATATTGTGTATATTTCTTTAATGAAAAATTAACAAATATAATAATTGTATTTTTTATTTATTATAAATTATTAATTAAATTGAATTTTTAAGATTATAGGATGATATGAATCAGTTAATATTGATATTAATTTATTAAATATAAAATATTATGATACTAAAAATTAATTTATTAATATTTTAATTACATTCAATAAATATTAATAAATATTCTATAACAAATC
This sequence comes from Candidatus Pantoea carbekii, assembly GCF_000971765.1. Lineage (GTDB taxonomy): Bacteria > Pseudomonadota > Gammaproteobacteria > Enterobacterales > Enterobacteriaceae > Pantoea_A > Pantoea_A carbekii. The sequence goes on along the minus strand of NZ_CP010907.1, from coordinate 1,098,494 downwards.
TATAATGAAAGTTTTAACTTATAAAAGTTATATTTTAAATGAAATAATTATTTACTTGATTATGGATTTTAAAGCAATAAAAAATTTACAATTAAAAAATATAATTAAACACATAATTAAAAGATTTAAAGATCATTTGTAGATGATTCTAAAACAAATTTAATATTTAACTACCTCATATACTATTTTCAATCAAACAGACTTTAATTTTATATTTATGATATAATTAGAAAAACGCATACTTAGGTTCTTATTAAGAAAAAAATAATAAAATTACTTGGGATATAAATGATATTAAATATAATTTATATGTCTTACAATAAATTTAAAATTTTAGTATTACACAATAATCAAGATGATATATTTTATAAACATCAAAAATAATAATCATTTTTTTGCGCACCAGTTACTTTATATAAGTAACAATAAGATCCTATAGAAGCAGATTGTCTAGCTAGTTCTTCGTGAACTTGGCCAAGTGACATAAATTTGATAATTGAAAAGGATTCATGTTTTTTGTTAGAGAAAATAGATAACATACTATTAATCTCTTTATTATCGCTGTAATTACTAAATAACACTGCGATAATAGATCAATAATTTCATTAAGGTAATTGTGCAATAACTCTATATACTCAGCAGTAACATCAATGTTATTTTTTACATTAAATAGATAAAATCGACTTAGTTGACCATATTTACCTTTCGTTTTAAATACATCAAGACCAGCAGAATTTTGCATAATTTGCATTAATCCAACTGCATTATAATGACTAACTGCATAAAGGTTAAAGCTGCATTCAATTTGTATAATTTCCAATATTAACGAAGAATGAACATTCTATTGTTAGTAAACTTTACGTACTATTAGGTAGATACTGATATTCACGCTTATCAGGATAATTTTGCGTCATTAACATACTATAATACCCAAATCGGAAACATATTTTTTATTTATTATGAATTAGATAATCTAAACAATTGTTGCATGATACTTGCAATGGATCAGTTAGGCAGTATCATCTAATATGTGTATATAAGCAATAATTTGTTTATAATATCAAGATTTTTTTATTTAAATTAAGATGAATATTGGCACTTTGCTAATTAATCATCAATAAACTGGCAATAATTGTTTTACATAAACTAGGTATCAGTCTCAATGGTGATATTATCATTTTCAAAATTTATATGACTACGAGTATAATAATTAAAAGTATACCTAACAAAATTTTGTGTACCTAAAATTAAAACTTTTTTGATCTTCCAAACAACACTCTCCACATTAGCAGAAAACTGCTCTACCAATGTATTAAACCTATGAGTATTTTTTTGTGCAATTATTATAATATCCTGACTAATTTTGTATTCAAAACGTCAATAAACATGCAAACAAAACTAGAACAATCATCATTTTTTTATTTATTATTCATGTACTACCTAACTTGTAAAAAAATTTTCATGTAAGAAAATTGCTTATTCTAAAATAACTCGTTAATTATATACAGTTTCTTCTTTAAAAAGGAAATTAATCATTTCTTGTTCTAAAAATTTTTGATCTTCCAAGTGCAGCATATTAAGATGTCTTTCGTTTATTAAAATTGTTTGCTGAACTATCCATTTTTTCCAAGCTTGCTTTGAAATTTCGTTATAAATTCTTTTACCTAATTGGCCGGGATAAATTTGAAAATCCTGCCCTTCAGCATTACATTGAAGATACCTACAAAAAATAGTACGTTTCATTAATTTTTCCACATTCCAATGACTTTACATAACCTATGGTGTAGTATGCAGAAGATTATTTTTTAATTTATTTAACAATTTCTTTACCGGAGCTGCTAAACCTACTGATAGAGGATTGATTAAATCATACCATGCAGATCCTTTATCTTCAATTAATAAATTAAAAGATGGCAATATCAACCACATAGGAACAATATGTAAATAGAAATGACTAAAAATATGTTTAAAAGAATTAAGTTTTCGAGGATATATTTTAATATTACGTTGTTTTAACCAATCAATTAATTCTATCTCTTTGTTAAATTTTGGAAAACAAAATAATCCTGCCCATAAACCGTCTATAAGTGGACGTCGTTCTAACCATACCTTCTCACCATGTTGTATGATTAAAAAAAAATTAGTATAGTTCGGTAGTTGTTTCTTAGATCTTTTAGTTGGGTAATGACTCCAGTTACCATCTTTATAGGCTATACAAACATCATGCAATGGACAAATATTGCATTTAGGATGACAGCGGGTACATATTAACGCGCCTAAATCCATCATTGCTTGATTAAATAGACCAACTTTTTCTATAGGTGTTATATTTTCGCTAATTTTCCATAAACGTTTTTGTATTTCTTTACTACCCGGTAAACCATTAACTGCATAGCAGCGAGAAAGCACACGCTTTACGTTACCGTCAAGAATTGGAAAATGTAGGCCAAAGGATAATGAGAGAATTGCACCAGCCGTAGAACGGCCTATACCTGGCATTGCTAATAACTGATCGTATTGATTAGGAAATTGCCCGTCATACTTATCTACAATTAATTTTGCTGTTTGATGAAGATTACGTGCGCGTGCATAATAACCTAATCCGCTCCAAAGATAGAGCACTTCATCTAATGATGCAATTGATAAATCAGTAATGGTAGGAAAACGCACAATGAATCGTTGAAAGTAAGGGATTACAGTTTTAACTTGGGTTTGTTGAAGCATGATTTCAGACAGCCATACTTTATATGGAGTTTTTTCTATCTGCCATGGTAGGTTTTTACGTCCAAAATGCTCATACCATTTTAATAAAAATAGTGCAAACTGCGCTTTTTGTATCATAAAAAAAATTTTCCACACTTATAAAATCGAAGACTATCTACGATATACATATCAAAATATTAACATAAAAAAGTTTTAAAAAATTACTAAATACTATTTTATAGTATATGATTCGAGTAGTTGAAACAATCTAAATTAACAAACTTGAACATGGTTAATAATAATCTTATTATTTTTGAAAAATTTCATAAATGCTTTGCAAAACAATTTCATTATATACGAAGTTTTACTTGCCGTCATAGACGATTAACAAAGGCACAGCAATTTGCATTTGAAAATTATTGGCAAGAAATCGGTATAGAATTTCAGGAACAGCAATTAGATTTAATAACGCTTTTTGGTGGTACATCACCAATAATATTAGAAATTGGTTTTGGCACGGGTAATTCGTTGGTAAAAATGGCGAAAGATAATCCAAATCACAATTTTATAGGTATAGAAGTTTATAAACGAGGCATAGGTAGCTGTTTATTATCAGCTAAAAAAGCAGGCATTACTAACTTACGTTTGATATACTATGATGCTGTTCAAGTAATATATAGAATGATTCCGGATAATGCATTATATGTGTTACAACTTTTCTTTCCTGATCCATGGCATAAGGTACGTCATAATAAACGCCGTATCATACAAAAACCCTTTATTGAACTGATTATGAAAAAACTAAATTTAGGCGGTATATTACATATAGTGACGGACTGTGAAGCTTACGTAAACCATATCATACAAATCATGAATAGTGTTCATGGTTATTCTTATTGTTCACTAAATAATTATTTTATAAATCAACATAAAACACATTTATTAACAAAATTCGAACAACGTGCTCGAATATTAAATCATAATATATGCACTTTAATATTCGAACGCGTTAGATAATATTAATTAAATTAATTGCTAACATATTGTATTGATTAATTAAAAAGTTTAATTGAAAATATATTACATATATATACCTAGTTATATCAATTAAAAAAAATTATACTGTAATCTTACATATTCAGGTATTAAAAAATAACATTTTAAGTATTATTAATATATCTTAATACCATGTGTATGGTTTCATATTTATTTATAAGAAAAATTCTAATAGATAGTTTAAAAAAAGTCTTCCTTTCTGAGTAGTGATCCAAAAATTATTAGTTTCTAGTAAATATCCAGCAGAAATAGCTTGATTAATATTTGGACGAATAACCTTTTCATTCATGCCTGTATAAAATTGAAAATCAGAGCGTGGTATTTTCTCTAATAATCGAAAACGATTAACAAAAAATTCAAACGGTTTATCAGAATCGGCTAATTCATACCTCTTAAACAAGTAGCTACCTTTCATAAAACTATATGGATTTCGAGTTTTTATTGTTCGAAAAATACGACCGTCTAACTGTGTCAGTTTGCCATGAGCACCACATCCAATGCCAATATAATCTCCAAAATACCAATAATTAAGATTATGTTCACAATAATAACCGGGCTTACAGTAAGCTGAAATTTCGTATTGCTTGTAACCCGACCTGGTTAATAAATAATTTCCTTGTTCAAAAATATCCCATAGTAAATCATCATTAGGTAATTTTGGTGGATTTGCACTAAATAATGTATTTGGTTCAATAGTAAACTGATACCATGATAAATGAAATGGATTAAACGAAATTGCTTTTTGGATATCTTCAAGTGCATCTTCTAATGATTGATTCGGTAATCCGTACATTAAATCAAAGTTAAAACTACGTAATTTCAGACATGAGGCTATATAAGCTGCTTGCAATGCATCGTCTGGACTATGCACGCGTTCTATGCTGATTAATTGTTGTAAATTAAAACTTTGTATACCAATAGAAATTCTATTGATACCAGCCTCTTGATAAGAAATGAAACGATTTACTTCTACCGTGCCTGGATTTGCTTCAATAGTAATTTCTGGATTTGATATTAACGATAATCGAGCATATATGCCTTCTATTAATATCTTGATTACTTTACCACTCAGCAGACTGGGAGTGCCACCGCCAATAAAAATAGTACGTATTTGACGTTTTGAAATAAAAGGTAAGTCTTGTTCTAAATCATTAAGCAGATGTTGTACATACTCTATATCTGGGAGTTCACCCCTTAAAGTATGTGAATTAAAATCACAATATGGACATTTTTTTATGCACCAAGGAATATGAATATATAGACTTAACGATGGTAATTCGCACATTGTATACTATTTCTATTATTTTAATAACAATATTTAAATATAATGACAAATAGTTCAAAATTGTATTAATCTAGGACTATCTTTTTAAAATTGTAATATTACAGTAATTCTAAAATGGTAATACATTTTAATCCGAACCAATTTAGAAAATATTTTATTAAAGTAAATTATATAAAATAATATATGTTAATGATTTTAACCTAATAGATCTTTAAGTATTTTATAATTATAAATACATAACAAAAACAGTAAATTGAAAAATTTAATTTGCATTAGGTAAGATTTTATGTTTGCAGTTAACGTATTGCATTACTTTCTGATGGTATTTTTTATAAAATAAAAACTATTTTAAATGGTTATTTATAAATAATTAAGATTAAAAAATCACCCATTGCATTAATATGATTTTTATTAAACTAAAGTTTAATTTTTTTGAAGATGAGATTGCTAACCTTATTAAAAATATTGGTAATATTTGTATATAATAGAAAAATTATTATCTAAATTCTAATTAGAATAGTAAAAAATTCTTGATAAGCTATTAGGTATAAAATGCGACAAGTCAATAATTCTAATATTTTCATTAATTAGCTTAATGCATGATCAATGATTTCAAAACTGTTTTAATTAACTCGTTTTATCAATTCATGATATATTTTAAAAAATATATTAGCAAACAATAAAATAAAATATTTTTTGATATTATCAAGAACAATATTCATTTATTATATAACTATTAAATTTAACTATTATTCATAGATGGTTCTCTAATAAATTAGAGAGTCAATAATCAGAATATAACTTTATCGAAAAGCTAAAAAATATAGACAATCATACTTTAGTAAAAATTTTTAAATATGCAGGAATAATTTAGTTTAATATTAAATATAATTTAACATTCTTAATTAAAAAATCAAATTACTCAATTATTGCTTTTAAATTCACCTATAATCTCTTAAGCCAAATATATCTGTGCCAATTCGTACTAAGGTGCTACCCGCAAAAATTGCCGCTTCCATATCATTACTCATACCCAAAGACAGTGTATCTATTTTTGAATATCGCTTTTGTAACGCATTAAAAATATTGGTCATACGACGAAATATTGCTATCTGGTATTCTTTATCTTGTTTTAGAGCAGGTATTGCCATTAACCCGCGTAAACACAGACCAGGCAAAATTAAAATTTCTTTTACCAACTCTTCTAGTGCGTTAGTGTTAATAATGACACCAGATTTACTGCTTTCATTACTAATATTTACTTGAATCAATACATTTAGTAATGGTAAATATTTCGGACGCTGCTCGTTTAAACGTTTAGCTATTCGCAAACAATCGACAGTATGGCACCAAGAAAAATTTTCTGCTACTAGACGGCTTTTATTCGATTGTACCGGCCCAATAAAATGCCATTCTATTTCGCGATATTTCGCTAATTGAGCTATTTTTTTAATTCCTTCCTGTGCATAATTTTCACCAAATGCATATTGTCCGGCAGTAATTGCTTCTACTATCATATTTGTAGATCGAGTTTTACTAACTGCAAGGAGTTTGATTTCTCGTGGGATCCGTCCACAACGCTTTGCAGCATCAGCAATACGTTCATGCACTCGTTTCAGATTATTTTTAACATCATTCATAATTATTATGTCTTAATACCGTTAATTTCAATTGTATTCATTTAAAAAAAAGCACATTTTCTACAACTTGTAGAAAGGAGAGTAATCATAATCAAATAATACTTTTTATTTTGACTAAATAAACTCATAGTCAATAAAAGGCATATTAAATGATATCTATCTGCACTTAAAAAATATCTTCAAAGAAAAATATATTTCAAGATATTTAATTTTTACGTATTATATAAATACAGTTTGCAATAAAAAATTGCCAATCAATGTGTTTTCAGACTACGTTTAGTAAAGCAAATATTATTTCAAATATATATCACTAAGATATTAAAATATAATATAATCAAAAAATTAAAGAAGTATTGATGTAAAATTTATTCATTTCAAACCAATCTTGTAGTATAATTACTGCTGATTGTGAATCGATTTTAGATTTTCGTAACGCACGATATCCACCTTTTTTAAAAAGCAAAGCGCGTGCTTCTATAGTACTCAAACGTTCATCTTGTAATTTAACAGTAATACCAAAACGTGTAAATAAATCATTAGCAAAAGTATATACTTGTTTACTCAGAGGCTGTTCAGTACCATCCATATTAAGAGGGAGTCCAACTACTGTATAATTTGGTTGCCAATCTTTTAGTAATTTGGCAATTTGATGCCAATGTGGTTTTCCATTTTTGGCTTTAAGTGTAGTTAAAGCTCGTGCTGTACATGTTAATTTTTGACCAACAGCTACACCAATGCTTTTAGTTCCAAAATCGAAACCAAGTAAAATGTCACTAACCATTAATATTTAATCTTCCATATAAATTAATTAGTTAAGTTTTATTTTTTCTCATTTACACTTATTGAATTATAAATTATCATTTATATACATTCCATTCTGAAAATGATTTATTTACAATCACATACATTATAAAATAGAAGTGTATAATTATGATATAAAATGGATATTTAGTTAATGAACTGTAGCAAAATTTGTTCTTTTAAAAAAGACCAAAATAGTTTAAATTAATTGAGATGCATTATTTAATTATATATATTTAATACTGTCTACATATTATTATAGAAATGCAAGCTATTTAAATTTTATATTTGAGTTATGATACTTTCAAATATCATCAGTTGATCTTAATCACAATAAGAATTTAAAATTTATTAGCCAATAGTATAAATTATATTATTTTAATGCTTGTAGATCTTAATGATGTTAAGTATCATCTAATGTTCACGTATCTTTTGGAAAATTATTTCAGGATAACGTTCTTGCACAATATTAAGATTGATCATAGTGGGTGCGATATAGGTTAACTTATCACTATTATCAACCGCAAGATTGAGCATATTTTTACATTGAAATTCTTGAAGTTTTTTGACATCACTACATTCTATCCAACGAGCCGCTACTATATTTACTGGTTCATATATTGCTTCAACATTGTATTCACTTTTCAAACGTTCTACTACCATATCAAATTGCAAAATACCAATCACCCCTACAATTAATTCTTTATTATATAGCAATCGAAATACTTGAACAGCACCCTCTTCAGAAAGTTGCACTAATCCTTTTAATAATTGCTTTTGCTTCAGTGGATTACGTAATCGAATACGACGAAATAGCTCAGGTGCAAAATTTGGAATACCTTGAAATTTAATATTTTCACCCTGAGTAAATGTATCGCCAATTTGAATCGTACCATGATTATGTATACCAATAATATCCCCCGGATAAGATTCCGTTACATGAACACGACAATTACCCATAAAGGTCAATGCATCAAAAATTGATATATTTTTTCGAGTACGAACCTGATAAAGATTCATACCTTTTTTATATTTCCCGGATACTATACGTATAAAAGCTATACGGTCACGATGTTTGCGATCCATATTAGCCTGTATTTTAAATACAAATCCACTAAACTGCTCTTCTGTTGCATTGACAATACGAATATTAGTTTGGCGTGCAATCGGACATGGTGCCCAAGAAATCAATCCATCTAGCATATGATTAATACCGAAATTACCTAATGCGCTGCCAAAAAATACGGGTGTAATTTCACCTTTTACAAACATTTTTTGATCGAATTCATGTAAAACACCTTTCAGTAATTTTAGTTCATCGCGTAATTTTTCAGCTAAATAGTTACCGATATTTTTATCAAGTTCGTAGTTATATAATCCTTTTAAAATATTGATTGGTTGAATAGTGTGCCCTTTACCAGACTGATATAGATATGTTTGATCATTGTAAAGATGATATACTCCTTTAAACAGTTTGCCACACCCTATTGGCCAGGTAATTAATGCACATGCTATTCTAAGTTCATTTTCTATTTCATCTAATAAATCAATAGGATCTCGAATATCGCGGTCACATTTATTCATAAAAGTAATAATAGGTGTACTACGCAAACGAGTAACTTCTATTAATTTACGTGTTCTCTCTTCCACTCCTTTTGTAGCATCAATTATCATTAAACAGCTATCGACAGCTGTTAACGTACGATAAGTATCTTCAGAAAAATCTTCATGACCAGGAGTATCTAATAGATTAACAATATTATTGCAATAAGGAAATTGCATTACGGATGTAGTAATTGAAATGCCTCTTTCTTTTTCCATTTCCATCCAATCAGATTTTACATATTGACCATTACTACCACGACCCTTAATAGTTCCGGCTGTTTGAATCACCTTTCCAAATAATAAAACTTTTTCTGTAAAAGTTGTTTTACCAGCATCTGGATGTGAAATAATGGCAAAAGTACGGCGACGATTAACCTCTTCTAAAAATTTAATATTGGACATAATATGTATTCTTCTTTATTAAATAGAAATATCTTAATAATTTTTAAAAATTAAATTTTTTATTGATTTCCTTACTTAGATAATATCACTTGCAATGATAAAAGATTACTAATTCTAATAAATATGTCAATTAATATATCATAATTTAACAGTATGATATATTAATTGACATATTTAAAATAATTCAGTATTAATGCATAATTTTACAATTTTACAAAGTCTAAATCAAATGAAATATTGTAAAAATCATTTCATTAATATTATTTAGATATAAGTTACTAACTATTATTTAATAAAATTAATATTAGCATCATCATATGTAAATTTATTTGTAGTATCTGTCATTAAAAATAATATTTTCATATATTACATTGTTTTTTTACAAAAAATCAATTAATATTTTTTAAACTAATAAATTAAAAATATAATTTTTATAGATTTGCTTACTTCAGTAGTTAAATATAAACATTTATAAATAACAATATTAGCAAAATTTTTATTAAAGTTCATTAATAAATTTTTGTAATTTTAATCAATATCAAAATTGATTGTTATCAATATCAAAATTGATTGTTATCAATTTTATTGTTCGTTTTTAATTCTATTATTTTGTTTAAAATAAATAATAATAATATTATTTATTTTAAACAAAATAATAGCTCTAATAATATAAGTTTAAGCGATTACTCTTAATTTTTCAATAAGAACATCCAATATATGTTATATATCTATATGATTGATTTATATTAATTAATTATGTTAAAATATCAAATTAACTTTAATGTAATATACAAAACTAATAAATCAATACAAATATAATTAACTCTGTTTATACATAGTACACTAAAGGATACTATATATGTTAAGTATTGAAATGACTTCTTTATTAAATAATCAAATGAACTTAGAATTTTTCTCTTCTAACCTTTACTTACAAATGAGTGCATGGTGTAGTAGTAAGGGTTTTGAGGGAACCGGCTCTTTTCTAAAAATGCATGCCCGCGAAGAAATGGAACATATGCAACGTTTGTTTGATTACTTAAGTGATACGGGTGCATTACCAATTATAGGCAATATTGCAGCACCACCTTTTAATTGGAATTCATTAAGAGAAGTGCTTGGCGAAGCTTTAGAGCATGAAAAGTTTATAACCAACAAAATTAATGATTTGATCAATTGCGCCGTAAGCACACAAGACTATTCTACTTTTAATTTGCTACAATGGTATGTTTCAGAGCAACGTAAAGAGGAAAAATTATTTAAAACAGTACTAGATAAATTGAAATTAGTAGGTAATAAAGGTGAAGGCTTATTTTTAATTGATAAGGAGTTAGGACGTATGAGAGAGATTTGATAACCATAATTATCTTAATAAAAAAACCTTACTGCTAATATACTAAATATAATAAAGTTATATTTAGTATTAGAAGTGTTTAAATTTAAGAAAATTGAAAATATTTATTCAATACCCTAATAATACAAACGATATTATATATAAATTAATGCATTAGTTTATATGTTTATGTATTTATATAATATATGAATTTCAAAAAAACTGTAAAATAATAATAAAAATGTTGTTAAAATAATCTCTTACCCTAATGAATATTATTTAGAAAATATATTACAAATATGTCTTTAATATCAATTAAAAAATAAAATTCACAGTGATAGATCAATGTATATTTATTGATTAATAATTAATATGAATTCATTAAAGAACATGCGTTATACATCATTTAATAAAATATTAAATAAAAAATTTAATAAAATTAAATTAACATTGTAATACGTTAATTACTAACTGTAATAAATAATTATTTTTATATTATAGTATTGATAATCAAAATCTCGAATGCAGTTCAATTTAATAATTAATCTATATTATCAACTTAATTTATACATAAAATTTGTTCTATAAACTATAAATAAGATTAAAAAAATAAAATTATATTAGAAGAATTTTGAATTATTTTTAAATATGGAATTGGTAGAAAGTTATTTTGAGGGATTGTTAAATATGTATTATTAATCATGTTTAAACATGACAGTTCACTAATTAATTTTTTCCCCACATAGGGTTATTTTTTAAAACTTCCTCAAAGCAATGTAGACGTTTATAAATTGACATTAAAGTTATGAGCGTTGACCATGAAGTAATTAAATATTGAAAAGCTGAACGCACTTGATCAAAAACATTAGTAATTTGATTTAATAGACCTAAGGTTATGACACCGGTTGCAATGGACGGAAATAGTATAAATAAACCAAAAACGTTATCCATTTGCAAATAAAGAATTCGAGTGACATTAAAATAAAGATAATGAAAATAAAGACGAAAATAATTGCATCGTACACGATTAAATAATTCTTGCAAAGTTATAGGGGTAGCACGCCTGGGGTCATCTTCACCGTAAACTAATTCTTTACGATAAGCAGCTTCTACACTTTGGTTACGAAATTCTAAACCCGGTAATCTAATTCCTACTACCGCTAATATTATAGTTCCAAATAAAGACCATAGTACAGCTGCTATAACTAAAGCATATGGAATACCACCAAAAATAGGTAATTCTTCCACGTAATGTGATAAAGCGATTAAAACTGGTAAAAATGCTACTAACGTCATTATTGCTTGAATAAAACTAAGACCCCAATCTTCTAATGTACTAGCAAAACGCATAGTATCTTCTTGAACACGTTGTGCTGCACCTTCTACCATACGTAAATAATGCCAATTATGTGTATAATAGTTATTCATAGCAATACGCCAACGAAATACCCAGTGACTAACAAAAAAAGAATTCAATACACCAAGAAGTACTGCCATTAAAGAAATTCCTAAGAAATCTAGTAATTGAATATAAAATTGTTTAATATCTATAGACTTTGTTTGGCTTAAAGCTAATTGTACCATATCATAAAATGGTCCATACCAAGCATTAATACCTACGCCAACTTGTACACCAAACCAAGTAACAAATATAATTAATATTGATCCCCATACAGACCAACATTGCCAAGGATGATCATCAATCATGCGCCAAATGCAAGCAAACATTCCGCCTACTAACCAATAATAGGTGTAAAACCATAATTGACTTAGAGCTACAAAACGACCTATTGTAGTTGGAAGGGGCTGTTGCATTCTTTCTTGTATTGATGGATATATTTCGAAAATTTCATTAAAATAATTAAACCAAGCAAAAATTGCTATTAAACTCCATACTGCTGCAGAAGTGAAAAACAGCGCAGGCCGAGGAAAAAAGCATTTTAGCATCATAGGCACTCCGCTGTTGCATTTATTTGTTTATACCTCTCTAGACACGGACCTATTTTTTGTAAGTTGCTTGTGACCATGAGAGCCTCATTGTTGCAATTCAAAACAGCAGACGCAGTTATTTATTTTTATGAATTTATTTAAATTAATTAAATTATTAATATTTCAGTGTTATCTTGTTACTTAAGTTATAGATAGAAAATGGGTAGATTATTTTACATAATAAACAAAAAACCATTATAATGCAATTAGTTAGCAATATAAGGTGCATGGCGAATGTTTATCAAACCATGTGATCTAAAAGGGGAAAAATCTGCTTTAGAGTCTATATATATTAAGAAAATTTACTATAAGATTGATTGTCTTACAGACCTAATATCCAATAAATATTATTTATATCAATTGGATGATTAAATATTTATATATTTTAAATTCATAAAAACTTTAATTTTATTAAGAAAGGGATTTTCATATAAAAATTTTTAATAAAACTTAAAATATTTTAAAAAAAAAGAGGATGCGGAGTAACAATAAAAGATTTTTCAATGAATTGATGACTACACTATATGGATTGATCTTGTAAAAGAAATAATAGTATCCTATTATGGGGGGCGTATTGTGTAGCAGATAATAATCGATTTGGGTACAAGAACTAATTTTACTAAACATTATTTAATGCAGACTAAAAGATGAAAATAAATATTAAATTATTTGAAATAATTGATGAAAAAATATCATGATCTATGAAGAGCATGATAAAATTTGGGGCAGTGTACAAGGACGCAATGTACTTTATTGACTGACTAATGTTCTCTAAATAAATTTGCAATTTTGGAATGTATAGAATTTTATTGCATTCTGAACGAAAAACATCTCGAATTATTTTCAATGTCAATTATTAAAAAATTGACATTGAAAATAATTTTAATGAATATTCAACTGTGCGAAAACACTGACTTTACAAAAACATACTCACTATATTAATTAGCATGATATGTTTAGTTCTGTAATATAAAACTTTTAATTCAATTAATTAAAAGTTAATTATCCTTAATCTATGTAAAAAAGAAAAATATATTTTTGCTTCACTTACACTTACATTGATCTTCATAGATCATTATTGATTTAACAATTCACGTTCAATCATTTAATATTTTTCAACCAGGTTAATATGTTATTTTTTTGTAAACGTTAAAAAGTTCTAAAGCGATAATTTATCCATCACCTACTTTATAAGCATTTTAAAAAATCGATTTTTTCTTTCTTCAAAAATACATTGAAATTTACCTAAGCATATCAATGTATAGTGATTGATAAACTGTATTCGAACATATAATTATGTATTAGCAATAAGATCACAACGGTAACAAAAGGATTCATAATGTCAGAAATCAAAATATATGGAGAATTATAAACATATTTGGCGTTATAACTATGAACAATAAACAATTTTATTATTTTCTTCACAAAAACCTATAGATGTGCTTAAATTGCTATATGGATTCTTTGACCTTTAAAGATTGGTCAGCGTTCTGTGTGATGAACCCATAAAGCATTATCTGACCATTTTAGACTGATGTAGATTGCCAGAAAGCTCAGCATGATTGTTATAAGATCTATTCTGATAGATAGCAATTTCCATTATATGTTTTCAGTCTTATTTCTGTTTACGACGTTGTTTGTTACTTTAGATTCGACTAGTTGGATATAGTAATAAAAAAAAGAAATGATTATATTAGCCATTGAATAAATTTTATATTCACGCATAATTTAATTACTAGCTTTCCGATGTTTATAAAAAACATTTATTTGCACATGTGAAGATTGCTCAATAGATTGTAATCTGATTTCTCTATCGACGAATAATTAAGAGGCCTAATCACATCCAGATCAAAAGCAATTTGATTATTTTCTGCGAACTATTTTATAAATTTCAATTTACTTTTACATAATAACGTTTTAATTTTCTTAATTATGTTTTACAGTATTTTATAAAAATAATAAAGCATTTCCATATATATTTTATATTTAAATCTAGTCATGAAAATTACACTTCATATGCTAAGATTAGATTTTAATAAGTTTGAAATTAATAGTTTCATTTTTTTAATTTATATTTCGATTTCTTTTGAAAGAATTTTCTAAATTATTTTTATTTTGTAAGATCTTCAAAATTGTTTACATTTTTTATAGTTAATTAATTTTAACTTATGAATATATATTAATATTTACAACATATTTAAAAAAATTTTTGAAATTTATTGCGTTAAGAGCAAGTTTCTTGATACTCAATATATTATCTTAATATTTTATTAAAAATTACATTTAATCTACGATCTACCTTTAAATTATTATAAAAATCATATTTTCTATAATTAATTTTTATAGCATCTGATATAAATTAATTATTTACATTCATTATACATGTAATAATTTTTTGATATTTACTATATTAGTAAATAATTAATTATTTGCTTTAATTCCATATATGATATTTACATGTTTCAGTGGATTTTAGAAAATTTTTACTCTGTAGATAAAATAGCATTACCTACTAATTAGATTTGAAATTTTTCTACAATTATTTAGATAAATTTATTATCAAAAAAAATTATATTTTATTTTTTCTTAAATTTTATTTTTAATTTATATTAAATTTCTCTACTGCTGCTTTAATTTTAAATGATTAGTTGTTTTTTTGGTTTTCCAAAGGATTGTTAACCAGATAAACCATAAAGGTGCTATTAATAAACCATTACGAGTATCTTGCTGAAAAGCTAATGCTACTAACATAAAAGAAAAAAATATTAAACCACTCCATGCCATTACTTTTCCACCAGGTAATTTATAATTCAAATTGTGAGAGATACATTTTCCTTGTTTATAATATGAAAGCCACGAGATTAAAATCATACTCCAAATAAAAATTAACATTATTGATGACAGTGTTGACAGCAATGTAAATACCGCCATAACTGTTGGTGTAATGAAAAGAAGTGTTACACCAATGAACATACACAATCCTGAAACAAACAATCCTCTTAATGGGACATTAAGTGTTGAAAGTTTGCCCCATGCATGCGGAGCTGCATTTTCCCTTGCCAAACCAAATAACATTCTACTTGTTGAAAATACTCCACTATTAGCTGAAGAAAGAGCAGAAGTTAATACAACAAAATTAATTATTCCTGCTGCTGTAGGTAAACCAGCTAATGTAAATAGACCGACAAATGGACTTTTATCTGGAACAATATACTCCCATGAACATACTGAAATAATACATACAAGAGAAGATACATAGAATAGCACTACTCTTATAGGTATTCCATTGATCGCTTTAGGTAAATTGACTTCAGGATTTTTAGTTTCAGCAGCTGCTATGCCCACTAATTCTATACCAACAAAAGAAAATAAAGCAATTTGAAAACCAGAAACAAAGCCTTGAAAACCGTTTGGAAATATCATACCGTTCTGTATCAGATGGCTAAAGGAAGCTTTAACACCATCGGGTGATGTATAACCTGCTAAGATCATTACAAAACCTACTAATATTAATGCTAATATAGCTACAATTTTAATAATCGCAAACCAAAACTCCATTTCACCAAATAAACGTACAGAAAGAGTATTAATCAGTAACATAAACCCTAATGCACTAAAAGCAGAAATCCATAGAGAAAGATTTGGAAACCAAAATTGCATATAACCACCTATAACGACCACATCTCCAACACAAGTAACTACCCAACTTAACCAGTACGTCCAACCAATAAAAAAACCTGCCCAAGGACCAATATATGCAGTAGAAAAATCAGCAAAAGAATTAAAAGATGAATCTGATAAAAGTAATTCACCAAGGGCTCTCATTACAAAAAAAAGAAAAAAACCTATAATTGTGTAAGTAAGAATAATTGAAGAACCAGAAAGATGAATAATTTTACCTGATCCCATAAATAATCCAGTTCCGATCGCTCCACCAATCGCTATTAATTGTATATGACGATTATCTAATTGCTTAAGTAATTTTCTATTTTCGGATTGCACTTCTTGAACGTGTTCCGGAATTTTACTATTCTGCACGATTTACTCCAATCATGAGATGTATCTTTTTCAACATACTGTTTTACCTGCTAATATGTATTGTAACTATCTCACATCAGGTATAACAAATTAATAATTTTAGCTATATATTAAGCGCTATAAATACATATTTACTTTTATATATTAAATATTATGTCTGTGATCTTCTGTATTTTTCCTAACGTTTATCTTAGCTTATCTCTCTAGATTATCAATCATATACATGATAGTTACTGAAATATATTAATTCTGTTAATACACTAACCTGAAGTTATTACAAAAAGGAAAAAAATCTTTCCAGATAAAAAAATGGTTTTTATATTTTTTTAAAAATATTTAATAAATTGATTTTATTTAAATATTTCATTTTTTCTCAATTAACTATTAATCATTTTCTATATTAAAAAATAAAAATGTTTTTTTGTAAAAATCATTAGATAAACTTATTTAAAAATAGTATTATATTTATAATTCAATAAGTTATTCTTCTTTTATAATTTTCAATTTTATGTAAATCTTTAAAAGACATTATAAACAATAGATTATTGTGTAATATTTTTTCTTTAAAAAAATTTCAAGTATTTTAGTATTAATCACCAATGAAAACATGTTTATTTAAATAATTTTATTTAGTGTTACATTACATAACTTTCTTATTTAGTTTTTTTCTTTTTTTAAAAATTCTATACTTTCATTTATAAATCAATAAGCAACATAGAAAATTATACCAAGAATTCGTTGAAAAATCCCAAAATTTCTAACATGAAAATATTAAGATAATTAATAGCAATATATTTATAATAAAAAACTTCTTTCTTTTGTTTAAATAGCTTCAAACTAATCTCACCTTAATTAATTGCTATCTTCTGTCTTAGAATAGAATCTTAAATGTCTTCTTTAAAAGAAGAAATAATGTTAAGAAAAGCAAAAAATATTTTTAAATTAAGTGCATTGCAATTACAAATTTCTAAGGGTTTTATTGAGCTTAGCATGAAAAATATTAAATCGATTCAATCTATATCGTTATGGTTTAAAAACAAAAATTACTAAAAACTATATATATTTATGTGCTAAAATGAACGAAGTATTAATGATAAAATTACATCACTTATTACTTTTGATTTAATAATTAAGTGACCAGTTAAAATATCGCAATTAAAAGACATGTTTTATTCTGAATAAATCTGAAATTCTACAGTATAACTAATATAGTTATACTCAAAGATAAAAATTAAATAAAATAAATGTTGCGATTTTTGATATCATAATTTAATAAATAAAATAAAATTTTTTAAAATAATCAAAAATGCAATCTACAAAATTTGCTATATGTAACATTGTAAATGTATGTGTCAATGAGATTGTTTATTCAGTATTATCTATCAATTAGATAATACCGCGTATAGAAAAATCTTTTTTATTATATACATTTTTTAACTCTTAATAATTGATCTAAAATTCTTTAGATATTCAAGATGCATATCTTGAGTTCTTTTAAAACTATTTTACTACAAAATCTGCTTCACAACTAAATATCGTAAATAATTTCTATCTAATAGAAACATGTAATATTAAAAAATTACTTAATTTATTAATATTGAAATTTTATTATATGTTACTTTATTTTTTATTAAATAAAATTTGTTATATATTTGATATTACTAGATATAATCTATTACTAACAAGAAGATATACATTAGACTTTTATTAAAAAAACGAAAATGAAATGTAAAATTTATTATTCATTAACTAAAAAACTATGATATTCAATCAATATGCATTTTCCGTTCTCAATATCATTAATTTTTATCAGATCCTTGTAAATATAACATATTCATTGCTAAAGTAGCTGCTGTTAATGAAATCAAATCAGCATGATCATAAATGGTGCTACTTCTACAATATCCATGCCTACTATATTAATATGCCGCAGACGACGAATTATTCTGAGTGTTTTATCACTAGTAAGACCACCGATAACAGGGGTTCCAGTACCTGGAGCATACACTGGATCGAGACAATCAATATCAAATGTCAAATAAACGGGTAAATTTTTAACTGTATTTTTTATATGAATTAAAATATCATCAATATTGCAATCATTTACATATTGAGCATCCAATACCTTAAAAGCTATGCTTCTATTAAATGCAGTACGAATGCCAATTTGTATAGAGCAAATGGGATCAATTAATTTTTCTTTAAGTGCTGTTGAAAAAATTGTACCATGATCAAATATTGTTTCGCTAGAATATGTATCTGTATGGGCATCAAAATGTATTAATGCTATTTTGCCAAAATATTTTTTGTATGCACGTAATAGGGGCAATGTAATGTAGTGATCACCTCCAAAGGTTAGCATGCGTTTACCATTATATAACAATTTTTCTGAATGCAACTGTAACCTGTTAGAAAATTCTTGAGCATCACCAAAATTGTAAACAAGATCTCCACAATCTAATACCTTGAGACGCTGACATAGGTCAAAATCCCATGGCCAATTACAGTTTTCCCATGTAAGATGGGTAGAAATTTGACGTATAGCAGCTGGGCCAAAGCGACTACCTGAACGGCCTGTAGTCGCATTATCAAACGGGACACCTGTAATGACCTATTGAGCATTACTATCATATGGTTGAAAATTTAAAGAAAAACGCATAAAACCAAATGCATTAGACACTAACGATTTATCATAATTATTTCCTAAATTATTATGCATCTTTTTCTCTCTTTAAGATTTATGATGTAGTAAAACAATAAAAGCTTCAATAACATGTTTTTTAATGGATTGTTAACTTATGATTTAAAGATAACGATTCATAATTCTGGATAATGCTGAATTATTCTTAATTGCATTAATACAGATACTTTAAACTAGATCGTAATTTTCATTAAAATTAAATATTTTATCAATTTGATTTTCACTGTTATTAATATAACTAACATTTATTTTTTATAAAATATAGAATTATTAAAGATATCTGTATAAAAATTTAAATTTTTTGAATAAAACTTCATAAAAATTTTTCTGCTCACAGCAATTTTATCAAATTTACCAAATATTTAATAGTTATTTTGATTATATTAATTTTAATTAAAATATTTTCTCTCTGTTCTATGAATTATAATTTCACTTAAATTTTTTTATTGTGATATCGCATGATTAGCTTGATATATTCTTTATTTAAGTTTTTACAATACCTGTACTTCGAAACAGTGTTTATTGATTAAGTAAATATATTTGCTATATTACTGTATTAGATTTTTAAATTTAAACATTGCATTTATCATACGTTATTAAACTACATGCTTATTCTTAAGCAATCAAATAATCTATTAATCAATATAGTGATCTTGTCTCACTGAAATAAAAATTGTTTATGCGTTTAGTAAAGTAGATAGTATTTTACTTTTAAAATTAAAATTTAATTTTTTAAAATTGTTTTGAAACTTTATTCATTTTATGAATACTATGCCATATATATAATAATGATTTGTCATTTTTCTAAATAGTTAATATGTAACAAATAGATATTGTGTTTTAGCATCTTGTAAACTCTTACTATGCTATATTAGAAGTATGCTGAAAGATATTTCATTTTAATAAAAATAAAACATTATAAATATAGCACTAAGGTATTATTTACATGAAAAAAATTGACACTATCTTAATTAATGCAGGACGTAGTAAACGTTATACTCAGGGGGCAGTAAACAGCGTTATTCAACGAGCTTCATCATTAATTTTTGATACAGTCGAACATCAAAAATGCGCTACTGCTGGTTCAACTAAAGGTGAATTATTTTACGGTCGACGTGGCACATTAACCCATTTTTCGTTGCAAGATGCAATGACTGAGCTAGAAAATGGTGCTGGATGCGCACTTTATCCATGCGGAACAGCAGCGGTGAGTAATGCGATTCTTGCCTTCGTTAAAGGAGGCGACCATATATTAATGAGCGGAGCTGCATATGAACCCACACAAAAATTTTGTACTAAGATTCTGAGTAAATTGAACATAACTACAACTTTCTTTAAACATTCTATTGGTAATGAAATTAGTCTACTTATTCAACCTAATACGCGTATTGTATTTTTAGAATCACCAGCTTCTATAACAATGGAAGTACAAAATATCCCTGCTATCGTAAATGCTATTCGTGCTAAAGCACCCAATACTATTATTATGATTGATAATACTTGGTCAGCAGGTATACTATTTAACGCACTAAAACATGATATTGATATTTCAATTCAGGCAGGTACGAAATATTTAATTGGTCATAGTGATGCCATGATTGGTACTGCTGTTGCAAATGAACGTTGTTGGGCACAGCTACGTGAAAACTCATACTTAATGGGGCAAATAGTTGATGCCGATACTGCCTACTTAGCCAGTCGTGGTTTAAGAACGCTTAGTACACGCTTACGTCAACATCAAGAAAGTAGTATGAAGGTTGCAGAGTGGCTTGCTGTACAACCAGAAGTATTACGAGTAAATCATCCGGCCATAATTAATAGCAAGGGGCATGAATTTTGGCTCCGTGATTTTAATGGTAGCAGCGGATTATTTTCATTTATTTTAAAAGAAAAGTTGAATACTGAACGCTTGGAAAATTATCTAAATAATTTTAGTTATTTTAGCATGGCTTATTCTTGGGGTGGATACGAGTCACTTATTTTAACGAATCAACCTGAAGAACTGACTCTGATTCGTCCAGCAGGAGGAGTAGATTTTAACGGCACATTAGTACGTTTGCATATTGGTTTGGAAAACGTAGATGATTTAATAGCGGATCTTAAAGCAGGTTTTGTACGTTTAAGAAATTAGAAAAACATACGTTCCTTTATCTATACGACATATTAAGAATAATCTATTGTATCAGCTTTAACACTACAGGATCATTTTCTTAGCGTATAGTACTATATATGGTTTATATATACAAAATTCTACTATTTTTGGTTTGATCATAGATTTTTATCTCGAAAAATAACCTGTTACTATACCAGCAAACTGTATATATATTAATATGCGATGTAATTTTTACTTCTTAAATGAGTACTAACGTATTAAGATAAATGAATTCCATAACATTAAATCAATAACAATATAGTTATAAAAATCAATGGATTATAGTAATTAATTGTTTAATAAAATATAGAATTATTTTCTTATTTTAAGAAATAAAAATAAATATTATCTTAAAAATATTAGAAAATTTTATATTAATTCTTAATTATCGTAAATTACTGAAATCGCATACTAGGCATTGGTTTTTCGAATTGCTAATAATAAAAAAATAAAAATTTGAAAAATGTAATTATACTGATCCATGATGCAATATCAGTGTTATTAATGCATACGCTATTGATGGTTATGATAATTATCTGTGTAACAGTAGAAGAAATTATTTAATTTATTCAAGTAATTATCTATATTATAGCATTATTTAATGTAGATAATTACTTGATAAGTCAAGCGTCTTCGTGTTACGGAATACACTTTTACATACTTATATTTGTTATTAAAATGCATTTTTTAAATTATGATTTTATATATTGCGCTTAATTAGTCTTTTTAAAAGATATTTTCTCAATCAATACCATCATACTATGCTTTAAAATTCGATTTGTAATAATTTTATTATCAATGTAATTATTTTAATATCAATAAAATATTGAGTTAAAGCATCTAAACTTTCTCATTTAATATTATAAAGTTATCTCTTTTTTACTTTTTGAACATAAGTTAATCGGTAGAAAATAAACTTAAACCATTTTAATACTAATTAGTATTAAAAAATTATTAAAATTATTTGCAATACATAATTAAAAGTCGTAAAATTCTAATTAAAAGAAAATAACCCTTTATATGATGCATAATCATAATATTAAATTATTAACAGACTTAAAATAATACAACTATACATTATTAAATGGCTATACAGCCATAATATTAGTAAATGGAATGTGTGTAAATTTAATTTGTAAAGACTAATCCGAGACAAGTTAATACATTATTTCATAATTAGAATGAGTTACATTTTAAACATTTCGGGGTGCTAGTAGATTCACTTTATAATAAATTGAATAAAATCTGAAGAATAATTCTGCTAGATTTAAAATTCATTAAGCTAAGGTAGTTAGATATTGCCATTTCGCTCTCGTTCAATAACTTCAGCATTTAATTCTATTAGCTTTTCTAACATTAATTGATGACAATACGTGCTTAATTGACGTATTGAAAAAGATTTAAATTGTAATGTATCTATAGGTTGTAACATTTCAACGATAACTAAGCCATTATTCCAACGATTCAATTTAATTTTTTTATGTGTGTTAGAAACAACTATTGGAATTATTGGTACTTTAGCTGCTACTGCTAAATAAAATGCACCAATTTTAAAAGACAATAAACCTCTACCGCGACTACGTGTACCTTCTGGGAAAATCCATAACGAAATATGATTTTTATTTAATATTATTGCTAGTTCATTAAGAGTTTTATAAGATTGAATGTGATCATTACGATCAATCAATAAATTACCTGATAACCAATATAATTGACCAAAGAATGGAATCCAGAATAAACTTTTTTTACCAACAGTAACAGTGTATGATTGTAAAATATTAGATACGGTGATCATATCGTAGTTATTTTGATGATTCGCAATATAAATGACATTACCGTATTTTTTTGTATCGATTAGTTGACGCAGTTCTATTTTCACACCAAATACTTTTGAAAGGCGTCCAAATAGATGGCTAAAATTTGCTACATGACGTGGGTTACGTGGAGAAAATAATACACACCAAATACTGCCAAATATGCATATTAACAATGAATAAATAGTTACAATAATCAAACGGGCAATTATTAACATAAATTTCTTCGATTCACGATTTTTATATCCTTTTAATATGTTATGTAGTTTAACGTTCACAGCACCTAAGAGCTAATAATATACTGATTTTTATGCTTTAAGTATTAATAAATTGTAATTAACACTTATTGTGTATTATCAATAAATCCTCTTATTAAATTTATATCAAGAATAATATATTGAATGATTATATTCAAAAAATATTTAAATTATTGAATTGGCGTTTTCTAGTCATGCTAATGCTCAATCTATATTATAATTTATAATAGCAATAGACTGTAAAAAAATTATATTATTTTATAATAATAATCTTATATTTTATAAGCATCAAGCTTTTTTTGATCACATGAAATCTAATTTATATTAATAATCTATTAATAACTTTTGATTTTCATTTAAATTCTTGCTAACAAGATAATATAATTATACAAAACTATATCTAATATATATTATATTACTTTAAAAAACATATAGATTAACTATGTTTAAGTTTAGCTATTAAAAAAATAACGACATGGTAATTTTTATACATAAAATATATCATGATTTAACAGTGTATATTTATATGTATATCATGTAATATTTGATCCCATATTAAAATTTGTACACAGTGAATTGAAATATTGCTAATAAAAAACTATCATTCAATATAATAAAAACTATTCTCTATAATTTAAAAATAACATAATATAACATATTAAAAAGTATTATATTTAACTGTAATTTGCTAAATTTATAGTAAGAAACGTTATCACATAATTTGGTAATTCCATTCTTGAATTAGTTCGTTATAATGTAACATTAACCATTGTAAAGCAATAATAGATGCTGCGTTGTTAATAATTCCTTCTTCTACCCAACAATAAGCTTGTTGTCGCGTTACTACATGAACGAAAATATCTTCATTTTCTTTTTTGATACCATGATTTCCTTGAACTAAACTGGTATTTACTTCACCAACTAGTACTGACACACGTTCAGATGTCCCGCCTGGGCTTGCTAAATAATTCATTATTGGTTTAATTCGTATAACATCTAGACCGCTTTCCTCAAATGCCTCGCGTCGTACTACTTGCTCAGGAGTTTCACCCGGTTCAATAATTCCAGCTATTACTTCTAATAACCAAGGCGTTAGACTAGAATCAAATGCTGAGATACGAATCTGCTCAATTAGCACTACCTCATCACGCAAAGGATCGTAAGGTAATAAAATAGCTGATTGACCACGTTCAAAAATTTCACGTGTGATTTCGTTACTCATTTGACCATTAAAACAGCGATGTCGAAAATAATAATTTACAATAGAAAAAAAACCATTATAACATTTTTCACGTTTAATAATTTCTACGTCTTTTTTTGTAAAAGTTATAGGGGATTTTTTTTTCTGCACTTTTCCACCCTCACTTATAAAAATTCAGTATAGATGTAAGATTCAAGTGATCATTTTTCTCTATTGCAATGATTTTAGAATTTTTAATATATAAATTACCTACCATGCGTAAAAATTTTTAGCTAATTTATTGTTTAGAGAAAAAAATTTCAGAATCAAACATTACTGATATTTATTAATCTTAATGAATGCAAATTAAAAATTGAAAAAATATTTTTTATGATTAAACAGTAAGATAGCTTACTAAATCCTTAATAGTAACTACTGACATATTATGCTTTTTTGCAAAAACGACTACTTCAGGTAAACGCGCCATCGTACCGTCATCATTAGTTAATTCACATAATACTCCAGCTGGTTTTAAACCTGCTAAGATCATTAAGTCAACCGTTGCTTCAGTATGGCCTTGCCGTTCTAATACTCCTCCTTTACGAGCGCACAGTGGAAAAACGTGTCCTGGACGATTCAAATCGCTTGGTCTTGCACTATCAGCAATAGCCGTGCGAATAGTTTGAATTCGATCTTTCGCTGATACGCCGGTCGTTATTCCAAAAGCTGCCTCAATAGTAACTGTAAAATTGGTACCATAAAAACTGGTGTTTTTTTCTACCATCATTGGTAAAGCTAATTTCTGACGATAATATTCATCAATACACAGGCATACAATTCCGCTACCATAGCGAATACTCATTGCCATTTGTTCAACTGTCATTGTTTGAGCAGAGAAAATCATATCGCCTTCATTTTCACGATTTTCGTTATCTAGTACCATCACCCCGTGACTGTTACGTAGCGCATTAACAGCACGCTCGACACGCTGCTCTGGCGTGCCAAATTCATGAGTAAGTACCTGATCCATGGTATAAACCTTTTAATATAAGCACTAGAACTACAATGAGATTTAATAATGAATTTTAAGCAACAAATACAAATATGATACATTGACTATTATTAACACATTGTTCTACAGTGCGTTTTATTATCTATTTTGACATTAGTTTATAAAAGATGTTCTAAATTTTAGAAATACTATTAACTTATTAAGCATATTACAAACATTTTGCCTTTTTATTAAAACGTATTGTAATATAATGTATTTTATTTTACAATCAAAATAATAATTTATTGTTATTCTATATCGATCGATATAAAATTAAAGCCTTTAATTTTATATAATACATGATTTAATAATGTATTTAGCACATTACACCTGTTTCTATCTATATGACATGATGCTTAGGTAAATAATATTTAAAAATATACTATTATATTGTAGAATTGACATAATGTTTTTAATTGAATTAAAAATTTACACTCTGCACAAAAATACAACAATAATGATTAATAACCAGAGCACAAATTATTCACTGAATATTAATTTGAATTATCCAAAATTTTTTTAATGATTTTACTAGTTGAAGTATAGTGTTCAACATTAATTATTTGAACGTCACCACCATGTTTTAATACTTCCTTACTGCCTTCAATATCCCCTATTGTATAATCGCCGCCTTTTACTAAAAAATCTGGCAGTACTTCTTTAATTAAACGTCGAGGAGTATCTTCTTCAAAAGACACTACCCAATCAACGACTTCTAATGCACTAAGTACGATCATTCTATTTTTTAAGGAATTTATTGGACGCATATCACCTTTAAGACGTCCAGTTGACTGATCGCTATTAACTGCTACAATCAAACGATCTCCAAGTTTCCGAGCATTCCTTAAATAAGAAATATGACCAGCATGTAAAATGTCAAATACACCGTTAGTCATAACTATTTTTTCACCACGTCGACGAGCTTGTTGCACAGCTACTTTAAGTTCTGCTTCCTTTAATATACCAAAATCACTGGTTAATGGAGACGCATAATAAATAGCATTTTTTAGTTCAATTACATTAATACTAGAAGTACCAACTTTTCCGACAACTACACCTGCAGCAACGTTAGCAAAAAAAGAAGCTTCCTCAAAGCTTCGACCGGTAGCTAATACACTTGCTAACACACTAATCACAGTATCACCCGCACCGGTAACATCAAAAACTTCCTGTGCTTGAGTAGGTAAGTGTAACGGTGCTTTACTAGGTTGTAATAATGTCATACCTTTTTCTGAACGAGTAATTAATAGCGCTGCAAAATTATAGTCTGTCATTAAATGCATGCCTCGACTAACTATTTCATTTTCAGTTTTACATGTACCTACTACAGCTTCAAATTCAGATAGATTAGGAGTCAGTAGTGTTGCACCATAATAACGTTTAAAATCTGTTCCTTTAGGATCTACTAATACATGTATTCCGATTTGACGAGCTAACTGAATTATTGTCTGTACATTATTATTTAAAGTACCTTTTCCGTAATCAGAAAGCACTAATACCCTAACTTGTAATAGTGAATTATATATGCGGTCCTCTAAAAGTTGAAGATCAATTCTATTAAATTCTTGCTCAAAATCAAGACGAATTAATTGTTGATTACGTGAAAGAACTCGCAGTTTAGTAATAGTTGGATGGCTTTTAACTACTACAAAATCATATTTTACCTTTACTGACTTTAGTATTTTGCGCAATATATATGCAGCGTGATCTTCACCAATTAATCCAATTAAATGTGCGCAAGCACCTAAACCTGCAATGTTCATTGCTACATTAGCAGCACCGCCTGGACGTTCTTCCATAGTATCTATTTTAACTATGGGTACTGGCGCTTCTGGTGAAATATGGCTTGTTAGTCCGTACCAATAACGATCTAACATTACATCACCGATCACTAACACAGAAGCCTTATTAAATTTAGGGAATGTTATTTTCATCTAGATCTGCACATTAGGAAGAAAATATTATGATAATAGTAAAAATTGCTAATAATTACTGAATAGATTATCAAATGAGCGTTAAAACATTGTTATAAACACGTAAGCTCATAGTTTCTACAATGTTAGATTATTTAATGTAATGAAAATTATATGTATAGAATTGAAAATTCATATGTGGAATATATATAGGATTTGTATAACCTCTGTAAAAATCTTGTAATATTAATAATTTTATATTCAAGTCAATATTTAAAATATCTCAGTATGTAACTGCATTGATCTAGTAAATTTTTTAGAGTTCATAATCTATGCATTATTATTTTTATAATGAATTTGGGTTCTGAAATGTTTTTTTACATTACATTAGCGAACATATTATTAAAATAACTCATGATTAATTAAATATATTTTATTAAATAGACTATTATTTTACAATAATGATTGTTTTTGATTTATTTTATGAAAAAATTTTCAACAAAATTATGATTTATTCGTAACATCATATGTTTTGATCAGATATATAGTTTATGGATGTAAAAATTAAATTACATTTAAAGCCGTAATTCAAAATCTAATTATATAGACAATAAAAATTACGTAATCCATCTTTCATTATCAATGAATTCAACATACAGCTAAAATATATACAAGAAAATTGTTCTGCGTACTACATAATATCAATAAAGAAAATATTTAATAAATTGAATAAATACAAAATTTTAAAAATAATTCAATTATATATTATATATATCCCGACTATATATTATAATCTTTTGTTTTTTGAAAAAATTTATATGCAAGTAACTTAAAACATAAAATCATGATGGAGTACTGAACTTGAAAGTGTTCTTAGTAGGTGGAGCAGTACGCGATGCCTTACTACATTTACCTGTAAAAGATAAAGATTGGGTAGTAATTGGTTCTACACCTGCAGCAATGCTAGCAAAGGGTTTTCAACAAGTAGGCAAGGATTTTCCTGTTTTTTTACATCCAGATAGCCATGAAGAATATGCACTAGCACGCACTGAACAAAAAAGTGGTAATGGTTATACTGGATTTACAATTTGTTCTACTCCCAATGTAACACTAGAGCAAGACCTACAGCGCCGTGACTTAACTATCAATGCCATTGCCCAAGATGAACATGGCAGGTTATTTGATCCCTATAATGGTCAATATGATTTATCAAACCGTAATCTACGACATGTTTCTAAAGCTTTTAGTGATGATCCGCTTCGTGTATTGCGAATAGCACGTTTTGCTGCATCTTTTGCCCATTTGAATTTTCGCATTGTACAAAGCACACAAGAACTTATGTCAACGATGAGCAAAAGTGGCGAGCTAGCATATCTTACCGTTGAACGCATTTGGAAAGAAACTGAAAAAGCACTTTTAACACGTAATCCACAAGTATATTTTCAAGTATTACATGATTGCGGGGCACTAGCAGTTTTATTTCCAGAGCTTAATAGTTTATTTAGTATACTAGATTCGCTCAGATACTATTGTGGAATTGATGCTATCATACATTCGTTGATGACTTTGAGTACAGTGGCAACATTATCTAATGAACTAGATGTACGATTTGCTACACTATTTTATGGCATCAAAATGTTAACATCATGGATAAGATTTCCTAGTCATTGTAACGATCAACTTTCAGAAATTGATCTGATGAAAAAATTTTGTCAACGCTTGCATGTACCGCATCAAATACGTGATTTAGCACTAATTTCTACAGAGTGCCATGATACAATAAAAAATATAGAGAGTTTATCCGCTAATTCTCTAATAGCTTTTTTTGATCGTATCGATGCTTGGCGAAAACCACAACGCGTAAGAAAAATAGCATTAATCAGTGAAGCTAATGCACGTACAAATTCTAATTGTAATATAGTATTTTCGCAAGCTAACTACTTACGTACAGTTTTTACATTAGCATGTACAATACCAATAAAAGAAATCATTTCTGCTGGCTTTAAAGGTGAAAAAATCAAAGAAGAACTAACACGACGACGTATTATGGTTGTTGATAATTTTTTAGCTTCCAAAAATATTGCTTAGTCCAAAGTATCTTTTATATTTTTTTTAAAATATTTAAAAACTAATGTTCCATTACTTGCAGAATTCAAATTCATGTTTAGATGATATTAAAATTTATTTAATAGCAAAAATATCTTAGTTAGTAGAGCAGCAAAAATTCACTAAATCGAAAATAAATTTTTTTTTAAAAAATTAGATAATTACTGTATTTACATTGCAAAATTTATCTCTATAATTACATTATTTATTTAAATTAACTTGTTTTATTGTAAAGATAGATTCAATCTTATCGTAGTTCCATTATATTTGATTTAATAATAATTAGGTTTAAAATATAGGTTTTGATTAAAGACTGCGCGTAATGCAAACACCTACATTTTCTGCCTGAGCAATAGCGCCTGGTTTAGCTACTCGCACCCGCACAATAGGACTTTTAAAACGCTTTATCAATAGATTAGCAATTTCTTCAGCTACACGCTCAATTAAATTAAAACGTTTGTTTTGAACATGGATGAGAATGGCTTCCTTAACATCATTATAATTTAAGCAATGATTAACATTATCACTAACTGCAGCTAAATGATTGTCCCATGTCATTTGAATATCAATCAATAATTTTTGTGTTATATTTTGTTCCCATGCATGAACTCCAATAGTAGTAAAAACGGTTAATTGTTCTATATATACCATGTCCATTATATCATCATCTTAATTGAGTTCAATTTTAAAAGATTTCAAAATTACAAAAAAACAAGCTCTAAAAATTGTGTTATTATACCAATAATATATTGAAATTAAATACTGAATTAATAATTGAATAGTTCAATATTAATACATGGGTATTTATTTATAAGAAAATGCTATTCCAAATATTAAAATATTTAAATTAAAGGATCTTAATTTTTAGTAATTATGTTTTCTTATATAAATAATTTTTATTAATTATACAATTGACAATGCTGTCAATGGCCAACGAGGCTTTACGTTAATGCTTAAAGCGCTAGACTTACTATTCACCATACCTCTTTTAAAATGCACCATACCAACATAAGCAATCATTGCACCATTATCTGTACAAAAATTAGGGCGAGCACAAAACATTTCTCCATTATAATCTTCAATTTTTTTACGCATACGTTTACGCAAAGCGAAATTAGCACTCACTCCGCCAGCAATAACTAAGCGTTTCAAACCAGTTTCCTTTAATGCACGCATAGACTTGATGATTAAGGTATCAATTACTGCATCTTCAAACGCTCGAGCAATATCTGCTCGCATTTGATCATTTAATTGATTTTGACTAATGGTAATTGCTGCAAAGGTTTTTAGACCAGAGAAACTAAAGTTTAAGCCAGGTCGATCAGTCATAGGACGTGGAAAATTAAAACGCCCTGCTCTTCCTTTTTTGGCTAGAAGTGACAAAATTGCTCCACCAGGATAATCTAATCCAAGTAATTTTGCAGTTTTATCAAAAGCTTCGCCTACAGCATCATCGATAGATTCACCTAATAAATTATATTTGCCAATATTAGTAACTTGAAAAAGTTGTGTGTGTCCACCAGAGATCAATAACGCTACAAATGGAAATTTAGGCGGATTTTCTTCTAACATAGGTGAGAAAAGATGTCCTTCAAGATGATGAATTGGAATGGAGGGGATATTCCAAGCAAATGCTAGTGCACAAGCTATACTAGCACCTACTATCAGTGCACCGATTAATCCAGGACCAGCAGTATAGGCTATCGCATCGATTTGCTTTGGAAAAATAGCAGATTCTCTAAGAGCCGCCTGAATAAGCGGTATTGTCCTATGTACGTGATTCCGTGCCGCTAATTCAGGCACAATTCCGCCGTATTTAGCATGGAGTTTTGCTTGACTATACAATTGATTTGCCACTAAACCATATTGATCATCATAAATCGCGATACCAGTATCATCACAGGATGTTTCAATTCCTAAAATTCGCATTATCGTACACCAATCTTTCTTTTCTGTATAATTTTATATGTAACTATCTAAATTTTCATAAAATTTTTAGTAATAAAAATTTTCTATTTATTTATTGGAAGTTTATTATAAGTTCAACATTATGTAATGTTAAATATTTGTAATATTATAACTCAAAGTATCTCTATTTAGTTTAAATTGGATATAACATTATTCTTACTTTACAAAACAATCTAAATAAGAATAAAATAAGATTATTTAATACGTTTCAATCAATCTATTAACATCAAAAACAACTTTCATCGAGGTGAAAAACGTAAATGCCGGTAATTAAAATACGTGAAAACGAACCATTTGACGTAGCACTACGTCGTTTTAAACGTTCCTGTGAAAAAGCAGGTATTTTAGCTGAAGTTCGTCGTCGTGAATTTTATGAAAAACCAACTACTGAACGCAAACGAGCTAAAGCATCCGCAGTGAAGCGCCACGCTAAAAGACTAGCCAGAGAAAACGCACGTCGTACTCGTCTGTATTAAATTTTGGTATATACACGATGTCAAGATTTATGGATAGGTAGACAGACAAGATTGATCAAGAAAGTACGTTTTCTAAATTTAAGAAAATAGTTTGTTATTGTATTTATTATTTTTAATAACTGATTGTTATGATTTTTAAAATACCTCGTCTATTTATCAATGATTTATTGGCTCGTACAAATATAGTAGATATTATTAACAGTCGTATAAAGCTAAAAAAACAGGGGAAATACTATCGTACTTGTTGTCCTTTCCATTACGAAAAAAACCCTTCGTTTACAGTAAGTCTTGAAAAACAATTTTATTATTGTTTTGGATGTGCCGCTAAAGGTAATGTAATTGATTTTTTAATGAATTACGATCACTTGAATTTTATTGAAAGTATTGAAGAAATAGCGAGAATACATGGTTTAAACATTCCTTATGAATACGGTATTAATAGTCATACGGCACATTCTTATAATCAAAATCTTTATAACTTGATGGAAAATTTAAGCAATTTTTATCAACAAAACTTGGGTCAAGCACAAATCGCACAACAATATCTTGCTCAAAGAGGTGTGAATAATAAGATAATTCAGCAATTTGCTATTGGTTATGCACCTATAGGCTGGGATAATCTACTAAAAAACTTTGGTCAAACACAAAAGAACCGTGAGTTACTTATTAAAGCCGGCATGGTAGTTAGTAATAATAAAAATTCTACTTGCTATGATCGTTTTCGTAATCGTATTATGTTTCCAATTCGCGACAAATATGGACGTGTAATTGGGTTCGGAGGACGTGAAATAAATAATGGTCAACCTAAATATTTGAATTCCCCTCAAACTGCTATCTTCCATAAAAGCCATCATCTTTATGGGTTTTATGAAGTAAAAAAAATACACTTAAAACCACAATTTTTATTAGTTGTTGAAGGTTATATAGATGTATTAACATTAGTGCAATTTGGTATGAATCATGTCGTGGCATCGCTTGGTGCATCCTCTACATCTTCACAAATTGAATTATTATTTCGTTTAACCGATAATATAATCTGTTGCTATGACGGTGACCATGCTGGTCGCAAGGCAGCTTGGAATACACTCTTAACTGCTCTACCTTATATGCACGATGGATGTCAATTACAATTCATGTTCTTACCGAATAATGAAGATCCAGACACTCTGATACGTAAAGAAGGCAAAAAAGCTTTTGAATCAAGAATACGAACCGCAATGTCGTTCTCAACGTTTCTACTCAAAAGTTTGCTTTTACAAGTCGATCTAAGCACATGTGCTGGTAAAACAAAATTATCGATGTTAGCATTACCTTTAATAAAACAGATTCCTGGCAAAATTTTACGAATTTACATAAAAGAAATGTTGGGTGCAAAATTAGGTATATTGGATGATTATCGATTAGATAAACTGATGCCACAGGTAGTAGGGGATAAAGTCACTTCAGTCGTACCATTACTTAAAAGAACAACAATGCGTGTATTAATTTCTTTATTAATACAAAATCCTCAACTTTCAGAGATTGTACCTAGTTTAGATGGATTGCAACAGTCAAAAGTAGCAGGTTTAACCTTATTTATGGAATTAGTAAATCATTACAGACAAAATGCTAATTTAACTACAGGACAATTGCTAGAATTATATCGCGGAACAAATTTTAGATATACTCTTGAAAAATTAGCTTTTTGGAACCACATGGTAGCAGAGAGAGAAGTAGAAGAAGTATTTAGAGACTCGCTAGAAAGAATTTATAATTCTATGCTTGAAGAGCATATTGAAGTTCTTATTGCTCGCGATCGTACAGAAGGTCTTAATGGTACTGAACGACGCGAGTTATGGGCTTTAAGCCAAGCTCTTGCGAAAAAATAAATTTATATCATGAAAATAAAAGCGTATAGACAAACAAAGTACTTTACGTTAAGTTTTTCTAAAATAGAAAATTTGATATAACATTATAGTAATCTAAATATAAATATTTTTTAATTCAGCAATTGTTTATAATTCTATAATGATAGAGATATTTGTTAAAATTTTAAGCATGAGCATAGAACATAGCGCCCAAATAATAATAGGAAAACAAGCTAGAAGTACTACAAATCAGTAATTTAAATTTTATATCCTGAAGGATAAGAAAGTAATATAAAGCCTTTTCTGATTATTGTTAGCTTGTTGTCGACCGACACTAATCTAATTAACAGAAGTGTGGATACCGTCTTATGGAGCAAAACTCGCAGTCACAGCTTAAACTACTTGTCACTCGCGGCAAGGAACAAGGCTATCTGACCTATGCTGAAGTCAATGACAACTTGCCACGAGATATCGTTGATTCCAATCAAATTAACGACATCATCCAAATGATTAATGATATGGGTATTCAGGTGGTAGAACAAGCGCCTGATGTCGATGATTTGATGCTACTAAATGAAAACAGTACTGATGCTGATGATGAAGATGCTACAGAAGAAGCAGTACAAGTATTATCCAGTGTTGAATCTGAAATAGGACGTACTACTGATCCTGTACGTATGTATATGCGTGAAATGGGTACTGTTGAATTATTAACCCGTGAAGGTGAAATTGATATTGCCAAACGTATTGAAGACGGTATCAACCAAGTTCAATGTTCTGTTGCTGAATACCCAGAAGCGATAACTTATTTACTTGATCAGTATGATCGCGTAGAAGCAGGTGAATTTAGATTATCCGACTTAATCACTGGTTTTGTTGATCCAAATATTGTGGAAGATTTCATACCAACTGGAACTCATATTGGTTCTGAGCTATCTACAGAAGATCGGTGTAATGATGAAGAGAACGATGATGAAAATTCTGAAGATGACAATTCAATCGATCCAGAATTAGCTCGCCAAAAATTTCTTGAATTGCGTAATAAATATGAAACTACGCGCACTGTAATTAAAACTAAAGGTCGTAACCATGCTGATGCAATAACCGAAATTCAAAATTTATCAGAGGTATTTAAACAATTTCGTTTGGTACCAAAACAATTTGATTACTTAGTTAAAAACATGCGTGGAATGATGGAACGGGTACGTACACAAGAACGTCTAATTATGAAATTATGTGTCGAATCTTGTAAAATGCCGAAAAAAAGTTTCATCGTTTTATTTAGCGGGAACGAAACAAATGGTAAATGGTTTAAAACTGCACTTACGATGAACAAACCGTACTCGCAAAAATTGCACGAAGTAGAAAAAGATGTGATGCGTTCATTGAAAAAATTACTTCAAATTGAAGCAGAAATTGGTCTAACTATTGATCAGGTAAAAGATATTAACCGTCGTATGTCTATTGGTGAAGCTAAAGCACGACGTGCAAAAAAAGAAATGGTTGAAGCAAATTTACGTTTAGTCATTTCTATTGCTAAAAAATATACTAACCGTGGTTTACAATTTCTTGATCTTATTCAAGAAGGTAATATAGGTTTAATGAAAGCAGTCGATAAATTTGAATATCGTCGGGGATATAAATTTTCAACGTACGCTACCTGGTGGATTCGCCAAGCTATTACGCGTTCTATTGCTGATCAAGCACGTACTATCCGTATTCCAGTACATATGATTGAAACTATTAATAAACTTAATCGCATTTCGCGTCAAATGTTACAAGAAATGGGTCGTGAACCTACTCCGGAAGAATTAGCTGAAAGGATGTTAATACCAGAAGATAAAATTCGAAAGGTATTAAAAATCGCTAAGGAACCGATCTCCATGGAAACACCAATCGGTGATGATGAAGATTCGCATTTAGGAGATTTCATTGAAGATAGTACTCTAGAGTTACCTTTAGATTCTGCTACTTCAGAAAGTCTGCGTTCTGTTACCCATTATGTGCTTGCTGGTCTAACAGCACGTGAAGCAAAAGTGCTACGTATGCGTTTTGGTATTGACATGAGTACAGATCATACATTAGAAGAAGTAGGAAAACAATTTGATGTAACGCGTGAACGTATTCGTCAAATTGAAGCAAAAGCACTGCGTAAATTACGTCACCCAAGTCGATCTGAAGTATTGCGTAGTTTTCTTGACGATTAATTTCTTAAAGAGCCCCCTCTTACTCTTGGTATCTAATATTTAAGAGGGGATTTTTATTAAAGTAACTTGTACTAAAATGAAGCTATTTTTCTTCTTTTGTAAATTGATTATAATATGATAAAAATCATTTTTCTTCATGTTAATTGAAAGATAAAGGATATAACCTCTATCTTTAAAAGAGAAAATTAAGAAAAATTTAAAAATTATTAGTATTTAATAGCTAAATGATATTTTGAAAAGTAATTTTATTCATCTGCACTTATGTAATTAGGCATATAAATTTTTCTCTATATTCATACAATTTAACAAATTATTTAATGTAATTAAACGTCAATATTTTTAGTTATTTCAAATAAAAAATTAAATTAAATCACAAAAAATTATTAATGCTACTTGACGAATTTGTATGTTTATGTAATATAAATAACCTTCTTTTTACATGAGAATATGTTGAATTGAAGAATAAGTAGATTTTCTAAAGGTAGAAATATCAATTATTCTATATTAAGATTACATTATTTTAAAAGATTGAAAAAGTAAAAATATATAAAATTGAAAACAAAAATTTGATTAATGTTACTGTTTATGAAAACATTCGCATTGACCAAAGATTTTTATTAAAACTGATATATTTTTTTGCTGGCCCCTTAGCTCAGTGGTCAGAGCAGGCGACTCATAATCGCTTGGTCGCTGGTTCAAACCCAGCAGGGGCCACAGTTAAATATCTATTAATCTGTCAATTTGAATGGCAGAATGTTTCTTATCTTTATTTTTTTTTGTCACATCACAATATATTAATTTTTGAAAACATTTAAATATACAATTTGACCATGTATATGTATATATAACGTATTAATTATTATAATGTAATATTTATGCTCATGCTAACGATATTTTAGCATCGGTATAGCTTTATTGGTATTGATTAATAAGTACATTGCCTCCATTATTTATTGCATCATCCTAAATATTATCATCTAAAATCACATGAGAGTAATTGCGAAAGCTATTGTTATAGTAAACGAATCTCTAAAAATCCCATAATATTTTTATATGCATTATAATTTAATCGATAATAATTTAATTATAATTTACTTGGGGTGTATTTGGATAAATCGGTATGACAAAAAAACGTGTAGGAATCTTATGTGGCGGACAATCCGTCGAACATGAGGTTTCATTACAATCTGCTAAAAATATTGTCGAAGCTATTGATAAACAAAAATATGAAGTAGTTTTAATAGCAATTGATAAACAAGGGGGTTGGCATTTAAATAATACATCCGATTTTTTAATTAATACAAACTTCCCGTCACTAAGTTCACTGAATAAATCAAATACATCAAATATCGTATTAGTATTTAGTGCTAGTAAAAGACTCAGTCTATATCAGACATTTATTAAATGTAGCAAAAAAAAGCTATTGTTATTAGATATCATTTTTCCAATTCTTCACGGTCCATTAGGGGAAGATGGCTGTATACAAGGTTTATTACGTTTAATGAACATCCCATTTGTCGGTTCTGATATCTTAGGTTCAGCAATTAATATGGATAAGGATTGTACTAAACGTTTACTACGCGATGCTGGTATAAAAGTTACTCCTTGGGTTTGTATTACCAAGACTGAGCGTCCATATATTAATGTAGAAGAATTAGTTGATCGTTTTGGATTACCATTATTTATCAAACCTGTCAATCAAGGATCTTCAATCGGTGTTAGTAAAGTTGATACTATAGAAATGTTTAATACATCTTTAGAGTTAGCTTTTTCTTTTGATTCTAAAATCATTATTGAAAAAAATATTCAAGGACGTGAAATTGAATGTGCAATCCTAGGTAATGCCTTTCCCCAAGCAAGTCCGTGTGGTGAAATTATAGCTAAAGATGCTTTCTATTCTTATAAAACTAAATATATTAATCCAGATGATGTGCAGTTAGTCATACCTGCTGTAATCAATGATGCAGTGAGTCAGAAAATTCGTTCAGTGGCAATTAAAGCGTTTCGAATATTAGAATGTACAGGTATGGCGCGTGTAGATATATTTCTCACAGAGACAGGAGACATTATAGTAAATGAAGTAAATACATTACCAGGTTTTACTGATGTTAGTATGTATCCGAAATTATGGCAAGTAGCAGGTATTAGCTATAGAGATCTGATTACTCGATTACTTGAGCTCGCAGAAGAATATCATCAACATAAGTACAATATAAGAACTAGCATATAAAATATAAATTTTACTATATGAAAGAAATATGAAAAATATTTTTCATATTTCTTATTTATTTTATCTATTTTAAAAATGTAATTAATTATTTAAAAAATTCTAATTTATTATACATTATGTAAAAAATATAATTTTAGTTATTAATATATAACAATTAAATTAAAGTTTAATATCTTAAAATATCATAAATAAGTATATATTTAATTTCATTTTTTCTATTTATTAAATAATAAATTAAAAGATTGCATTTTTGATTTAATGATTGAATTACTATTTTCTATACATTATTGCTTCAGTGTATATTTTATACGTTTTTCCTTTTACTGTTTATTGAAACGAATCATAAACACTTATCTTAATTTATATAAATAAGATAAACGTAATATCGAGATAGTATATTATTTTCAGAATAATTAAATAAGATGAATAAAAATTAGTAATATGTTTCTCTAATTAACCAAAGCATTATAGTATGGCTGAAATTATTGAAATTATATAAAGTCTGGTTTCCTTTTAAAGGTTTAGAATTTTAAAAAAATTATTTCGACTATCTGAACACAATCTGAATATTGAATAATTCATAGCTATCTTCTCGTGTTTTTTGAATTTTTTTTTCATTTGTCTATGCTTAAATAAGAGAAATACTAAGAGAAGATAGAAGAAAATATACTATGTTTGTAGTAGCTGACTACTAGTCAGTATTCTTCTCTTGCTTACGATATAT
Organism: Candidatus Pantoea carbekii; assembly: GCF_000971765.1. Taxonomy (GTDB): domain Bacteria; phylum Pseudomonadota; class Gammaproteobacteria; order Enterobacterales; family Enterobacteriaceae; genus Pantoea_A; species Pantoea_A carbekii. The sequence goes on along the minus strand of NZ_CP010907.1, from coordinate 1,059,016 downwards.
TTATATATATGAATTAATATGATCCTCAGCAACTTAAAGATCTATTAATTAAATTCAGACTATAAGGAGAATCACATGGCTAGAGAAACATCATTGAAAAACTCCCTAGATAAAGCAAAATGTGAATTAAATAAATTATGTCATAAAGCGCGTAATACTCTTGACAGCTCATATGATCGCATTAGTGAATCTGGCGAACGCATTACCAAAGCTACTCTTACAGCAGTAAAAAAAGCAAATAGCTATGTGCGTCACAATCCTTGGAACGGTATTGGTATTAGTACAGTACTTGGTATTATCATTGGTATTCTAATTTCACGGCGTTAATCATGAATGATGATAGGTTAAGGCAAGGACCAGCCAAAACAATGTTTAATATTGGTCAACGTATAGTAACTATGCTAGTCAAAATGGCAGAAACACGTATACAACTGGCTATAAGCGAAATAGAAGAGGAAAAAATACACCTAATAAAGTTGCTAATCATGATTAGTTTTACTTTACTTTTTTTTACTGTTGGGCTAATAAGTTTGATGGGATTAATAATTATGACAGTAAACGAACACTACCGTTTTCTTACAATAGTTATCACCACTGCTGTATTGTTTACGTTAGCAATAGCTTTAGGTATATGGACGCTTCATCAATCACGTCGTTTAACGTTGCTTCGTCATACACGTAGAGAACTAACCATAGATCGTCAGTTGCTAAAGGAGTATCGTTCATGAATGTTAATCAATATGAATATAAGGTACCTATTTGCAAATTTTTAAATATCATTGAACAACAAAGAGTTGATCTTAAAAAATCATGTTGTGACTGGCATATTAAAACTGAAAAATACGATCGTTATTGGATTAGTCTTGTTAGTATGCGTCCCTATTTAACTGTTATTGGCAGTGCATTAGCGATTTGGACTGTGCGTAGTCCAAGCCGTATAATACGATGGATCAAAAGAGTATTTAGTCTATGGAGTACCTGGCGTGTAATTAGATCAGCTATTTAAATCTATTGTTATTGTGCTACGCATGCCACCGAACCAAGCTTTTAGGTTCGGTTTATTATTTATAATAATATTTTTACTTATTCTTAATTTTATAAGAGATTAACTAATATAACGCATATCATCAATCTTATGATTATATCTATTTATATGCTCTTTAAAAAAAACTACTATTATAATTAATATATTATTTAGCATAAGACAATACATTATGCGCATAGATTAAAAGTAGTAAAATGTTAGCTATTTGTGTATAAGGAACACAGGTGAAACTGACCGATAAGCCGGGTTCTGTCGTGGACAGTCATTCATCTAGGCCAATAATCGCTTATTAGCTCAAGCAACCTACCCAGGTCAAGTACGGGCCATACATTCAAACCTTGTTTGGTCTTGCTCCAGGTGGAGTTTACCATGCCATGATCTGTTACCAGTCATGCGGTGCGCTTTTACCGCACCTTTTCACCCTTACCTGATCTAAATTAAATAAAAAAGATCTCTGGCGGTTTATTTTCTGTTGCACTAGTCGTAAGCTCTCGCTTCCCAGGTGTTACCTGGCACCCATGCCCTATGGAGCCCGGACTTTCCTCTCCTTCCTTATACATATATTACTCAATAACTTTATGAAAAAGCAGCGACTGTCTAGTCAGTTTCATTGTAGATAATAGCTTATATTAAATTATTTGTCACAATTTTTTTGCTTTATAACATATTTGTACAGTAAATTTTTTTTTACGCTATGAATGTTTGCTGTAATTGCTATAGCGTCTTTTGAAGACAGGAATTTTTTTAATAATTTTAGAGTTCGTAAAGTTTCTACCGATAATTCTTCTTGATCAATTTTATAACCTTCGACAACTAATACTATTTCACCTTTACAGCGATTTTTATCTTCTAAAACCCATGATAGCAATTTTCCTACAGGTGCACCATATATTGATTCCCATGTTTTTGTCAATTCACGTGCTAATACTATATATCTTTTACTTCCCCAGTAAGTTACCATATCCTGTAAACTATCAATCAAACGATAAGTTGATTCATAAAAGATTAGCGTGCGTGGTTCATTACTAAGAATAGATAACACATTACAACGTGCCTTTTTTTTTGCTGGTAAAAAACCTTCATAACAAAAACGATCAGATGCTAATCCTGCTGCACTTAATGCTGTAATTGCTGCGCAAGCACCGGGTAACGGCACGACCGGTACGTCTGTTTGATGACAAAAACGTACTAAATTATAACCTGGATCGTTGATTAATGGTGTTCCGGCATCAGATACTAAAGCAATGCTTTCTCCTTTATGTAATTTTGCTAATAATATTTCTGCTTTCTTTTTTTCATTATAGTTGTGAAGTGAAAATAGTCGTGTTTTAATGGAAAAATGCTTCAATAAACGGCCTGTATGACGTGTATCTTCTGCTGCAATTAAATTAACGTTCGAAAGTATAGTCAAAGCTCGTTGAGTAATATCGCCTAGATTACCAATAGGAGTAGGAACAATATAAAGTATTTTACTATAATTCTCTTCTTGCTTTAACTGTATCATAATTTTATTTTCATGAAAGATTAAATGCTAAAGATTTTCTCAAATTTATTTTTCGAATGAGAAAGTTTCTCTCTTATATAAAATGAAATTTATCAAGTAATATAATTTTTGTAAAAATAATAAATATATATCAGACAATTATTTTAATTTAAATATTATGATAATATTAAATTATTTAATTATTTTACATATAAATTATTTTTATTTAATGGTTTGATTTTTTTAAAAATTTTAATATATAAAAATACGATCGATTTATTTTAGTAAAAATAAAATAAATAACTTATCATTGAAATAAACTTGTTTATCAAGTTATATCAATTAATTCAATATAAATTTGATAAATTTATGTTTATGATATATATAGTTAGTTTCGTATTTAAATTACTTGCATTATTATATTTCAATAATATTAAAATTTTAAAAAATAACATTATTGAAATAATTTATTGAATAAGATTCATATCTGGCTTATGCTAGAAAGATAGTTAAAGATCAAAATTATTACATTGATAACATATTTTTCTAATACCATAACATGGTCAATTTTTAATAAAATCATAAAAAATTTATTTATATAGTTTTAATTTTTTTTGAATTTAATATATTTATTTCATAAATAAAGTATATTAAATTATTACTGTTAAGTATGTTGGAATATTCATTTTAAATAAATTAGAATCTTTTAATATTGCTATTTTAAATCGATATTTAAATTTTTTTAAAATTCGCATTCTTTTATTTTATATATTGCTACAATATTAATGACTGTTATGTATTTGATAGAATATTTTATAATAGTTAGCAAACTAAATTACTATTAATAATAGTATTAATAATAATTTGAAGAAGTATACTAACAATAGTTTTATACCTTTTATATCATAGATTTATGCACTATATACTAATTTTAAAATTGTTTAGATATAATGAATTTTGCGTTTTATTATTGATTATAGTAAATAATATTATAATTTAAAAATTAAGTTATTGAATACCATTTTGGTAAATAAATTTATTCTTTATATTTTATTCATAAAATTTTTAAGTTTATCTTACTGAAAAATAAGATCTATGGTTATAAAAAATTATATTTTAATAATTCTATAATTTTAATAGATCAAATCAACTATCTTTTGCATAAAAAATTTAAAATGCTATACGGAAAAAAATTTTAAATTTTTTCTTAAATATTACAAAATTCTATTTTTTTGCTGATATGATGATCTTTGTAAAAAATTTTAACTGTAGTAGTCGGACAGTGCATACATAGCTAATATATAGGATTTTCAGCTAATCTGATTAACTACTGTTTTAAAACCCTAAGTGAATTACTTTCCCTACATCAACAATAGATACCGATAATGTAAGTTACTAGCATTTATTTTAAATCATATGCTTACCGCATGAAATTTATGCTTAGTAAATTCGCGCATTGAAACAGACTTACAATGTATTATTAGCTATTTCAATTCATGGTGACACACTTCATTTTATTAAAAATATTTAATTTTTTTTGACTCAAAATATGATATATTTTAGTATTCACTTAGGCTACGATCGAGAAAATTAACGAGTCTATTAAGTGATCGCGATATAAAAATCTATATTTCATAATATGATAGAATAAACATATGTTTGCTCTGAACTGTTTATGTAATTTAATTAATGATAGTTTATTTTCGTATCAAAGATAATGTTCAATAAAAAATTGTATTGATACTAATGATTATTACTGACAGAATTGTGTAGTTATATTAACTAGAGAAAAAGGCTTATTTTTGCTAAAATTATTCACGGTCTACGGACTATAGGTCTGCAGATAGATAATGTTACATTAAAGCTACCTATAACTAAAATATTAATAAAAAATCAAATTAAAAACTAAGTAAATTATTCAGTTACTGTTTATCAAAGTAATGTACTATTAACTAGTCCCTTTCCTACATTAGATTTTATTAAACACATTCAAAAAATTGCAATAACAATTAATAAATTAAAAATTATGTAACGAAATTCGTTTAGGAAAAAACAAACTTATTTAATTCTTTGGTATGATTCTTCGATTACAATAAATATTCATTTACAACTATTCATTAACTACAAAGCCAACTCTCCTAAAGTAAAAATCCATGCTGAACAAGGTAAAATATTTATAATAAGTCTAATTACTCCTCAAGAAGCATAATCAGTTGAAGATATTTCTAGCCGAGAGAAAAGTGTAAAATGTATTAATATTACTTTAATATTTTATAATGATTTTATTATTTTTCGAAAATTTAAATTTATTCAGTTGCGTATAATAATCGTACATATGGTACATCATTATTATATATCTTACAATAAATTTATCTAAGCAATAAAAAAAGCGCATTCAATAAGCACCTTTCTTAAACTCATTAAGGGTACTTCTTGAATGCATCATAAATATTAATTCATTTTAGGTCCTTATCAATAATAAATGATTATGTTTACATAAAAATAACACGACCAGTTTACTTATTAAATACTTCAACTATAATTTTAAAAATTAAGTAACCGCATAAAATTTATTTAGAATAAGTTATTTATTGTCCAGCGATCTGCATTTCTTCCAATAGTACTGACCCACAATATATATTATGGCGAGTTTCAATATCATTGCTAATATTTACTATATTTAACCACATATCTTTTAAATTATTTGCAATAGTTATTTCACTAACAGGATACTGAAATTTACCATTTTTAACCCAATAACCTGCTACTCCGCGTGAATAATCACCAGTAATAGCATTAACACCTTGTCCCATTAGTTCTGTTACTACTAAACCTTCATCCATCTGCTTAAGTATTTCTTCAAAATTAGAACTTGTTGGAGTAATAACCCAATTATGAATACCACCTGCGTTACCAGTGCTTTGCAAACCTAATTTTCGTGCTGAATAACTACTCATCAACCAATTTTGTAACACACCATTTTTAACTATATCGCGATCCTGTGTACGAACACCCTCGCTGTCAAACGGTGTTGATGCCCATCCTTTTTTTATATGAGGTTTTTCTGAAATAGTTAGCCATTCTGGTAGAATCTTTTTACCGAGTGCGTGTAATAAAAAAGTAGATTTACGATATACATTACTTCCATTAATTGCACACGCTAAATGATTAAATAAACTACCTGCTACTTCAGATGCAAAAAGTACTGGTGCTTTCATAGTAGGTAATTTTCTCGGCGATAAACGTAATAATACACGGCGAGCACATTCCTTACCAACCCAATCAGCATCCTTTAAATCATCTATAGAACGACCAATAGTATAAGCATAATCGCGTTCCATCTTATTATTTTCTTCAGCAATTACACAACTAGATAATACATAGTTACTAAAACAGTAGCTTTCTAGCATACCGTGACTGTTGCCAAACACTTTCACACCTGCATGTCCACTAAAAGTTCCGCCTTCAGTATTAGTAATGCGTTTATCCATACTTAATGATATTTTTTCAGCATTTGAAGCTAATTTAATAGCAGAGTCAATGTCAATATTCCATGGATGATAAAGATCGAGATCTACTGATTTAAAGGCTAAAAGTTCTAAATCTGCTGGTGCAGCACATGGATCAGAAGAGGTATAACGTTGAATGTCAATAGCAGCTTGTACAGTTTTATTAATAGCATCAACATTAAGATTAGTAGAAGAAGCACTGCCTTTTCGATGTTGATTATAAACAGTAATACCGAGTGCTCCATCATTATTAAATTCAATATTTTCCACTTGCCCGTAACGAGTTTTTACATTAATACCGATTGTCTTAGTAACGGCTACTTCTGCTCCATCAGTATTATTTTTTGCCAAAGATAATGCATGTGAAACAGAATGTTCTAATATTTTGCGTTGTTCTTTAATTTGACTCGAGATATCCATGCGCCTGCCTAATTCAATTAAATAAATTTACTAAATTTATCAGATTTAGATATTATGTTGCAATACCATACATTAAGAAAAATTAACTTCATAATTAAGTAAGAAAATATTATAAGTATAATATTATTAAGAGCAAAAGTATTAATTAATAATTTGATCAATTTTCTATGAATATATTGCTTTAACTGTTAAATATATTAGCATCTTTATCACTAGTATAAGTTAAGTAAATAATTTTTTAGGATGTTTTCATTCATTTTTATTTAAGCATAACATGCGTTCATAAAATATCAATTAATGTTAAAATTGATTACAAAGAAAATTAATAATAGTGACTTAATATCAATTTTTGATATGTTGTAAGAAATATTACAAATTATTAATAGGTTATATAATTTTAATATTTATTCTTATTTGTTAAATTTTAAAGTAGATAGTAAATAATTTTTATTCATAATATAAAATATGTAATATTGTAGAATTACTAAATAAATAGCAAAAATTTCTAACAATGACACTAATTTTTTAAATTATTAAACAATAAAAGTCGCTCTCATGTTTGCTAATTATTAAACTTGATTAATATATTAGATAAACTATATAAGATGTATATAATTAAATTTAAAAAATTTACATTGATTTAATACCATTTAAATATCATTATTTAGTTAAAAAATGACATAAAATGTAAAATGTTATTTAAAATAATTGATTATTAATTAAAGATAAAAATATTATTTCCCATTAATTTTTATAAAGTTACCATTTTTATGGTAACTAATTACGTAATTATAAAATTAATTAATTCACATTCTGCATGAATATTAGCAACTATTCATTATAAATACTTTAAAAAATGCATTAAAAACGCAATTTTTAGAAAACTTTTATGGATTTGGTTAAATTATGCCTAATTATATCTCTATAATAATTCTTATTATGCTTGCTATTTTAAGTTATTTTGCACAAAATACCACCTTTACTATTGCTATGTTAATACTTCTTGTCATTAAGTTGACACCTTTATCTCAATTTTTTGAATATATAGAAAAACAAGGTTTGCAAGTAGCTATAACTCTTCTTAGTATAGCAGTAATATCACCGTTAATAAGTGGTTCTATACCTATTTCATCTTTTTTAACATGTTTTACAAGCTGTCAGTCAATCATATCGATATTTATAGGTGTTTTGGTTAGTTGGCTCGGTAGTAGAGGGGTTAACTTTATAAGTGTAGAACCAACAATAACAGGAGCACTGTTGATCGGTACAGCAATTGGAGTGGCGTTTTTTAATGGAGTACCAGTGGGCCCATTAATTGCTGCAGGAATAGTATCTCTCTTTTCCACTATTAAATAACTAGTTACAGAACTTAAAAATATTAAAAACGGTTTACATATTGCTCAAGTCGATTGGCTATAATGCTTGTTTTTGAAATTTAAACTTATATAAAAAAGGAAAACTAGATGAATGTGAATAATATACCTGCAGGTAAAAACTTTCCGGAAGATTGCTATGTGATCATTGAAATTCCAACTAATGCTGATCCAATTAAATACGAAGTGGATAAAGAATCTGGTGTATTATTTGTAGATCGATTTATACCTACTGCTATGTTTTATCCTTGCAATTACGGTTATATTAATCATACTTTGTCTTTGGATGGTGATCCAGTCGATGTCCTCGTACCAACTATTTATCCTTTAAAACCTTATTCTGTTATACTATGTCGTCCAATTGGTATGTTGAAAATGAACGATGAATCTGGAGAAGACGCTAAAATAATTGCCGTTCCACATGATGAAATAACAGGAGAATATAAGCATATTAAAGACATAAATGATTTGTCAGATCAATTACGTATGAAAATAATTCATTTTTTTGAACATTATAAAGATTTAGAAAACGGCAAGTGGGTCAAAGTTAATTGTTGGGTTAACGCTAACAAAGCTAAAGATGAAATGGTATCTTCTTTTGAACGTGCTAAAAAGTAATAAATTTAAAAAAATCACTTTTTATTTAAAAACAACGGTGCTTTTTGATATAACAGCACTGTTGTTTACATTATTTTCAATCAAAAAAACATTTTCATCAACCTGTATTAATTTTCACAATAATATATTGAATATTATCTATTAATTACAGTAGGCATATTGAATGCACATTCAATTTGACTTTAGAATAAAGTCAAATAAAATCTAAAAAACAATATGTTATAAAATTGAAATAATCAAAAATATTAAGTAATTCAGAAATAATCTTTTTCTATTAAAATTCAAACTGATAAATTAAATGTAATGCCTGATCTATGCCTGAGATAACTTCTAAATACAACCTAGGCATCATTCGATAACGTAAAGTGAATTTTTCAAACGAATTAAATATACCTATAGCATATTTGACCTGTAAATTTGGTAATATATAACTACTTATCTGTACTTTCTGCCTATCACCAACACCTATTGTATCAAACACGAGATGATTAATACCTAAAAAAGTATGTGTAATATTATCTAGAATTTTACTGCTTTGTGTCATACTTAATTTTAGAAGAATTGAAGCAAGTTCATTACTATCCTCATGATTTTTAAATCCCTGGCCACGTAATAAATAAGAAAGCGCTTCTTGTTGAGACATCTTTGGATTAGAGAATATTTCTACTCTTGGCTCATCAATTAATCCGTTTACACGTAATCCAGCTACTACGTTATTTTCAGTAGCGTCAGGATTTCGGACGGCTTCTAAATTAATGTACGGCTGATCTAAAGGTCCGACGAACTGTAGTTCTCCTCGACGTACTAGTAAATCTTGTCCATACGCATGATAACGGCCAGAAGGAATATTGATATGTCCATGCAAATCAATCCCATTTTTATCTTGTATTAATTTAAGATTACCATGTAATTTTGCTTGTAAGTCGAAGACTGAAAGATTCACTTCTTTACCAAGCTGAATCATTAGTGCACTATGGATTGAATTTAAAGTAATTTTCGATTTAATTATTTGTAAATCTCTATCTAATATCACTTCATCTGCTGAAATGGTAACATTGTTTTTTGGTAATTGTTGAAATTTAATATATGCTCGAGGAATATTAATACTACCTTTTAAATTTAACGCTTTTGGTGTTGCCTCAAAAATTACATTTGGAGATATATCCATACGTACTAAAGATGACAATGTAATACTAATACATTTACCTGTAATTATACTACGAAAATGCCATTTATCAAACTGACTCCAATTAGCATAACCTTGAAGATGAATATCTGCCTGCATGGTTTGCACAACGCCAGTAAGCTTGAAGCACATTCCATTGAATAATAATTTTAATTTTATCGCACACAAATCAATTGGTATCAATTTATTACTTGTAAATGTATGACTTAAACTCAATTTACCAAATAATTTGGGATGTTTAAAATCACCTTTTAGATTTAATTGACCACTAATATTACTTTTAACGTTTTCGAGTCGAATAATTAGTTTACTAATGCTGGCTATATCGATATTGTTAATATTAACAATCCCTGAAAGATAACGATGTTCCTTGAGGTCACTTATTTTTACTTCACCTTTTAGTTCACCATTATTAACCATACGCAAAAACCAATTCATGCTAAGGTAATTATTATTTAACATTGCTTTAAAATTTATTTTTTTAAAAGAGACAATAGGTAATTTATTATTATCTTTATTTCCTATAACATTTTTATAAATTCTTATATTGCTCCCTTGCAACGAAAAAATAATAGTTGGCATTATATCATTTATAGTCCAATAAATACTTGCATTTCCACTTAATAATCCATGCAATTTGATACCATCATAGCATAGAGATTTTATTGTAGTTAAATTGAAATTTTTCAAAATTAAGCGTGAATGTCCATTTGCACCTATTTCGCTTTTTTCTGGTATACACACCGTCGCATTGAGGTTTTTCCAACAATGCGATCCAATACTAGTACTGTGCTGTTTATTAAAGTAGTTAATTAGCATCGACTGTGTTAAATGCCATGTACCGATGGGCGTGTGAAAATATGTATTGTTTATTTCCCCTCTCCAATTCGTTGTTTTTCGATCAAAATTACCATTCACAGATAACTGCAAGGAAATTGGAGTACCTTTAACATTAAGTTTGACTCGATGTTTATCTTCATTACCACCAGCATTAAGTGTTAATAGATTGAGCTTGAAATTCTTTTGTTCTAATTTGTGTATATATAGTTGTACTTTACCAACAAGTTGTTCATGCTGCGAATTAGATTTTATATATCCTTTTAGCGCTAATCGTTTTATTTTCATATGTTTCCAACGAAAATTAGCCGCAGTAAAATAGGTCAGTAATTTAGGAGTTTTCCAAGTACCATGTACTTTTATAATTCCTTGCACAACCCCACTGAAACCTGGTAAGGATTTATCAAGTTTTTGCGCATTGATATTTACATTAAGATTAATTATCTTTTTTAGTTCTCCTTTTATGTCTAAATAATTTTGGTTTAAAGTTAAGTGAACGTTAGTTTTCCATTGATTTAAATAATTGCCTTTTAACAATGCATAAAAATTAAAAACTTTCTGATACAATCGACCTTTCAGAGCTAATAATGGCATATTAAATTTCCAACGATTTCTGCCATTCCAGCTACCATATGTCAAAATTTTACCTTGAAGCTGTTTTATTGGAAAATTTGGGAATTGTGTGGAAATATTAATGTTAGATAATATTAGTTCGCTACGCCATTTTAACATTGTCTCCCATTCCGCAAATACTCTTAAACTAATTTTTCCTTGTAGCATGGTAATATATAGTTTATCAAATTGACATTTCTGTAAATTCCCTGAACCGTATGCTAATATGTGAGCTATTGGCACTCCTTTTCCTCGTACAATACTAGATAATGACATTGAATAATTGGTTAATTTTCCTTTGAACTGATAATTAAAATTATTTATCTGATATTCTAGATGACCAGTTAAAGGCCAGCGTATCATGTTACTTCTAACATTTACTGATAATGGAAAACCCTTTACAGAAGGTTGTGCTTGAATAACAAGTTTTGCTTGAAATGGACCTAATAAATTTATATTTATTTTTAAAATATTATATATTGAACCATAAATATTAAATTGAATGTTTTGTTGCTTAACAGAATCAACATTTAATTTAGCATTTAAAGTTAAATTTACTGGCCAATTATTAGCAAGCATAGCATCTCCATGAGCTTTTACTTGTATTTGCGGACAAAAAATATTCAATTTTTGAATACGTAGATGATCATTTATAATTTGAGCCTGTAATAGTAATTGTATAATTGATACTTTAGTATCTGACGTAAGAAATATTTTTTCAGCTAATATTTCTTCAACAGTAATATCTAAAGGTAATTTAAAATAGGGTAATTTTGAAAAAAAAAGCTTAGATAATATTGCGTGTAATTTTTTTGTGAATAATTTTTTATTTGATTGTAAATCTATTTGTTTTCTATTTAAAAATTTATTTTTTTTTGGAAAAAAAATAAAACAGTTTTTAAGATAGGTGCGTGATATTTTTACTGTATGATTTTGAAAATTTATATTTGTGCTTAAATCAAAAACATATAGCTGTTTATTATCAAATTCAAGATTTAAATTGTGTAATTTCAAGTGATTCAAGGTAATAGGGTAGCATATGTTTATCTTTTTATTATTATTCCTATCTTTTTTTAGTTGATTATTATCATAAACATTAATAATTTTTTTTGCATCAACTGCTACCTTTACGTTGTGAATTGATATATCACTAATACATAGTGATGAGTTATATAATAAACGACTAAAGCTAAGAGTTACATGTAGACGATCTGCATAAAAAGTGATACCTGGAGTATTATATTGAATGCCGTGAAGCGTAAAATCAGATAACTTACCCTTAATTTGCTGAACTGAAAAACCTACATTACAATTTTCTATGTTTTTTAATAAAAAATTTAAACCATAAGTAGTACTAATTAAGAAAAAAATACAAAAAATTAATAATAATACAAAGATGCTAATAATAATGAGGACTTTTTTATAAAGCATCATAACTCAGGTCCAAGTGCTATATAAAATTGAAAATCATGTTTTTTTACATTGGTTAATGGACTTGAAATATCAAATTTCATTGTCCCTAATGGCGATAACCATCGTACACCCAAACCTATACCAATTTTGACATTACTTTGCATGATATCGTTTACTACTTCACCAGCATCAATAAATATTGCACTCCAGCATTTATTAGTAAAATTATATTGATATTCTAAGGAATTAGTGATAATTTTTGATGCACCTATCAATTTCTCTGTGGCATTTTGTGCAATACTTTTACATTTATATCCACGAATACTATGATCACTTCCAATAAAGAAACGTAAATTCGGTGGAACTTTGTTAAAATGCTTAGTTTTAATCCAACCTAAATGTGTTCGTATTAAAAATCGATTTTTTTCGTTAAGTGTACGAATCCATACGTTTTGTGCTTGTAAAATCAAAAAATCGACATCTGAACCCCAAGAAGTATTAGATATTTCCATCCAATAAATTTGTGAATGTCCCCATTGAGGCATTAATCCACAGCAAGAAAAAGCATGATTTAAACTAAAAATAGGACAGAGTAGCATAGTACTCCTATAAATATTATCTTCAATAAAACTATCTACACTCCATCGTAGATTTATTGATTTTTTCCAACCAATTGGATTATACCAACAACGTGATACAGCTAATATTTTGCTATCTGACCTCATTATATTAAAAATAGTATATTTTACAGTGCTAGAAAAGTCGTAGTATTGTTCTATTGGATTTTTTAAAAGCGGTACTTTATAATGAAGATTAATTGTTGTTCCTAACAAGCACCTATAGATACTATAAGTAAGACAATGACCATTGTTATTTACCCACGGTTTTTTCCATGTACCTTTTAGGTATAACCCAGTATCTGTAGAATAACCAATACCTATTTCGATGATATTTTTAAGACGCGGTGATACAAAAGCATTTAAAGATAGTATTTTCGTCTGAGAATTTTTGTCAAATTTTGGTTCTATAATTATAGAATTAAACCAATCAGTTAAAGAAAGTCGATGGTTTATCTCTGCTAAGATTTGTGATCTGTACGGATCACCTCTTTTGAATGGCATTAAATTTTTTAAATACATTTCTTTAATTTGTGAACCTTTAAAATTCACATAGCCAAAATTATAGCGTGATCCGCTATCGTAATCAATATCCCAAAAGGCTTTATGCTCTTTAACAAATACACATAATCGGTTCTTTTTAAAATAACCATCAAAATAACCATTACGTTGCGATAGAATGTAAAGATTATGTTTAAATGTTTCGTAATCAATATGATTAAGATTACTGCCAATTTTAGGTCTGCTCTTTTTTACTAACATTTGATAGTCAAAATTTGTACTTGCTTCGCCTTTTATGATAATCTTACTTCCAGCAATCCTTATGGGTTGACCAGAAATAATGTGAATCACTAGCATTAAAGAATCTTTATGTTCTAAATTGAAATAATATTTCAATTTAATTTTTGGTTCATAATAACCTACTACACGTAGTCCTGTCTTAATTATATTTAAAATATGATTCTGAAAACGACTATTGTTCTTTATTTCTTTAACAGAAACATTAGATAAGCATTCTTTAATTTTTTTTTGTAAATCTTCACTTACACCTTGTATTTGTATATTAATTGTTGAGCCCTTTGTAACAAGAGGAATAACAAGTAATAGAAAACTTAAAAAACAAATATAAATTCGTTGTAGTATATTAATCATAATATGTCCCTCTATTGCTATATATAAGGGATTACATTTTGATTTCTGTCGTATCTTTTTAGATATATTCGATATATATATGATCTAACGTGCATAAAAAACTAAAGATAATATTTTTTAAGCATAACCAATTATATTAATTAAATTGATATGTAATAGCATTATTACTCTATTTATTACAGAATATAAATCAGTTAATAAATAATATTCAATGCTATTTTAGCAATATGAGAGTGTAGAATATTATTAATTTTGATTATTTAAATAATAAATATATACAATTAAAATAAGTATTCTCATCATTTAGTGTTGATAAAAATCAAAAAAGATTTTTTATTTAAGAATATATTTAAAGCATATATAATGATGTTGTTTAAAATAATATGTTATAAATAATGATCAATTTTATTTATTACTAATTAAACAAAAAATTTTTTCCTCTTATGTAGCATTATTTTTATAAAATTGTAACATTAAATACAAACTATAAAATAATTATAATAGGTATTCTCATAAACTTATATAGTTTATACATAAAAGCAGTTATTAGATATTAATTAGTAAAAATTTTTTAATTTTTACTAATTAATATCCTTTATTTCTTTGTTCTCTTAAATTAATAATTATATTACCTTATATGAAAGATTTATTAATCTTATATTTAACTAAGTTTTTTACGATATTAAAAAATCAATTTTTTTAATATCGTAAAAAACAATAAAAATAACAAAGTTAAATGGATAAATATTTGTATTTAAAATAACGAAACACGAAAACCTAAATTCAAAAATGACTTTTTCGGTGTATAATCTAATGTTTTACCTTGCCAATCATATACATGTGCACCTGCAGCAACAGCTATTGCATGTCCTGCACCAGTATCCCAAATATTTGTAGATCCAAAACGTGGATAAAGCTGTGCTTTACCTTCTGCTACAAAACAAAATTTCAATGATGAACCAAGCGCTATAGTTTGATGTGTACCTAACCGTTTTAAGTAATCCTTAAGCTCTGTATCGACATCTGCATGTGAACGGCTTATCACAACTAATGGAGGTCTTGCTTCTCGAACTTGAATTTGTGTTTTATGACCGTCTTGTTGTTTCCAAGCTTTATCTACATTACCCATATAGGTAACACCTAATGCAGGCGCATGAATTACACCTAATACTGGTTTACCTTCTTCGATAAGAGCAATATTAACAGTAAATTCTCCATTTCGCTTAATAAATTCTTTTGTTCCATCAAGCGGATCCACAAGCCAGTATGTCTTCCAATATCGACGCTGTTCCCAAAATGGTGGATCTTCTTCGGATAGTATAGGTATTTCTGGAGATATTTTTTTAAGACCTTTCGTAATTACTTTATGTGCTTCTATGTCTGCTAAGGTAACGGGTGAATGATCAACTTTTTGAGATATACTAAAAAATTGGTTATCTTTATATATTCGCATTATAATATCGCCTGCATCATATGATAACTGGCAAATTTTATTTAACATCTTGAATATCCTCCGTATTTTAATACGTTTGCCTGTTAGACTGCAATAGCGAAATTGTTAATGTAATTTTTTAAGATGATAGTTAATTTAATATGAATTCTACTATTCTAATCATGTTAGATAAAAGATTTATACGATATATATAACTGTATAAAATATGAACTAATAAAAATACAATATGTATTACAAGTAGATGTAATAGATCCATATATCGATTTGCACAATTTATTTTGCAACTAAATGCATAAAAATGTAATTGAAAATTATTAACAATAATATTTTAAAAATCTCTATAAAATAAATGAAACTGTAATTTTATTATATGTGTTTAGCATGTGCAATGTTGCTAATGTTTTAAACAGTTATTTTATTTGCATAGCAAATGTTATAAAAAATAATTATTCCATCTAATCAAAAGTAAAAGAATCACGATATTATATTAAGAATAATAGTTATTCTGGTACAATATTCACGATTAATTTAGCCAATACATCATGTTGTAAATGAAAACTAATTTCGTGTTTACCGATCATACGTAAGACACCATTTGGTAAACGAATTTCGTTTTTAGCTATATTAATACCTTGTCCAATAAGAGTATTAGCAATATCGCGTGAACCAATAGAACCAAAAAGTTTACCTTCATTACCTGCTTTAGCACTAATAGTAATAGTATGCAATGCGTTGATTTTTTCTGCACGTTCTCTTGCATTAGCTAAAACTTTAGCTAATTTTGCTTTTAATTCAAGTTTGCGAGCTTCAAATAATGCAACATTATTTTTAGTAGCAGGAATGGCTTTACCTTTTGGAACTAAAAAATTACGTGCATAACCTGCCTTAACCTTTACGCGATCTCCCACATTACCTAATTTTGATACTATACTGAGCAGAATAATTTCCATACTTAATCCTTTAAAATCGTTGTAAGCATTATTATCACTATTGATGACGATCGGTATACGGTAACAAAGATAAGTAGCGAGCACGTTTTATAGCAAGAGCTAACTGACGTTGATATTTCGCACTAGTGCCAGTAATACGGCTAGGTACAATCTTTCCACTCTCAGTGATATAATTTTTCAATGTTACAATATCTTTATAATCAATTTCTTTTACACCTTCAGCAGTAAAACGACAAAATTTACGCCGACGGAAATAACGTGCCATTCAAATAATCTCCTGAATTTATTAATTAACCCGGCTCAGTATATATTATAATTCTAAAAAACTTGTATGTATTTGATCAAAAATATTAAAATCCCGAACTAGTTAAGTTTTCAACTTCACTACATACTTTGAGTAGTCGTTTGAAAATAGTAACGCTAATAATTAAATATTATACTAAGTTTTTTATAACAACGAGTTTTTTTGTTCAATGATTTTCTAACATAAAATGATGCTGGAGAATTCTTAATTGACTAATATTTCGTATAGTAATTTTATACATTCCACCAGACAAACTAAGATAATTTTTTTACATGAATATTCTAACTACTATTTAGAATCTCTATAATTTAATTCATCCACAACGAAGTGGGTTGTAAACTCTTCCTGACGTTCACGGCGTTCATCTTTTGATTTATTACCTATCGGAGAAGCATTAGTTATCGCATGTTTAACATGTATAATTATACTACGAATAATAGCATCATTGAAACGAAAATTAGTTTCTAATTCATCAATCATTTTCTGAGATACTTCTATATTCATTAAAATATAATGTGCTTTATGCAGTTTTTTGATTGGATACGCTAGCTGACGTCGACCCCAATCTTCTATTCGATGAATTTTTCCTTTCGTATCGGCAATAGCATTACTATAACGTTCAATCATACCTGATACTTGTTCACTCTGATCGGGATGAACCATCAATACAATTTCATAATGACGCATAAAATTAAGTGCTCCTTATGGATTACGCAGCTTACTCTGTTAAAGATTAACCTTAACTAGCGGAAGCAAGGAACTTTAAAAAAAAAATATCATAAATATTCCATGTTAGGACATATTTATTCTGCAAGAATAGTCTAAAATTAAATTTTATTATGCCTATGATTTTAATATAAATCAAATTATATATTTATTCCGATATGAATTTTCAAACAAATTTGAAAAACATCAATATTATCGCCTAATTTTAAATAAATTACAGTATAATATACTGTGATTATATCATATTATAGTGTAATTTATAATAAAAAATAAATTATAGAGAATAATTATCTCATTTAATCTTATCTTTTTAAATATAAAATTTAATATAAATTAAATATAATAACCTCATTACTAAACAATTTATACCATGATAATAGTTATTTTCTAGTTTTAGAGTATATTGTATCAATGTCAAAATAACTATAAGAATAGTTATCAATATAGTTAATTGATGTACATACTCCATATATTAAAAATAATTCAGAATTTAATTCTGATACTAATAAGCTATATGTGCATACATAATTATATTTTTATTCTTAAATAGAAAACTTAAGTATTACGTTGACGAATAGCTTCGAATAAACAAATTCCAGTAGCAACTGATACATTCAAACAGGACACTTTACCTAACATAGGTATGCTGATAAGTTGGTTACAATGTTCTCGAGTTAAACGGCGTATTCCTTTACTTTCTGAACCGATCACTAGAGCTATAGAACCGATTAATTTACTCTGATAAAGAGTACTAGAGGCTTTTTCAGTAGTGCCTATAATCCAAATATTATGTGCTAAAAGCAAACGCATAGTACGTGCTAAGTTAGTTACACGAATAAATGGAACATTGTCAGCTGCACCGCAAGAAACTTTTTTCACTGTAGCATTAATTGGTGCAGAACGATCTTTCGGTACAATTACTGCATGTACACCTGCTGCATCAGCACAACGTAAACAAGCACCTAAGTTATGTGGATCAGTTATGCAATCAAGAATTAGCAGCAATGGATTTGTTATAGATTCTAATAACTCCAATAATCTATTTTCATGATAATCTTTAGTCATTTTAATATGCGCCATATGTTCTCTAAATAATAAAAACTTTTTGAAATTATTGAGACTGTCTTTTTAATAAAATTTATACGCAATGAATACTAAAAATTATTTTATGCATTTTTAAATCAGAATTTAAAATATTTGTTTTCATTAGTTTTCAAAAATATTTATTTTTTTATCCTTAATTAATTTTAATTAAAATATAATACTTATATTTTTTAAAAATTTTTAAGATAATTAATAATGATATTCAATCTTTTTATAAGATGTTTTTATTTAAATTTTTACAATTTCTATGTACTTTTTTAATAATTTTTTGATCACGTTTGTTTATGTTTTTGCACTTTCTATGTACAAGATTTTTGGTAGTTATTAACGTAAAATCAATTTTACGTTCATCCATGTGTACTGCATTTAACCTTACTTCTACTGAATCTCCAAGTCGATAAATATTACCGCCAGAAGTACCAATTAAACGCTGACCAACCTGATCGAAATTATAATAATCATTATTCAAAGTAGAAATATGCACTAAACCATCAATAAATAAATCATTAAGACGCACAAAAAAACCAAAGTTAGTTACACTAGAGATTATTCCATGAAATATATTACCGACTTGATTTTGCATAAAATCACATTTTAACCAATCTGAAGCATCACGTGTTGCTTCTTCAGCCCGACGTTCGGTCATTGAGCAATGTTGACCAAGTTTTAACATCTGTTGTAAATTGTAGTGATAACCGCCTGTAGGAGTAGTATTTTGCCCAATTAAATTAATTTTTTCTTTTAGTAATAAATATTTAATAGTACGATGTAGTAATAAATCGGGATAACGACGAATTGGTGAAGTAAAATGCGCATATGAAGTTAATGCTAAACCGAAATGGCCTCGGTTTTCAGGATCGTAAACAGCTTGTTTCATTGATCGTAATAGCATAGTTTGCAACATTTCCGCATCTGGACGATCAGCAATTTTTGTTAGTAAATCCGCATAATCAATAGGTTGTGGTTTGAGACCACCTTGAAGACTTAATCCTAGTTCTTTTAATACAGAATGAAAACTATTAATGCTGTCAACACTAGGACGATCATGATCACGAAAGAGAGTAGGCTCTTCATTTTTCTCTACAAAACTTGCTGATGCAATATTAGCTAGAATCATACATTCTTCAATTAGTTTATGTACATCGTTACGCATAGTCCTTTCTACACGCTCAATACGTTTGTCTGCATTAAAAATAAACTTAGCTTCTTCTGTTTTAAATGAAATACCGCCACGTTTTTTTCTTGCTATTTCTAATGTCTGATATAAGCAATAAAGTTCTTCAAGATGTTTTACCAATTCCTTATAGCGAGAACGTAATGCTGAATCACCTTTTAGAATACTAAAAACTTTATTATAAGTAAGACAAGCATATGACTTTATAACTGCTTCATAATGCTTATAATCAATCAGCTTTCCTTTAGCCGATATATTCATTTCACATATCATACATAATCGATCCATATGATAATTAAGAGAACAAAGGTTATTAGAAAGCACTTCGGGCAACATTGGAACTACACAAGACGGAAAATAAACAGAAGTACCTCGCTTATATGCTTCATTGTCAAGCATGCTACCAGGACGCACATAATAACTCACATCGGCAATTGCAACCCACAATTTCCAAGTACCATCAGATTTCTTTTCACAATACACTGCATCATCTAAGTCACGCGCATCTTCTCCATCAATTGTAACAAACGGTAAATGACGAAGATCAATACGATCTTTTTTTTCGCATTCCGGTATATCGTCATTCAGCTTAAAGTTATCTACCTCTTTTTTTACTTTCTCTGACCAAGTGTATGGAATTTCATAAGTACGTAGTGCCATATCTACGATCAAATTAGTTCCCATATTGCTACTGTCACCTAACACCTCAGTAATTTCACCTATTGCTTTTGTACGATAAGTTGGACGTTGCATGATTTTTACTACTACTATTAAACCTGTCTTTAAACTATCTGTGTTTGTTTGTTGTGCAATAAGAACATCAAAATTCAATCTATTATCGTCTGGTACTACAAAACTAGTACCGGAATTAGTACAATAACGTCCTACAATATAGCTATTACGTGGTTCTAAAATACGTATTACTCTTACTTCACGACGAGCTTTGCTATCTGTGCTAATAATTTGTGCAAGAATAAAATCTCCATGTAAACAAAATTTCATTTGCTTATTAGATAAATAGAAATCATCTTTATCTCCCTCAACACGCAAAAAACCATAACCATCACGATGACCTATAACCTTACCACGTATTAGATCAGGGTGTTCTGGTAAAAAATAGCGCTGAGGACGAGTAAAGACTAAGAGTCCATCACGTTCCATAGCACGTAAATAACGTCGGAGTGTTTCTCGTTCTTTAGTAGTAATATTTAATTCTTTTGCAATTTCATCACGAGTAGCTGATTTTTTGCGTTTTTCTAACAACGCTAAAATAAATTCCCGACTTGGAATAGGATGATGGGATTTTTTAATTTCTCTATCCTCAAAAGGATCTTTTGACATAATATTTTTCCGATGTTATTTAATTTCAATTCCCACCGGTGGTTTAGACAATAACATAGTATAGCAAGTCACTATTTTCACCAAATCGGCCAATTTATAGTTACATAATTTTCGAGAAATAATTCAACTATATATTTTTTTATACACACACTAAATACTGAGTTAGCGTGATTGTATATCTTATAAAATTTACTAGTTACAATAATTCTATTATCTCACACGACTTACTAATCACAACTTTTTTAAACCTATGCCTAAACAAATTCCGTTGGCTTAGTTAATGGATTTTAACTGTATCATCATGATATACGTATATTCTATTCTTAACTTTAGTAATGCGTTATTTTGTTAATTAAATGCAAAAGTTAGAAATTGATGCGAACACGATTGGCTAAATTTTATATCTAGCAGATATATCTATATCTTTAGATTATTAAATTATAATATTTAAATGGTTAAAATTTTAATATATTCTCAAATAATTATTTGAAAACTCTTTTTTTCATGAGTTAGCTTCTTTATAAAACGTTAAAATTCAAATTAGTTCACTTAGAGTAACAAGTAGATCAAATAAATATAAGCCGGACGCAAAAATCCGGCCAAGAAATATTATATATTAAAGGGATCACGAAGAATCACAGTTTCACTCCGATCTGGACCAGTAGAAATGATATCAACTGGGACACCCGTTATCTCTTCTAGTCTATTTATATAATTACGGGCAGCGGCAGGCAAGCCATCTAAAGTCTTTACACCAAGAGTACTTTCTTGCCATCCAGGCATTATTTCATAAATTGGATTAACATGTTCCCATTCTTCACTAGACATTAACGTGGTAGTTACTTCACGACCATCTAACATTTTATAAGCTATACAAATTTTAATTTCTTTTAGGCCATCTAATACATCTAGTTTAGTAATACAGAAACCAGAAAGTGAATTGATTTTCACTGAATGTCGTAAAATAACTCCATCTAGCCAACCAGTTCGTCGACGACGACCAGTAGTTGCACCAAATTCTTTACCTTTTACACACAACCACTCACCTATCTCATCAAATAATTCTGTTGGAAATGGACCAGAACCTACACGAGTAGAATAAGCTTTTACAATGCCTAGTATATAATTGATATAACGTGGACCAATACCACATCCCATTGTAACACCACCGGAAGTGGTATTAGAAGAAGTTACATACGGATAGGTGCCGTGATCAATATCGAGTAACGTACCTTGCGCACCTTCAAAAATGGTTAATTCACCTCGTTTTTGAGCTCGATCAAGTAATTCACTTACATCTACCGCCATGCTAATAAGTATATCTATAACTTCTAAAACACTGTTTAAAACTTTGTTATAATCAACTGCGTCTTCTTTATAATAATGAACTAATTGAAAGTTATAAAAATCAATTAGTTCTTTAAGTTTAATCGCAAAAATTTTTTTATTAAAAAGATCAATTATCCGAAGACCACGACGCGCAACTTTATCTTCATAAGCTGGACCAATCCCTCGACCAGTAGTACCGATAGCTCTATTTCCACGAGCTTTCTCGCGAGCTAAATCCATTGCAACATGGTATTGTAAAACTAGCGGACAAGCCTTAGAAATGACTAAACGTTCGCGTACTGGTATATTACTTTTTTCTAAATTTTTAATTTCGTTCATGAGCGCTTCAGGAGATAGCACTACACCATTTCCAATGATACTAATAACATTTTTGCGTAGTATACCTGATGGAATTAAATGAAGAATAGTTTGTTTGCCATTTATAACAAGTGTATGACCTGCATTATGACCACCTTGGTAACGCACAACGTACTTCACACGTTCTGTTAGAAGATCAACAATTTTCCCTTTTCCTTCATCACCCCATTGTGTGCCTACTATAACGACGTTTGTACCCATTTCTTAAAATTACCAATTGCTTAAAAATAGATTTTACCATCTCAGATTTTTAATTTCAGTATTTTTAGGATAAAATTTGTATTACAAGTTCACAAAACCATCCTAAAATTTCTTAGTGTATTAATAAATATCAATGTTTAAAATAACATTTATTTTCAATAAAAAATAAGATATGGTTTTGTAGTATATCGATATTAAAAGAAATTCGAATAGATAGTATTAATTTTATAAAGGTGGTTTCATATAACGAAAAAAATCACTTGTTGGATTTAGAATCAGCACATCTTGATAACAAGAAAAACTTTGCTCATAAGCACGTAAACTACGAATAAAAACATAGAAATCTATGTCTTGCTTGAAAGCATTAGCAAATAACTTCATTGCTTTAGCATCACCTTCACCCCGTGTAATTAGTGCTGTGCGCTCTGCTTCTGCTAATGTGCGTGTAACCTGATAATCGGCCTGGGCACGTAATTTTTCCGCTTCTTCTTTTCCTTGTGAGCGTTGTCGACGTGCTACTGCTTCACGCTCTGCACGCATACGATTATAAATGGCGTCAGATACTTCAGTAGGTAAATTGATATGTTTTATACGTACATCTACTACTTGAATACCTAATGCAGCCATACTGTTGGATTTAGGATGAAAATCATTACTATTGTTTATACTTGTAAGACTCATTTTTTGCTCATAAGTTAATACATTTATAGGCTGATTTTCTGGTTCATCATCGCTGCCAGAGTTCAAAGCATCTTTGACGTTATTTGCTAATCTTCCACTAGCGTCGATTACAATATCTTTGACATTTAAACGTCCCATTTCAGAACGCAAACGATCGCTAAACTTGCGCTTTAATAGCATTTCAGCTTGAGTAATATCATCACCGCCAGTTGTCAAATAATAACGACTAAAATCACTAATACGCCATGTAATATAAGAATCTATAATTAAATCTTTTTTCTCTTTAGTTACGAAACGATCAGCTTGGTTATCCATAGATTGAATACGAGCATCTAACGATTTTACTGTTTCAACGAATGGGATTTTAAAGTGAAGACCTGGTGCATAAACCTCAGATTGATTGTGATTATTACGTAGCACTTTACCAAAACGCAGCACAATACCTCGTTGACCTTCCTCGACTATAAACAAGGAGAAATATAATATTATTAATGGAAAAAGAATAATGCTAATCATTAAGTTACGCATCAATTATTTCCTTGGCTCACGTGATATGTCGTGACGCAAGGCATTAATGCGACGTTTATTCATAATATCATTCGCATTGTACGATGTAGTTTCTTGCCGTTTTGTATTGTGTTCTAAAGATGATAATGGAGATTGTTTAATCACGTTAATATTGTTCCGCGTTTTTTTATTATTAATCTTTTTATTTTCATTGAATAACTGATCGAGCCGTAATAATGTAACATGATTTGCACTGTTATCAATCAACACTTTTCGTGAAAGATGAAGTATACGTTCCATACTTTCGATATAGAGACGTTTTTTCGTAATTAAAGGAGCCGCTTTATATTCTGGAAGTATGCGGTTAAAATGTGCTATTTCGCCCTGTGCTTCTAATACTGTACGTTCTTTATAAGCAAGAGCTTCTGCAAGAATACGTTGTGCTTGACCATTGGCGCGCGGCTGTACTTCATTTGCATAAGCTTCTGCTTCTCGTATATATTGTTCTCTATTTTCACGAGCAGCAATTGCATCATCAAAAGCGGCTTTTACCTCTTCTGGCGGACGTGCAGCCTGAAAATTAACATCAAGTAATATAATTCCCATATCGTAAGGGCGAATAATTTCGTCAATCTCACGTTGAGTTTCACTTCGTACTATAGTACGACCTTCAGTTAAAATACGATCCATTGTAGAACGACCAATGACGCTCCGAAGTACACTATCTGTAGCTTGACGTAAACTATTGTCTGCATTAGTTACGGAGTATAAATAACGTTCGGGGTTAACCACACGATACTGAACGTTCATTTCTACTCTCACTACATTTTCATCTGATGTTAACATTACACCTGAAGCTACTAGTTCACGTACTGCTTCTACATTCACTGTATGAACTAGATCAATAAAAGTTGGTTTCCAATTTAGACCAGGTTCCACCAAATAACTAAATTTTCCAACACGTGTTACAACACCACGTTCTGCCTCTCTAATCGTATAGAAACCACTCATTATCCATGTAACGACTACTGTTATAATAACAATACATATTAATTTGCTACTATTTTTAGTATCATATTGATTTTTATTATTTTTGCTGATTCCTAGACCGCAAATTTTTTTTCCTAACTTACGGAAAATATCATCTAGATCTGGTAGAGTTTGATTACGAGGTCCCTGATTATTTTTTCCCCCAGAGTTTCCGCCTGGATTATTATTACTTCCCCATGGGTCGCGATGATATATATTATTTCCAGGCTGATTCCAAAACATTGCCTTACTCCGTTTTTTATTTTATCGTATCTTTATGTTATATAAATGAATATTAATTTATTAATCAATAGTGATTTATTAAATCAGATAACTATTTAATAACGGTTCTTGTTTACAAAGGCGTAACCATTCGACAACCGGTATACGTATTTGTAAAATCATGCTACCATCTTCTTTAACCCATTCTGTATCAATTGCTTGCAATGCATAAAAATAACTACGCAAATAACCTAATTGTGGTGGTAAACATAAATTGTATTTAGTTTTTTCAGAAACTAAATGTTCAGACAACGCCTGAAATAACAATGGAAGACCTATACCTGTACGAGCAGAAAGCCATACACAAATGGGTTTATTTCTTTCATCACGATCGATACGTGCTTCACAGTTTTTGAAGAGATCGATTTTGTTCATAATTAAGAGCATGGGAATCTTGTCAGCTTTAATCTCTGCCAAAATTTTATTAACTTGCTGAATCTTGTCATTCAGACGTGGATCAACCGAATCGACAATATGTAATAATAACATTGATTGACTGATCTCTTTTAATGTAGCCTTAAATGCTACAATTAATTCAAGGGGAAGATCCCGAATAAAACCAACTGTATCTGCTATTACTACTTTGCCTACATTTGCCACATCTAGACGATGTAGCATAGGATCAAGTGTAGCAAATAATTGATCAGCTGTGTAAACATTATCAGATGTTAGTGCATTGAATAAGCTGGATTTTCCAGAATTGGTGTAGCCTACTAGCGACAATGTTGGCACATCTGCTTTATTACGTACTTGTCTGCTTTGTGTTCGTTGTTTTTCTACACGTTCAAGACGACGTAGAATATGATCCATGCGATTACGGAGTAAACGACGATCTATTTCTATTTGTGTTTCACCAGGTCCTCCTCGTAAACCAATACCACCTTTTTGACGTTCAAGATGCGTCCATCCTCGCACTAATCTACTCATAAAATATGTTAATTGAGCTAGTTCAACTTGTAATTTACCTTCATTGCTACGTGCACGCTGAGCAAAAATGTAGAGAATTAAACCAGTTCTATCCATAATACGACAAGAACACAACCTTTCAAGATTACGTTCTTGAGTAGCTGTTAAAGCATGATTAAACAATACAACAGATACTTTTTGCATTTTTACTGCATCAGCAATTTCTAAAGCTTTTCCTTCACCAACAAAATATTTAGGATGCGGTGCTTTTCGACGACCAGTAATTACGAGAGAGCTTGGTAAACATGCAGAAGCAGCAAGAGTTTTAAACTCCTCTAAATCTTCTGGTGTTTTACTTTGTGAAAACCATATATGTACTAGTATGGTCTGTTCACCCGCATTAAAATGGTTAAACAAGCAATAACCTCTCTTCAAAATATTAAAAAAAACAAAAATAAACTATCATGCTTTTTTCCACTCTTAATTTAATTAACTTTAGTAACGTACCCAAAGTATATATGATCTCATCAGTTATTTTTAATCCATTGTTATTAACCATAAATATTTTAACTGTCTATAATAGTGCGATATTGATAATTACTATATCCGCTTGTATAATTGCTATGATGCGATACGGGACGCAAAGGAACTACTGTAGAAATAGCGTGTTTATAAACGATTTGACTAACTGTGTTTCTCAATAAGATTACAAATTTATCAAACGATTCCACTTGTCCCTGAAGTTTAATCCCATTTACTAAATAAATCGAAACTGGCACACGTTCGCGACGTAATGCGTTTAAAAACGGTTCTTGTAATAATTGCCCCTTAGCCATTCATCTTGTCCTTAAATTATGTATATTGTTTAATTATTTTAAGAAGAATTGTAGTTCAGACAACCGAATTAAATTAAATATATCGATATATATCAATTTGATATAATTACGCATTCTTTTCATTCAATACACGTAGCACTGCATCACATGCTAAATGTATATTTTCACTGCTTAACCAATTCAAATTAGGCCAATTGCGTAACCAAGTCATTTGACGTTTAGCGAGTTGTTGAGTAGCATAAATTCCACGATAAGTCATTTCATCATGATTAATTTCTCCAGATAAATAGGACCACATCTGGCGATAACCTACACATCGAATAGAGGGCATATTAATATGTAGATCACCCCTTTTAAATAAACTATAAACTTCCTCTTCAAAATTTGATGCTAACATTTGATGGTAGCGCAGAGCGATACGTTGATGCAATATTTTACGATTTTCTGGAGTAATTGCGAACTGATATATTTTATAAGGTATTTTTTTTATATTGTTTTTTTTTAATTCTGTTAAAGTTTTACCAGATACAAAAAAAATTTCCAGCGCCCGGGAAATTCTTTGTGTATCATTTGGATGAAGACGATTGGCAGTAAGAGGGTCAATATTACATAGTTCATGGTACAAATATGACCATGTTTTTTTTGCCGCGATTCTCTCTATTTTCTGACGTATTTGATAATTAGCTGCAGGTAGTGGAGATAATCCTTCAAGCAAAACTTTAAAATAGAACATTGTTCCTCCGACTAATAATGGAATTTTACCTTTTTGAATAATATTTTCCATTATTGCTAAGGCATCACGACGAAATTCTGCAGCAGAATAAATTTCTGCTGGATCACGAATATCCAACAGGTGGTGAGGAACAAGTTTTAGTGTTTGTAGCGATGGTTTTGAAGTACCAATATTCATGTCACGATAAATCAAAGCAGAATCAACATTGATAATCTCTATTGGTAGTTTTTGATGCAACGAAATTGCAAGTGATGTTTTTCCAGAAGCTGTTGGTCCCATCAAAAAAATTGCTTTCTGTAGGTAAATATGATTTATTTTACTCATTTTGTAATGCTTTAATTGCTTTTTCAATATCAATTGTTTTTACTAGACATGAAGTATTTGAAGAGTGTGATATGAGTAATTCTGGACGAAGATAGGATAGTTCTTCTAATAATAAAATTGCTTCATATTGATTCCATTGAATATCTTTAAAATTGACATAATTCGCTAACCATTCAATCAGAGAGGATATAGAAATATTTTTCTGCTCTTCAAGATAATCCAACAAAGCTGGAATAAAAAATTGTAAGTTTTGTTTTTGTAAAGGGAAAGGAACAGAAAAAAGAGTTATATAGCGATCTTCTTTCTTTACATTAATACCCGTAAGGCTTAAAAGCTCCGTATATATATCTATAATAGCTTGTTGCTTGATTGTGATTTCTGATGTTATAGGTATAAGTAAATAATATACTTCTATTTTTACTCCTTTAATTTGAAACTGAGTCTGTTGTAATAAACATGCAGCAGTAGCTAGAGAGAGTAGTTGAAAAATTTCATTTTGTTCTAATAACGCATAACGTTTTTGTACAATACTTAATAAACGACCGAAATTTGGTATATAGCATATTTCTGGTATTTTTTCATCTTTTTTAAGATGCATAGATGGTAATAATAATATTTTATTTAATTTTTGCTGATGAACTTTAATGTTAAAAACTTGATCGCTTACTTCTGTGCTACTATCTAAAATACGAGAAGATAATGATTGAGTACAATCATTATTTTTAATATCTAATGGATGATTTATGGGTTGGCAGGTTAATTTTTGATTGTTAGAGTATATGATAGGTGAGTGTGTGGCAATTGTACTTTGTAGTGTTTTCACTATAGCTTGATAGATAAAATCGTGTACAAAACGTGTTTGATAAAAACGAATTTCGCGTTTAGCAGGATGTACATTGACATCAATTTGATTTGGTTCTAAATTTAAGTATAACACATATGACGCTTGACGATTATCGCCAAAGCATGTTTGATATGCTTGTTTAATTGCGTGATTAATAACATGATCATTAATCATGCGTCCATTAACATAGCAATATTTTAAATTCATGAATTTATACAAAGTATTCCAATTAGCTAACCAACCATTTAATGATAACGAATTATATCCCCTATCAATACGCAGTGCATGTCTTACAAAATTGATACCGCAAACTGTGCGGAGTCGTTTTTTAAAATGTACTGTTTCACTGACAGAGTGGTACTGACGCATTAATTTTCCATTATGCGATAATGATATCGTTACGTCGAAACGAGCTAACGCAATATGACGAATCACTGCATCTATATGCATAAATTCCGTCTTATCAGTACGCATAAATTTACGCCTTGCTGGCGTATTATAAAACAAATCAAAAATTTTCAAAGAGGTGCCAATCGGATGCGCTACCGGTTTTAACATTATTTTTGTTGCATTGCCTTCTATATAACTTTGCCATCCTTCATCTTGCTCGGATGTACGTGAGGTAAGAGTTAATCTTGAAACCGCACTAATAGCGGCAAGTGCTTCACCACGAAACCCAAAACTAATAATATTTTCTAGATCTTCTAATGATGATATTTTGCTTGTTGCATATCGCTCTAACGCCATTGCAAGTTCAGATTTCGGTATACCACAACCATTATCGCGAATATAAATCAGTTTAGTGCCACCTTTTTCAATCTCAATGTTAATTCGCGTAGCACCTGCATCTAAACTATTTTCCAATAACTCTTTCACAACTGATGCTGGACGATCTACTACTTCGCCTGCAGAAATTTGGCTAATTAGTTGAGGTGATAAGATTTTTATCGGTAACATCATGATCCTTTTACATATTTCGATCATAAATTTAGAAGAATAATTCTCTTTACTTTTTTAGTATTTTCTATCCAGTTATGTCTGCTATTTGCTGCTTTTATTAAGATATACTTAAAACAATTTAAAATTCTAAAGTACTATACTATCTTTCACAATATCTTTTGCATTATTGTTGAAATATAATTCATTCGTGATTTATTTAGATTTTAAAATTACTAAATACCATGCTTAAAAAAATGAACCAATTATACGCTGTTTAATGACGAATATGGATTATCAATCATTGATTGTATAGAATGTACTAAAAAGTAATTACGTAATCCTTTATAAATAGACTGTGCAATTTTTTTCTGATATATCTTAGTATTAATTAATCTTGCTTCTCTGCTGTTACTAATAAAACCTATTTCAACAAGTAAAGAAGGAATATCGGGTGAACGTAATATTCCAAGACTTGCATGTTGTGGTAAACGTTTATGCAACGATGTAACATAATTTAATTGCTGTAAAACCTTTAAAGCAACTTCGTAACCGACCCGTTTTGAATAATCAAATTGTAAATCGAGTATAGTCTGGCTAAGATATTGATCAATTTGTCTATTTATTAACAAAGCACCTAGACCACCCAATAACTTTAATTGCTTTTCTTTTTTTGCTAACAAATGGGCCATTTCAATTTTAGCACGACGATTTGATAGTACCCACACTGATGCTCCTGTTACTGAATGATTATGTGCAGAATCGACATGGATTGAAATAAGAAAATTAGCGTGTGATTTACGTGCTATCTCAGATCTACCCTTGACTGAAATAAAATAGTCACCATTGCGCGTTAATATTCCCTTAAATATATTATCTCGATCCATCAACGCTTTCAATTTGCGTGCAATGACAATAGTTATATTTTTTTCATGTAGACCTTTTTGGCTAGAAGCACCGGGATCCTGACCGCCGTGACCTGCATCAATCGCTACAATTACTAAATTACGATGTCTTCTTACCTTTTTTTTAAAATTATACAATGTATTGTCAATAAATCTTGTAGAAATTAGTTTATTATAGAATATCTTACGATATTTAAAATGTTCTATGTTACTTGAGATCTTTTGTAACTTTCTATTAGGTCTAATTCGTTCAATAGCGTGAATCTTAAATGTCATTCGGTAAGCATGATTTTTGTGTATAATTTTGACATATGTCTTTGCTTTGTGAGTAAGTTCAAAAATTAAACGGATTTTTTGCTTACTTTTTAAGCGACTGTTGCGAATGCGTTGGATGATATTTTTACCCTTAAAATGATATGGCAAACCTGTAATCATGCCGTTTTGGCGCATATCTAATACTAGGCAATAAGGATGATCTCGTAAGAAAAAAAAATATGTCGGCTTGCCTTTAAAATTTAAAGTTATTTCCGCTAAAGTATCACTATTTTCTACATTGATACCGTATAAAATAGCAGCAAAAATAGAATTTGAGAAGGAGCATAAGATTATTAACAGAAAAATTTTTATCCTTAACATTAAAACAAATCCTTAATTCTTTTAAATTTTCTTATTATTATTTTTCCCTCTTTTGATAGCGAAAAAATCTCAGCTTCTCGTATTGTATTGACGTAACGCAAAGTTAATACTAAATCGGGTTCAGGTAATATGCCTATTCCTAATTGTGGCCATTCTACTAAACATAATGCATTACTATTAAAATAATCATGAATACCTATAAATTCTAATTCTTCTATATTATTCAGCCTATATAAGTCAAAATGATATAATGTTATACTACCTAAATAGTAAGATTCTACCAGTGTATAAGTAGGACTTTTAACATGCCCATTATAGCCAAATGCGCGTAGAAAACCACGACTAAACGTGGTTTTACCTGTACCTAAATCGCCGTATAGATACATCATTAAAACTTTATCGCAAACGCAACCTAGTTTCATACCTAGATTTAACGTTGAGATTTCATTAGGTAAAGTAATAATACAAGCGTTCATATTTGAAATTTTTCAGTGATCTCTGTCTCTGGATTAACAAACTGCCACATTAGTTTTAATAGATCAGTGGCTAACATGCCTCGCATACCTCGCTGATGGCAAACTGCATCTGCTGTTGCGCCATGAACGACACAACCAGCATAAGCTGCTTCAATTAATTTTAATTTTTGGCTTAAAAAAGATGCAATTATACCACTTAATATATCACCCATGCCTGCAGTAGCCATACCTGCATTGCCTACATCAATAATAACCACATTGCCTGTTTCGCTAACAATTACCGTACCTGCACCCTTAAGCACTATTACACCTCCATATCGTTGTGCTAGAGTTTTGGCAGAATATATAAGATCATTCTCAATTTCACTTATGCTAACGTTTAATAGACGTGCTGCTTCACCAATGTGTGGAGTGATGATTCGATTCTGACGGTTATCATGATTTCTGGCTAACCAATTAAGTGCATCAGCGTCCCAAATCATCGGCTTTTTATTTTTATTACCTGAAACTATTTTCAAAGCTTTCTGACCCCATTTACGCTGACCTAAACCAGGACCAATACCAATTACATCTGCCCATGCTAATGCCTTTTTTAAAAGTTTTTCATTTAGTATATCTACCATGAGTTCCGGCCGAGCTGTAAGAATAGGTGTAACATTATTTTCATGTGTTAAGACATAGACAAGACCGGCACCACTACGTAGAGCTGCCTCTGCAGTCATGCGGATAGCGCCTGCTGTACCAAGATCACCTCCAATTAACAACAAACGACCATTATCACCTTTATGCATACTACTTCTACGTGGTTTAATCCAACGCACTAAATCTTGTTCACTATACCTTATAATAGGTGCTTTGATGTTCGTAAGCAAAATAGCTAAACCCAAATCATGATAATGTAAAACACCAACATAATCGCGAGCTTTTCCAATTAATTGTCCTGGTTTAAGCGCCAATATACTCAATGTATGGTTCGCAATAACTGCTACGCCTGGTGTTATACCATTGTTAGCCATTAGACCAGAAGGTATATCGACAGCTAGCACTGGTGCACAATGCGCATTAATCATATTAATAATATGATTATAAGGTGCTATTGGTGCTCTATTTATACCTGTTCCCAGTAATGCATCTATGATAAGATCGATGTTTTCAGGCCATATAATATCAGGATCGTAAATCATGCCTCCGGCTGATAACCACGCGTTACGTGCCATATTGGCTTCTTGATTTACGAGATTAGAACTACTGTTACATGAAAGTAGTGTTATGTTAATTCCAGCTGCCTGTGCGAGTCGTGCAATGACATAACCATCACCACCATTATTTCCATGCCCACATGCAATTAACCAATGCCTTGCTTCGGGCCATTGTGCTCGTGCTAATTCATAACAGGCTTGTCCTGCACGTAGCATTAATTCATACATGGTAATGCCTAGAGTATCAATCGCTTTACACTCTAATTCTTTTACTGTTTTTACATTAAATACAGATTGTGGTAAATTGCTCCTATCAAAATTTATTGATTGCTTTACCATATCAGGATAATCTCTTGTTTTTTATAAAAATTAATATGTTGCCGTTTTTATAATAATAAATTTTTATCATAATGTCAGTAACACTTAAATATGAATAATATGTACTGTATCAGTTATTAATTATTTTCTTAAATTTGCTAATTTTAATTTTAAAAAAATATTATGAATTTCATTGTAATGTAATTAAAGAAAATTTTCTTAAAAAATTTAAAATATTCAATAACTAAAATTTCATATTGTTATTCATAGTCAGTATATCATTATGTACATGAAAGATCGAATCTTATATATGAGAGATAGATTATAAAATCTATTATATAAAATAAAACTGCCAGTTAATATTCTCATATTTTCACTATATACACAGGTGTTTTGTATTACTAACATCGTCTAGTACTCAAATAAGCGAGTAAATGCGACAATGTGAATATTTTTATATTATTAATAATATTACATACGTAGTAATAGAGTGCTACTATGCTAGGCATTATTTTATAATGATTGCTTAAAATTTTTATATATTTAATATATCTTTAAATTTTAAATTGAAATACCTTAATATCATGTGATCATCATTTAATTTTATTAAATTTGTAAAAAATTCTTTCTATAGTAAGACAACTCAGCTAATGATTCACGTATATCATCTAATGCGTTATGATTATTAAATTTTTTAAGGTTTTTTAGAATTTGAGGTTTCCATAAACGTGCTAATTCTTTGAGAGTACTAACATCGAGATAACGATAGTGAAAATAAGCTTCTAATGTAGGCATATATTTAAATAAGAATCGGCGATCTTGACCGACACTATTTCCACAAATTGGTGAGGTTCCTTCTTTAACCCATTGTTTTAAAAATTTAATAGTCGTTTCTTCTGCTCTATGAATATTATACTTGCTTGATGCAACACGATCTAATAATCCACTACTAGTATGAACGCGTATATTCCAGGTATCCATCATGGTTAGTTGTTCTTGAGATTGATATACTGCAAGGACTGGGCCTTCTGCAAGAATTTCGAGGTCAGAATTAGTTACTAATGTAGCAATTTCAATAATTCGGGCATATTCTGGATTTAAACCCGTCATTTCTAAATCTATCCAAATTAAATTGTTTTTTTTTTGATTTTTCATAGTCCTCTCATAAGCTATGCACCATAATATTCATTATAGTTTAATTCATAATTTTTTTATATTTCACTTTATCAATTACATTCTAAATTTAAGTAATTCAATCCTAAAAATAAAATAAAATTACAAACTAATACGCATTTTAAAATAGCAAAAATTTTTTAATTAATAAAAAAATTGTACTCGTTAAATCTGTCAGTCCTTTCAAAAATATTGAGAATTACGCAAATGAAATTATTGAATATTGATTACTAAATAATGCGATATTATTATTTGATACGAAATTAATATAGTAATCTAATTAGATTATAAATAAACAATTCTGATTATTAGGCATTTAAGTAGTTCTTTATTTAAAATCGAGACTTTAAATTAGTACCTAAATATTGTAATACACACCTCAATGTTCTTGTATGTTATTTCAACATACTAATTTAACCTATTAAAATTATATTGAATGTTAAATAATATATAAATATATTTTATAATATAAAGATATTTATCTTATATTACACTGTAAAAAACATTATTAAAAAAATTTATATTTTTTGATAAAGTTAATACACCAACGTAATATTTATGGTGTTTATCATAATCAATATTACAGTCTATTTATTTTTTTGAAAGATCTGTCACTCAAACTTGGAGGATTCAGTGTTTGATCGTTTTCGTATTGTTCTGAATTATTTTTTACCTAAAAAATGGTTAACTAGACTTGCGGGAAAGGCAGCAAATTATAAAGGTGGCTGGCTTACGAAAAAAATTATTGATATTTTTGTTCGTTTTTATGCAATTAATATCAGAGAAGCGGATAATTATAATACAGCTAGTTATGATACATTTAACGATTTTTTTATACGTCGGTTAAAAAAAGATGCACGACGTATCAATTCTAATAATTGCTTTTTAGTTATGCCAGCGGACGGTTCTATTAGCCAACTAGGTCATATTAAAGGCGATCAAATTTTTCAAGCAAAAGGTTTGTACTATAACTTAGCAGGCCTTTTAGCCGGTAATAACGCACTGGCATCTCATTTTTTAAATGGTATATTTATCAATATTTATCTTTCACCTCAAGATTATCATCGCGTACATATGCCGTGTAGAGGTGTGTTGAGCGAAATGATCTATATTCCTGGTAGATTATACTCAGTAAATCCTATCAGCACTCGCAATATCCCCAATCTTTTTTGCTGTAATGAACGTGTGATTTGTGTCTTTCATACTGATTATGGCTTAATGGTACAAATCCTTATCGGAGCGACTATAATAGGTAGTATAGAAACAGTTTGGGCTGGAACTGTAACTTCACCGCATAAAGATATAGCCAAACATTGGCATTATCCAACAGCTGATCATAAAGATGCGATAATTCTATTAAAAGGTGATGAAATGGGTTGTTTCAAACTTGGTTCAACAGTAATTAATTTATTTACACCTAATACTATAAAGCTAATAAAAAATCTGAAACCAGAAGATAAAATCTATTTTGGTCAACCTTTAGCAGTGGCATTATCTCAACATATTAACATTCTTCACGTTTCATAAAATAATTTTGAGAAATTCTTTAGTGTATGCTTTTTTATGTTTACTATTATTTTTTATGTTTAGCACATCTGCTGCTTACGAAAATGTTCCGAGTATAAGTCAACTTGAACAGGAGTTAAGCATAGCCAAATCTGCTAAAAATACTCTTTTTCAAAATGAGCAAATTCAATCTATAGAATCAGCTCTCAAGTTTCTTTCTGAAAGAGATGAATCCATTGAACTTACTAAACAGTATCAACAAGTCATTGATGATTTTCCTAAATTAATAAGTGAATTACGACAACAGATTATTAATTTAAATGGCAAAACTAAAATAGTGCATGATAACATGAATCATGCAGAACTAGATCAGGAGATGCTGCAAGTAAGCAGTCAACTCTTGGAAGAAAGTCGCCAAGCACAGCAAGAACAAGATCGCGCACGTGAGATTAGTAATTCATTATCGCAATTACCACAGCAACAAACTGAAGCACGACGGGCTATGGTAGATAGCGAACACCGTATAAAAAAAGGCTTAATATCTTTAAATACACCATTAGCTCAGGCAAAAATATACGCACATCAAGCAGAAAATGCCGCTAATAAAGCACATTTAGATGCATTGGAATTAGCCCAATTGTCAGCAAATAATCGACAAGAACTAGCTCGCATGCGTTCTGAAGTACATCAAAAAAAAATGGTCCAGTTAGACAACTATTTACAGAAACTACGTAATCAACTTAATAATCAACGTCAACATGAAGCTGAATTAGCACTCGAACGTACTGAACAACTAGCTGAGAATACTAAGAATTTACCGCATTTAATCGGCGATCAATTTCGTGTTAATCGTGAGTTATCTTCTGATCTTAATCAGCAAGCAGAACGTATGGATTTAGTTTCCTCTCGACAGCGCTTAGCCACAAATCAAATTTTACAGGTATTACAGGTATTAAGTACACTACGTGAACAATCGCAGTTTTTAAGTGCATCTAATCTATTAGGTGAAGCATTACGTGCACAGGTATCTCGCTTACCCGAAGTCCCCAAGTCACAACAAATCGATAACGAGATGGGTGAACTCCGCGTTCAAAGACTACGTTATGAAAATTTGATTGATCGTCAACATGTATTGCAAAAAGAGAAGCAGGATCATGGTAGATTTTTTACCAAAGAACAAAAAAAGCTTCTTAAAGCTCAACTTAAAATTCAGCATGAATTATTAAATTCATTGATTTCTGGTTGTGATACATTAATTTTAGAAATCACTAAGCTGAAAGTATCAAATACGCAATTACAAGATGCATTAAGTGAAGTTAAAGAAGCAACGCATCGTTATCTTTTTTGGACAGCAGATGTCAGATCAATAGGATTTGATTATCCTGTTCAAGTTGTTCAGGATTTAAGGCGTTTATTATCGCTAGATACCTTAGATCAAGTTGGTAAATCTTTAGTAATGATGTTTACTAGAAAAGAAACAGTGCTTCCAATTATTGGTGCGAGTTTATTGGTTGGTATAAGTATTAGTTCGCGCCGACATTATAATGATTTTATTGCACGTGCCGCTAACCGAGTGGGAAAAGTTACACAGGATCATTTCGGTCTGACATTACGTACTGTATTTTGGTCGATTTTGGTTGCTTTGCCATTACCTGTTCTTTGGGCAACACTAGGCTATGGGTTACAACATGCCTGGCCTTATCCGTTTGCTATGGCTATTGGAGAGGGAATTACTGCTACCCTGCCATTGCTCTGGGCATTTATGATTAGTGCTTCCTTTGCTCGTCATGATGGATTATTTTTGGTGCATTTCCGTTGGCCTCAAATGAGTGTAGTTCGTGCTACACGTTACTATTCACTTACGGTTGGCTTGATTGTACCATTAATTATGCTATTAATTACTTTTGCTCATTTAGACGATGCACAATTTTCTGCATCGCTTGGTCGTCTGTGTTTTATGCTAATTTGTGGTGCACTTAGTATTGTTACTGTTAGTTTGAAACGTTCTGGTATACCACTCTATCTCGATGAAGAAGGAAATGGCGATAATCTTGTTAACCGTATTTTATGGAATATAATGATAGGTATTCCACTTCTTGCAGCACTTGCCTCTGGAATTGGATATTTAACAACAGCACAAGCATTGTTAGCGCGTTTGGAAACCTCTGTTGGAATTTGGTTTTTTCTATTAATTGTCTATTATATTATTCGTCGATGGATGTTAATTCAACGACGTCGAATTGCTTTTGACCGTGCTCGTCAACGACGTGCTGAGATCTTAGCAAATCGTGCACGCAGTGAAGAAGCAAAAGAACAGCAAATGCAAAATAAT
The DNA here is from genome assembly GCF_000971765.1 of Candidatus Pantoea carbekii. Taxonomy (GTDB): domain Bacteria; phylum Pseudomonadota; class Gammaproteobacteria; order Enterobacterales; family Enterobacteriaceae; genus Pantoea_A; species Pantoea_A carbekii. The sequence continues at coordinate 1,020,168 of NZ_CP010907.1, read as the reverse complement.
TCTGATACTATTGAAATTGAAGAGCCGGTTATCGATCTTGATGAGATTAGTGCTCAATCGTTACGTCTTGTGCGTTCGATCCTCACACTGATAGCTTTTGTATCCGTAATTGCATTATGGTCAGAAATCCATTCTGCCTTTAGTTTTTTGGATAATATTGAGCTATGGGATGCTAGTACTACCATTCAAGGTGTAAAAAGTTTGCAACCTATTACACTAGGTGCTGTCATAATAGCTATTTTAGTACTGATCATTACCACTCAATTGGTACGTAATATGCCTGCATTATTGGAATTAGTTCTGTTACAACATATTAATTTATCACCAGGCACAGGTTATGCTATTACAACGTTGACTAAATATCTATTAATGTTACTTGGTAGTTTAATTGGGTTTTCAATGATTGGTATTGAATGGTCAAAGTTGCAATGGCTTGTAGCAGCTTTAGGATTAGGATTAGGTTTTGGTTTACAAGAAATTTTTGCTAATTTTATCTCTGGTTTAATTATTTTATTTGAAAAACCGATTCGTATTAATGATACGGTAACAATTCGCGATCTCACAGGAAATATTACACGTATCAATACACGTGCTACCACGATTACTGACTGGGATCGAAAAGAAATTATTGTTCCTAATAAGGCATTTATTACAGAACAATTTGTTAATTGGTCACTTTCGGACTCGGTCACACGAGTAGTGCTTACTATTCCAGCACCGGCGAATATAAATAGTAATAAAATAACAAAACTGCTTAAAGAAGCAGCCGCTCATTGTACATATGTGCTGAATACGCCTATGCCCGATGTGTTTCTTGTTGATTTACAACAAGGGATTCAATTATTTGAATTACGTGTATATGCAGCTGAAATGGGACATAGAATGCCATTACGTCATGAATTACATCAATTAATTTTGCACGGTTTTGAAAAAAATAATATTGAAATGCCATTTCCACCATTTCAAATACGTATTGAAAATATCGAACAAAAAGCAGGAGTTGCTAATAATAGCATATCTTCTACAAATCAAGTTTTTAAATCTGGTAGTTTATGATTATCAATTAATCAAAAGGTAGATTTTTATCTTACAAATTCTTCACCTTGCTTAATTTCTTTTTTCAATGTTTCTAACATGTTGTTAAGTGTTAGTTGTTCAAATGTACTTAATACTCCAATAGGAAGATATTCAGCGATACCATTTTCGTCTAATAATAACGGTTGTGCAAAAAAATTTGTATATTCTCCATTTCCTTCTACATAGGCGCATTCTACTATGTTTTTTTCTCCTCTTAGTGCACGGACTAAAGAGAGGCTAAAACGTGCTGCTGCGTGACTCATAGATAACGTTGCCGAACCCGCCCCTGCTTTTGCTTTTACAACTTCACTGCCCGCATTTTGAATACGTCTCGTGAGATCAATGACTTCTTGATTGCTAAAATGTATATTTTTTATTTGTGATAATAATGGTAGAATGGTAATACCGGAATGTCCACCGATAACTGAAACTTCAATCTCTGTTGGTTGTTTATTCTTACACTGTGCAACAAAAGTATTTGCTCGCATGATATCTAGTGTAGAAATACCAAAAAGTCGCTTTTTATCATATACTCCTGCTTTTTTTAATACCTTTGCCGCAACCACTACCATACTGTTTATTGGATTAGTTATAATGCCAATTAATGCTTTCGGTGCAATACTAGCAACTTGATTCATTAAATCATAAATAATTTTTGCATTAACATGAAAGAGATCAGCACGATCCATACCTGGTTTTCGCGCTATACCTGCTGAAATTAGTACTATATTTGCATCTCGCAAAGCCGGTATAGCATATGCTCCATTAAAACCTTCAACCTTGACCCCTGTAGGGATATGATTTAAATCAATAGCTAAACCAGGAATTACTGATGTAATATCATATAAAGAAAGAGATGAACCTGAGGGTAATTGAATTTTCAGCAATAAAGAAAGTGTTTGGCCAATACCACCAGCAGCACCGAGAAGAGTAATTTTCATTTGAATTCCCTTGATTATTGATCATAATAGATAAGGTTAAAGAGAGCATTACATATATTAAATGACTTATGTAAAAAATAGTTATAGTACTAATAATAAAATTATACTAGTTTAATTATCAAAAATTTTGTAATGATTGTCTCTTCTTCAATTTCTATAATGCTATTCATATAATATGATAAATTTGATAACGATGTTTAACATTTTTTATTAGAAATAATAATTATATTTTTAATTTTAAAAATATAATTATTATTTCTAATAAAAAACTTGCAATGATATGTATCTATTTTTCCAAAATATCTTAAATATGTTAATTAAATTTACTAAGTTATACGAAAATCTAAGAAGAATGTTCATTCTATCTGCTGATTCTAAAAATATTTTTAATATAAATGCTAGTAGTAATATTTTGCTTAGATACGGATTGAGGTATTAAACTAAATATAAAAATTACTAAATTTATATTTAATATGCATGTTGAGAATGACACAATTCATTGTTAGCCTTTTAAAATATATTGAGTAAGAAAAAAATACGCATGTTCTAGAATTAAATCATATAATTAGAAGTTGAATTTTAGTTAAGCAGTATTAAACTTGTAATAGTTAGTAAAAAATTTTTACTTTGATATGATTTGTATACATTGTATGCAATAAAAACATAATTTTTATTACTATATGTCAACTATGTTAATACAGAATCAACTCATTACAGTATTATCTAATTTATAGAGTTAGTATGATTTCAAAGTTATTTTTTTTAAGATCTTTTTCTAAGAATCTAAGAATTATAATATATTTATACGTGGCAAATCTATGAAGAATAGATGATTAACAATAAACCATGTTGAGTATATATAACACGCAAGATTAGCAAAAAATAAAGTAATTAATGAGTTCGTGAAATATATAATTTTTTATAATCATGTAATCAACATGAGATATTATTAAAGTAATTGAAATACAATCTATAACTTTTAATATAATTTAATATTAAATTATATTGAAAATTTCAATAAGTATTAATTATTAAATAAAAAATTAAGTTACGATTTTTATATAAGATTTTTTTGATATTTTTTTAATATAAATACGATATATTGTACCGCTGCTTTTGCACTTTCGGTTGCATTATGGTATCTTAATTGTTCTTGATAGAGAATTAGCATTTTTAAAAGAACTTTGAAATGATAAATACGTTTTTTACAATTAACAGTAGAAGTAATGTAGTTGATCCTACAACCAATTTGATAGAGATAAATTGATAAATCAGTATTAATTGGCATTTCAACATTATAAAAATACTGATATCCAATAATAAATTTTAGTGCTATATAGTGTTTTTTAAGATCTCTAGGAAAATTTTCTATAAAAAGCAACAATTGTTTATATAAGGTTATCAAACGATTTTCACGATTAACCATTTTATAATTAATCATTTCCATTAATGTAATACACATAAATGAGTTGACTAATTGATGATCAGTAAATCTTTTAGATTTGTTGCAAATTAATATAATGACTACTATTGCTAAGCAACTACCTAGACACTGTCCTATTGCATTATTAAAAAATACATTAAATTTAAATTTCATGGGATTAGATAATCCCAATGAATTAATCATACCGATTAACGATCCTAATGTACCAATTTGACGACATTGTATAAAAATACCACCGATAAAACCTAATATACCAATAGCAATAAAAAGTAAAAAAATGCTTTGTTGTGTAGCAGGAAGAAGATAGCAAAAATACAGCATGCTTAATGGAATAGATAGTACCATGCCGTATAAAAAATCTTTCGCTATCATTATCGGATTTGGCATACACATAGCCAGAGTAATAACTACTGCTAACATTACTACAAATCCGCCACCAGCTTTCCAACCTGTATAAAGCCAAAATATTAAACTCAACGCAACTATTAAAAAGGCATACAGCGAGTTAATCATTATATGACGACTTTCAAGGCATCTTGTCTCTAGGATTACAATATTATCTAAAATACTTTTTTCTAGCGGATTGATACTACTATTATTTTTTAATTTACCAATAAAAAACAAATATTTTATTATCGTATTAAACCAGCTTGTTATTATTTGTGGCATTGTGTTTCTTTTTATAGAAATCATTTTGTACATTAATTTAATATATTTTTGTGCATCATTTATATTATTCACTTTTTTTGTGCATAAGGTATAAAAAAAAGATGATACGTAATAGTTATTTTGATTTGAAAAATTTTCAGCAAGATGGGTAAGAAGAGTTAAAGATAGTACATTAAGCATTTTCAGACGACGGCTAGTAATCTTCCAACGAATGCATTCCATCATTAGTTGACTCCGTCTGTCATTTAATGAAATAGTACGACATGCTAAGCTATACCAGGCTGCTTTGATTTTTTTTTTATTTTTATTATCTATAAAATAAAGTTGAAATAATCTGCAATGTTTAACTAATAAGTCATCAATTTCTTGATGAACAAATTTTTTCATTGATCTAGTTGCGAAAATTCTATCCGAAAACATAGCAGATCCAATACCTAATAAAATTTCATTACAACGATCTACTACAAATTGTGGTGCAACTGTTAAGTTGCCAGTGCTATTGGCACTGATAACAATGATTAGAACAGTATAACCAGCTAAACTTAGAGCATATACATTTTCAACTTTAATTAAAGAAGCAAGCCAAATAGATGAGCCTACGCATAAACAACATAATAACAACATTACAACTGGTGCTCGAACTGTAAAAATAATAATAACAAATGCTGCAATGCAACCAATGATAGTGCCGATAATACGTAGTATACTTCGGTAACGTAAAGTCCCTGAGTAAGGATTACCGCCTGTATCGAAAGCAACACTTCCTACTACAATAGTAGTAGTTATTAGTGCCCAACGTGATGTTCCAAAATCAAGATACAGGCTTAATATAAGTGATAATAACAATGAAAAGGTTAATTTTACGGGAAAACGTAAAAAATCTATCACCACATAATCTCCATCCTTAACCAAATTCATGTAATCGATTAAAGAATTGTATCATCATAGGGACTATTTTAGTTCGAGGAGCTTTGACACCATGAATCATTACAGTAGCAGTTGTCCCTGCCACAAAATGTTTTTCTAATTGTTTATCGAGATGAATACGTACTGGAACACGCTGTGCTAAACGTACCCATTCAATATTTGAGTCAATATTAGCCATACCTTTACTGTCTATACTGCTACTGCTATTAGTTATACCTGCTGCAATACTGTCAACAGTTCCATGAAGTATAATGTTGCTACCTAATGGGATAATATCAGCACGAAGACCTGGATGCACACCATATAATTTCGTTTCTTCCATATATGCTTGCACATAAAATGAACGCTGTTGTATTAATGCAACGGCAACGGAACCACGAGTAATAAACTCACCTTGATAGACGTTAAGGTTGGTTATCCAACCATCAGAGGGTGCTCTAATAGTAGTATGATTTAGATCAATCAATGCTAAATCACGTGTAGCTACTGCTTTTAGTAACTGACATTTGTTAGCTAATAGATCATTGTAAGCCTGTTCAAAATTTTTACAGGATAAAATCGCATGATTAACTTGATTAGATTGCATTAATTTTAAATTTTTTTTTACTAAAGCTCGGTAATATGCAACATTAGCTTGAGCTTTATCAAGTACTTTTTGATAACGAAGACAATCAATTAAAAATATTGTGTCCCCTTTTTTTACTAATTGATTATCACGGACTCTTACATCAGTGATAAATCCTGTTACGTCAGGTGAAATAGCTATGATTTTAGCAGAAAATTTAGCGTTACGCGTCCAAGGTGACTCAGTGTAGAAAATCCAGATTCGAAAGATAATGACCGCGGTAGTAATAATTAAAGTATATATCATTATGTAGCGCGCGATTTTTTTTGCTAGAGTTAGTACTTTCACTTCAATCCTCCAACAAAATAGTTGAACAGTATAGGGTATATATGCTATATAATTAAAGATAATCAACAGAACATCAATATTGGTATATTTAATTATATCTTTAGATAATTAGCATCATTTTATAACATCATTAGTACTTATTTAGGTAGTATTAAATTATATATAAAGGTAAGATGTTTTCTTAAACAGATGATTTTTAAAAGACCATCATAATATAATAGTAAATTTGTAACGATATATTTTGGAATGATTATAGTTATGATGAATCATTTTAATTAGTTCCACCTATCGTAAGTTTATCCAATTTTAAAGTAGGTTGGCCTACACTTACTGGTACACTTTGTCCTTCTTTTCCGCAAATTCCAATCCCTTTATCGAATACTAAATCATTACCAAGCATTGAAATATTTTGCATTACTTCAATACCTGATCCTATCAACATAGCATGTTTAACTGGTTTGGTAACTTTACCTTTTTCAATCAAATATGCCTCTGATGTAGAAAATACAAATTTACCAGAAGTAATATCGACTTGACCACCAGCAAAGTTTGTCGCATAAAGCCCATAGTCAACACTTTCAATAATTTCTTGAGGAGTAGATTTACCAGCTAGCATGTAAGTATTTGTCATACGTGGCATCGGTAGATGAGCATAAGATTCGCGACGACCATTACCTGTTGGTTTCATCGTCATTAAATATGCATTAAGTTTATCATGCATATACCCTTTTAAAATACCATTCTCAATAAGAACATTGTATTGACCTGGTACACCTTCATCATCCACTGCTACTGAACCACATAAACCTTTAATAGTACCATCATCAACTATAGTACAGAGTTCAGAAGCTACTAATTTTCCTATATTACCACTAAAAACTGACGTTGCTCTTCGATTAAAATCACCTTCCAAACCATGGCCAACTGCCTCATGTAATAGTATTCCAGGCCAACCTGCACCTAATACCACAGGAAAAAGACCAGCCGGTGCAGAAATTGCAGAAAGATTTATTAGAGCTATACGCACTGCTTCATGTGCTAACACATCAGCACGTACATCACCATTTTCGTCATTCAAAAAAAATTCGTAACCAGTTCGCGCACCGCTACCACTCGAACCTGATTCTCGTTTATTGCCATATTCTACTTGCACGTTAATTGATAAGCGCACTAAGGGACGTACATCAGTCGCTAATGTGCCGTCCGTTGATGCAATTAATACTTGTTCGTATACACCACTTAAGTTTACATAAACTTCTTTTACACATGGATCAATAGAACGAGCTACTTTATCAATGCGATATAACAAGGCAATTTTATCTTCGCACTGTAAACTATCCAGTGGGTTAATAGACGCATAAAGAGAATTTTTCAATACATTTTCTAGCGAGACACATATTTTAGAATCACCTTGCTCATTTACAATGCTACGTGCAGCGTCGACCGACTCTTGTAAAGCATGCATGCTAATTTGATCAGAATAAGCAAATCCTGTTTTTTCCCCGCTGATAGCACGAACACCAATACCTTGATCAAGATGGTAGGAACCATCTTTAATAATTTTATCTTCTAACACCCACGATTCATGTAAACTAGACTGAAAATAAAGATCACCATAGTCTATTCGACGTTCGGCAAGCTTTTCTAGCGAGCAAGAAAGGTTGTGATTATTAATATTATTAACAGTTAATAACTGTTCATGTACTAAACTTAAAGTCATTTTTTTCACTCATAATTGAATATAATTAACCATATAAATGTAGCAAATTGTATATAATAATATATTGCTTAACTTATTTCAGTTATCTGATATAAGTAATTTGATATACATTTAAGTGCAAATAAACTAAGAATATGCGCAATAATACCTAATATTATAAAAATAGCTGATTGACCTAATTTAAATTAGCGCTATATTGCTATATTAAGGTATCAAAATATATGTAATATTTAAAATAGTTTTTATAACCATTATCCATTATGCTGATATATTAATTGATAAAAAATTGAAATTAGATTTTTATTTTAGATTTCATAATATGCGCATAGTATGTCATCTTAAGTTTGTTAAAAAAAACAATAGTAACTTTACTATATGATGTATAAACGTATTTAACAATGCGTAGTATTTTTCTAATTCTAAACTTCCTAAAAAATGCTTTATTTTTAATATAAGTTATATCGATGAAGAATTTTGCTTAATAATAAAAAAATCCAAGGCCAAAGTATGCCATTTATAACGCTACTTAAAAGCATTTCTGGTTGAAAGGTAAGATTAACAACTAAAAACTCTGAACTAAAAACAATGATTTTTTCTAAAATAGAAAGTAATGACACTATTAATGCTTGCTGCCATAACGCCAAAGTTTTAAATGCATTATTTTTAAAAGCAACTACATACGCAATAATACTAAACGATAAAGCGTGTATACCAAGTGTAGACCCTTCTAATAAATCAATAACTACACCTAATAAAAAACCAGAACCTACATTGATTTGATGTGGTATTATTAAGACCCAATAAATAAGAATTAGCAAACACCAAAAAGGTCGAAACATATGAATTTCTTGTGGGTATGATATAGATTGTAAAATTAGAGCAATACAAAAAGACAACCAAATAACCCAATTTTTACAATTATAATATTGCGTCAAAACTAATTACCGTACATGTTTATAGGAATATTGTTTTTAGATAATTTTTTTAAAAAATAAAAAAATCTATTTTTTATAGATCATTCTTGCTAAATTGTTTAATACCTATTAATGAATTCTATCAAGTGATAATGCGTCATTATTTCTATGCTTAGGATTCCATAATAATAAATAACGAAGACATTGCAAATTAACTATCGGATGTGCATGAATAATCGCAAAAGCACTTTTTTGATCATTCATTTCCACTGAAGAAACAAAAGCTACAGGGTAACCTTCAGGAAAACGACTACCGAGTCCTGAGGTAACTAATAAATCACCAACTTGAACATCTGCATGATTAGGTAAATGTTCTATATGTAAATCTTTATTGTAACCCTTACCAACCGCTATAGCTTGAAAGGCATTACGAAATATTTGAATTGGTAATGCATGTGATACATCACAAATTAACAACACACGGCTAGTTATACTATTTACTCCAGCTACTTGTCCTATAACACCTTTATCATTAATAACTGGTTCACCTTCGTACACGCCATGCATGCTTCCTTTATTAATAATAATCTGAGCAGTAGAAGAACTAGTACTCATAGAAATTACTTGAGCCACCATTTTTTTTTCGCCTTGACGTAAAGGTAATCCAAGCAAATTTCTAAGATTTGCATTTTCCTGTTGATATTGCTTTAGCATAAGTAAATCACTGTTTTTCAAAAAAAGATCATGTCGTAGTGCTTCATTTTCCAATTTGAGATCTTGTTGAGAAGTTAATATCTCAGAAATAATATCAAATAATTGTTTTGATCCATTAGCTAAAAAATAAAATATACTCACCGATGTGCCCAAAAAAGATCGGATGTAAGTAAAACAGCTAACACGGCTATCAACAACAATAATGGTAATAGCCATTATTATAGCCAGAAAAAGACGCTGTAAAGAAGGCCCTCTCTTAAAAAATGGTTTAACAATCATTACAGACACGATGTCCTATATATTTTATAGAATGTAAGCAACTAAAAAATTATTACTCTTCGCTAAACAAATCACCTCCATGCATATCTATCATTTCTAAAGCTTTTCCTCCGCCACGTGCCACACAAGTTAAAGGATCTTCGGCTACTACAACCGGAATACCTGTTTCTTCCATTAATAAACTATCTAAATTACGTAGTAGAGCACCACCTCCTGTTAGAACCATACCTCGCTCAGAAATATCCGATGCAAGCTCCGGTGGGCACTGCTCTAATGCAACCATTACAGCACTTACTATACCACTTAATGGTTCTTGTAATGCTTCTAAAATTTCATTGGAATTTAATGTAAAACTACGCGGAACACCTTCTGCTAGATTACGGCCTCGTACTTCTATTTCTCGCATTTTATCTCCTGGATACGCGGAAGCAATTTCATGTTTAATACGCTCTGCAGTCGCCTCACCAATTAGCGAACCGTAATTACGACGCACGTAGTTAATGAGTGCTTCGTCAAATCGATCACCACCAATGCGCACAGAAGAAGAATACACAACACCGTTTAATGAAATAACAGCTACTTCAGTAGTGCCTCCACCAATATCAACAACCATTGAACCAGTCGCCTCCGAAACTGGTAGACCAGCACCAATTGCTGCAGCCATGGGTTCTTCAATTAAAAAAACTTCCCGCGCACCTGCGCCTTGCGCAGATTCGCGTATTGCACGACGTTCAACTTGCGTTGCACCGACAGGAACGCATACCAATACTCTTGGACTAGGACGTAAGAAATTGTTACTATGCACTTGTTTAATAAAATGCTGAAGCATCTTTTCAGTTACAAAGAAATCGGCAATAACGCCATCTTTCATAGGACGAATAGCCGCAATATTGCCCGGTGTGCGACCTAGCATTTGCTTTGCATTATAACCAACAGCGGCTACACTTTTTGGAGAACCTGCTCGATCTTGACGAATAGCAACAACGGAAGGTTCGTTTAGCACGATCCCTTGTCCTTTTACATAAATAAGGGTATTAGCGGTACCCAAATCAATGGATAAATCATTAGAAAACATGCCGCGAAATTTCTTAAACATACTAACCAATAATCCTAAAAACTGGCAGAGAAAAAACCCACTTTATTTAGTCATTAAATAAAGTGATTACAAGGCATGCTATTTTTAAAAATATCCTAAGCATATATAAAATTTGTTGTGTTTACTTACATATTTAGCATTTCATCCTTATTAAGTTGATTAACATGTCAATTTAATTTTTAAAAGAGATTCCTTAAATTAAAGATCAATATTACGCTTTAAATAAACTATATAAATCTTAGCAGAAATAATCATAAGTAATATCAGTTAACAATATACTTTAAGATCCTAAAAGACAACAATATTTCGAATTTAATTTTAAAAAAAACCACCGGATAATTGTAGCACAAAAAAATCACTTTTTCTATATATTAGCATCTGTAAGATTTATAATGACACGAAAAACGTTAAATTATTTATTATACATATTTTCAAATTTAATTAAGATATTTTACTATCAGCTAATAAATTAAAATCAATAAAAAAAATAAAATTGAAATTATAATCAAACGTATAATAAATTGCTTAATATATAAGTTATAATCGTCAATATTAAGTAATACAATATATTCTAATATCTAACAAAAATATGAAGTCGAAATTATACATACAGTGAACTACCTAATAAAAATACTAATTGATTTGGTTCAGCTATCTTCCTTTTTTTCTAATTGTTAATAAAGATATACAAAATATACAAAATTTTTAAATCCCGATAAATTAATAGAATAGCAATAATACTAATTAAAGCTAAATGTTTCTTACTTCAAATTTCTTAATCTACTGGAATTTTCATACGTTTACTTTATGTAAAATTAAATTACAGTATTAATTTTATGTAACCCAATATTAAATTGTATGTTTAGTAAATAAAATATGCTTTACGACAGCGAATATATTATACACTTGCTATTTTGTGGATATGCCTAAAGCTACTAAAAAATATGTAAGATAAGAATGCTTAAACTTACATTTAATAATTAAATTAGTTTTTAAGAATTTTATTAAATAAAGTTGTTAAAATTGTTATAGTTAGGACGAATTACTATCAAAATAAATAAGGCGCATATGAAAATTACACCTATCATGATTTGGATAATTAATTTATTTATTAGATTCAATGAATTTGTTTTATATGCACAGGTCTCATTCAGTAGTAAAATATAATACAAAATTCATAAATATTTAATTTTGTAAAAAACCTTTTAAATAAGATAGATAGAGTAAAAAAAGATATCTATAATCATTAATTACTATCTTAATTCATTGTAGGAGATAGCAGTAAAATGGCTTACAAATTTCATATATTACTTTTAAACGGACCTAATCTAAATCTACTCGGAATACGTGAAACTGATAAATATGGTGATACAAATTTACCAGCTATAGTTAATGATTTAACCCACAAAGCTAATCAACATAATGTAAAATTGATTCATTTACAATCAAATTCTGAAGGTGAACTTATTGATTGTATCCAGTCAGCTCGAAGTAATAACATAGATTATATAATTATTAATGCTGCTGCATTCACACATACCAGTATTGCGTTACGTGATGCATTATTAGCAGTAAAAATTCCTTTCATTGAAGTGCACCTTTCCAATATATATGCACGCGAATTATTTCGCAATCATTCTTATCTTTCTGACATATCTGAAGGAATTATATGTGGACTTGGTAGTGATGGATACATATGGGCTTTAGAAACTGCAATTAAACGCCTATTAAATTCCTATTAATGGAGTATGGAAACATATTCATGGATATTCGTAAAATTAAGAAATTAATTAAATTAGTAGAAATATCTGGTATTACTGAGCTAGAAATTTCTGACGGCCAAGAATCTATTCGTATCAGCCGTTCATCTGGTAACTTTAATTATCCTATTATACAAAAAAATTATGCTACATCTGGAGTGCCACGAGCATCTTGCACGGTAACAAACACTCCTGTAGTAAGTGAAAAAATTCAACAGCAAATCAGCGAATACATTGTACGCTCTCCTATGGTTGGTACATTTTATCGAACTTCTCATGCAGAAAGTAAAAGTTTTATAGAAATTGGTCAAAAAGTCAATGTAGGTGATATTTTATGTATTGTTGAAGCAATGAAAATGATGAATCAGATCGAGGCTGATAAATCAGGTATTATAAAATCGATCTTAGTAGAAAATGGACAACCAGTTGAATTTGATGAACCTTTGATGGTCATCGAATAACGAGGTACAAACATGCTGGATAAAATTTTAATTGCTAATCGAGGTGAAATTGCATTGCGTATTTTACGTGCTTGTAAAGAATTAGGTATTAAAACCGTAGCAGTATATTCTACAGTAGATCGCGAGTTAAAACATGTACTATTAGCAGATGAAGCTATTTGTATTGGGCCACCTCAATCAATTAAAAGTTATCTCAATATACCTGCTTTAATCTCTGCTGCTGAAATTACCGGTGCAGTTGCAATCCATCCTGGTTATGGTTTCCTTTCTGAAAACGCTGATTTTGCTGAACAGGTGGAACGTTCTGGTTTTATATTTATTGGACCAAAAGCAGATACTATACGTTTAATGGGAGATAAAGTTTCTGCTATCGATGCAATGAAAAAAGTAGGTTTACCTACTATCCCTGGTTCTAATGGCCCTTTACCTGAAGATATGAAAAAAAATTTTGCACTTGCAAAACAAATTGGCTATCCAGTAATTATCAAAGCATCCAGTGGCGGTGGTGGTCGTGGAATGCGAGTTGTTTGTACTGAACAAGAATTGGAGGACTCTATTCATATAACTAAAACAGAGGCAAAAGCTATTTTTCATAATGATATTGTTTATATGGAGAAATACCTTAATAACCCTCGCCATATAGAAATTCAAATACTGGCTGACGGGCAAGGTAATGCTATCTATCTAGCAGATCGTGATTGCTCGATGCAACGACGACATCAAAAAGTACTTGAAGAAGCACCTGCTCTAGGCATTACATCAGATCTGAGATCTTATATTGGTGAACGTTGCTCAACTGCCTGTATCAAAATTGGTTATCGCGGCGCAGGTACCTTTGAGTTTCTATACGAAAATGATAATTTTTACTTCATGGAAATGAATACTCGTATTCAGGTAGAACATCCAGTCACTGAAATGATCACTGGGATAGAATTAATTAAAGAACAACTTCGTATTGCCGCAGGTCAACCATTATCGATTAAGCAAGACGCTGTAGTCATACGCGGTCATGCAGTAGAATGTCGCATCAACGCTGAAGACCCTCAAACTTTTTTGCCTAGTCCAGGAAAGATTACCCGTTTTCATGCACCAGGTGGGTTTGGTGTACGCTGGGAATCACATATATATTCCGGTTATAGTGTTCCACCATACTATGATTCAATGATTGGCAAACTAATCACGTATGGCGAAAATCGTAGCATAGCAATCTCTCGGATGAAAAATGCTCTAGCAGAATTAATTATTGATGGTATTAAAACTAATATTGAATTGCAATTAAAAATCATGTTTGATAAAAATTTTAATCATGGTTGTACTGATATTCATTATTTAGAACGTAAACTCAATTTATAAAACAATACTTACTATTAGTAAATTTTATAAAATTTTTATTAAGAGTAACATGTTATATTTAAACAAGTTAATTGAATGCTTTATACTTAGTGTTTTTTATTTAAATAAATTAACGTTTGTTTATTATGCATATAATTCTATATGTAAATGAACAGAGGAGGTTTATAAAAATGCAAATGAATGTTTTTATGTTTGGATGTTTCATTATTTACTAATTAATAAATTGAAAAATATTGCTATATTTTCATAAAAAATTAACAAGAATAAATAAAGAACATAATACAAGATGTTGTGTTAGCTTGATTTGTCAGTCTATTTTAAACTTAATATAAAAAACACTGAAATTTTAAAAGAATATTTCCATCTATGTTAGTATTATGAGTACTAATTCAATATATAGAGAAGAAATGTTACCTAAAATATGCTAATGGAGATGGAGGATTATGATATCGTTTTCTTATTTTATTTAAACGAAAGATAGATTAAATGTTTGATGAACGACGAAGATCTGATTTATCAAAAGTAACAAAATATATTTTTCAAATTAACAAAGATAACAAATAAAAACTTAAAATATATAAAGCACTGGTCATCTTTTCAATTCATTTCAGATAAATCGTAAATTGATTGGTATAGGTATAACATTTTAGATCTATTTAAAAACCCAATAATTTTATATCAAATATTTTAAGTATAATATAATCGCTTCATTGTTCTTGTAAAGCATGCTTTACAAGAACAATGAAGCGATTTTGTAATACAATACTAGCAATTTATTTTCTGTATGCCTGGCAGTTCCCTACTCTCGCATGGGGAAGCCCCACACTACCATTGGCGCTACGGCATTTCACTTCTGAGTTCGGCATGGGATCAGGTGGGTCTACCGTGCTAAATCTACCAAGCAAATTTTTATTTAACTTAACTTTTATATTATAAGTGCAATATACTAAATTGTCAACATAGTACCATTGCAATGTATATGAATAAGCAAAATTTCTCTGCTATCACTAAAAACCTCTGGTGTTGTAAGGTTAAGTCTCACGGGATATTAGTACTGGTTAGCTCAATACATCACTGTACTTACACACCCAGCCTATCAACGTCGTCGTCTTCAACATCCCTTCAGAAGGTTTAAAACCTCAGGGAGAACTCATCTTGGGGCAAGTTTCGCGCTTAGATGCTTTCAGCACTTATCTTTTCCGCACATAGCTACCGGGCAATGCCATTGGCATGACAACCCGAACACCAGCGGTGCGTTCACTTCGGTCCTCTCGTACTAGAAGCAACCCCCCTCAATTCTCCAACGCCCACGGCAGATAGGGACCGAACTGTCTCACGACGTTCTAAACCCAGCTCGCGTACCACTTTAAACGGCGAACAGCCGTACCCTTGGGACCTGCTTCAGCCCCAGGATGTGATGAGCCGACATCGAGGTGCCAAACACCGCCGTCGATATGAACTCTTGGGCGGTATCAGCCTGTTATCCCCGGAGTACCTTTTATCCGTTGAGCGATGGCCCTTCCATTCAGAACCACCGGATCACTATGACCTGCTTTCGCATCTGCTCGAACCGTCGCTCTCGCAGTTAAGCTGGCTTATGCCATTGCACTAACCTCCTGATGTCCGACCAGGATTAGCCAACCTTTGTGCTCCTCCGTTACTCTTTAGGAGGAGACCGCCCCAGTCAAACTACCCACCAGACACTGTCTGCAACCCGGATTACGGGTCTACATTAGAACATCAAGCATTAAAGGGTGGTATTTCAAGGTCGGCTCCACATAAACTGGCGTCTATGTTTCAAAGCCTCCCACCTATCCTACACATTAAGACTCAATATTCAGTATCAAGCTATAGTAAAGGTTCACGGGGTCTTTCCGTCTTGCCGCGGGTACACTGCATCTTCACAGCAATTTCAATTTCACTGAGTCTCGGGTGGAGACAGTCTGGCCATCATTACGCCATTCGTGCAGGTCGGAACTTACCCGACAAGGAATTTCGCTACCTTAGGACCGTTATAGTTACGGCCGCCGTTTACCGGGGCTTCAATCCAGAGCTTCCCCTTACGGTTTACCCCATCAATTAACCTTCCGGCACCGGGCAGGCGTCACACCGTATACGTCCACTTTCGTGTTTGCACAGTGCTGTGTTTTTAATAAACAGTTGCAGCCAGCTAGTATCTTCGACTGGTTTCGACCTTAGGAGTACATCCCTTGACCTAATACCAGTGTGCCTTTTCCCGAAGTTACGGCACCATTTTGCCTAGTTCCTTCACCCGAGTTCTCTCAAGCGCCTTGGTATTCTCTACCTGACCACCTGTGTCGGTTTAGGGTACGATTTCATATTATCTGAAGCTTAGAGGCTTTTCTTGGAAGCATGGCATAAATTACTTCATCACCTTAGTGACTCGTCATCACGCCTCAGCTTTAACTTTCCGGATTTGCCTAAAAAGTCAGCCTACACGCTTGAACTGGGACAACCGTCGCCCAGATAATCTAGCCTTCTCCGTCCCCCCTTCGCAATAACATCAAGTACAGGAATATTAACCTGTTTCCCATCGACTACGCTTTTCAGCCTCACCTTAGGGGTCGACTCACCCTGCCCCGATTAACGTAGGACAGGAACCCTTAGTCTTCCGGCGAGTGGGTTTTTCACCCACTTTATCGTTACTCATGTCAGCATTCGCACTTCTGATACCTCCAGCAGACTTCACAGTCCACCTTCAACAGCTTACAGAACGCTCCCCTACCCAACAATACACATGGTGTACTATTGCCGCAGCTTCGGTACACGATTTAGCCCCGTTACATCTTCCGCGCAGGCCGACTCGACCAGTGAGCTATTACGCTTTCTTTAAATGATGGCTGCTTCTAAGCCAACATCCTGGCTGTCTATGCCTTCCCACATCGTTTCCCACTTAATCATGATTTTGGGACCTTAGCTGGCGGTCTGGGTTGTTTCCCTTTTCACGACGGACGTTAGCACCCGCCGTGTGTCTCCCGTGGTACCATTCTTTGGTATTCGTAGTTTGCATTGGCTTGGTAAGTTGAGATAACCCCCTAACCAAAACAGTGCTCTACCCCCAAAGATGAATTCACGAGGCGCTACCTAAATAGCTTTCGGGGAGAACCAGCTATCTCCCGGTTTGATTGGCCTTTCACCCCTAGCCACAGGTCATCCGCTAATTTTTCAACATTAGTCGGTTCGGTCCTCCAGTTAGTGTTACCCAACCTTCAACCTGCCCATGGCTAGATCACCGGGTTTCGGGTCTATACCCTGCAACTCAACGCCCAGTTAAGACTCGGTTTCCCTACGGCTCCCCTATACGGTTAACCTTGCTACAGAATATAAGTCGCTGACCCATTATACAAAAGGTACGCAGTCACACACTAATATAATGTGC
>NZ_CP010907.1:932500-1000000 GCF_000971765.1 Candidatus Pantoea carbekii | reverse complement strand
TATTATAACAATCAATTCATCAGAGATCTGCTTAATTTTTTGCAAGAACATTTTACGTTATGATATCTATCTCGCTAGTACTCACATAGATTGTCTGATAAATATTAGATAATTTTTAATAAATTAAATTACTTTCTTGCTTTCTGAAAACTGCTACTATGGAAACAGTATACTATGTTTTCTTAGAGAGTCAATATATTTTTTTAAAAATTTTCTGTTTTTAATATCCATTAAAACAATACTACATACAATAGTCTAGAATGGTAATAATACAAAGATTAAATCTTATCAGATAATTTTATTACAGTCAATAATACATGAATACGATAATATGTTTTTTCAAATAATAATGTTTAATAAACCAATTATTGATAATTTATATTTTAAGTTATATAAATATTTTATTAATGTTGCAGATTACACATAAATTTTATTTTTATTCATGTAACTACCATGGTTATTATCGATCGTACAGTGGGAATATCAATAGTTTGTTGCATTAGAAAATAATAAATCTGATTTATTATTCAATTAAAAAGGGAGATTTAGTAGTTCTTAACTTAAAACATTTTTTAGATACACGCTTACTAGCACGTATCTATTCGATCAATTTATTAATGTACTATAATAACTTATTTTCGTGTTGCATTATATTTTGTAGTTTAACAATCACTGAACTAATTTCTGGCATTACACCATGCCATAATTGAAAAGAATGAGCTGCTTGTGCTACTAGCATACCTAATCCATCAGAAAAATGCTGTGCGCCCTGATACCGACACCACAATAGAAACGGTGTTAAACTTTTTTTATAAAACATATCATAACAACGAATTTCCGAAAAAATTAGTGATGATGGTAAAGGAGGAATGTTTCCTTCTAAACCGCTAGAAGTTGCATTTATAATTAGATCAAAATGTTGGTTTTGCAGTTTATCAAAACTCGTGGATCGAATATCACCACTATTTCGAAAGATTTCTACCAACTGTTCAGCTCGTTTAATTGTGCGATTTACGACTAATAACGAACATCCTAGCGATAGCATAGGTAAAATGACGCCGCGTGCCGCACCTCCTGCTCCTATAAGTAGGATACGATCACCCGTATGTATCATCGCTAAACGCTCTAAATCACTTAAAAGTCCAATGCCATCTGTATTATCACCAATAATTTTACCATGCATATTTTTTTTTAATGTATTTACAGCTCCCGATAAAGCAGCACGTTCACTAAGTTCATCAGCAAACTCCCAAGCTTGCTGTTTAAAAGGCATAGTTATGTTAGCACCTTGTCCTCCAGTTGCAAAAAAATCACTGATTGTTTGCGAAAAAGCATCCATTGGTACGCATACACGACCATAATTGTGTTGAATAGCAGTTTGTTGAGCAAACAAACTATGAATCATAGGAGATTGACTATGCGCTACAGGATTTCCAAATACAGCAAATTGTTCCATAAATTAGCCCTGACGTATAATTTTGCCGCTAATAGCGTCACGAATTTCAGAAGGATTTAAACGCCCACCAATCTTAGCATGCAATACTGGAAAATTTAAACCAAATTGTTGCTCTACTTCTACTAAATTACGACATGGGGGTTTACCACATAAATTAGCACTTGTCGAAACTAATGGTTTACCAAAACCACAGCATAATTCACGCACACTATCATGATTACTTACTCGTACAGCTATTGATTTTGAAAAGCCTATTAACCAATACGGAGTAGTTGCTGAAGCAGGAACTACATAGGTGATTGGACCTGGCCATCTGCTAAGCATCTCTTCACGCTGTAAGATCGTCAGTTTCTGCTCATCAATATAGGGTCTTAACCGTAAATATTGATCAGAGATAAGTATCAATCCTTTTTTTATAGGACGTTTTTTAAGTATTCGTAATTCCATTACAGCGCTTTTATTATCAGGATCGCACCCTAATCCAAATACTGCTTCAGTAGGATAAGCTATAATTTTATGTTGGTGTAATTGCTCAATACAAAAATTAAGGCTGCCGAATAAATACTTGCTTGGATTCATAGTTTTTAATTTATCCTAGATATTTAAAGTTCCAGAAAATCTATTACCAAAAACATTCTCATTTTTAAACTATGCTTTGTTTAAAAATGAGAGAAATAGCACATATTACATATGTAATATTAAGCCTTTATATTTAATACAACTTGCTTTTTAAATTACTATTTTCATAAAATCAGTTTTACTAAAAAACTATAAATAGTCACTGAATCTATATTTATTTGCGTAACTTTTAGGTAATTTGTATAATTCCACTCTAATTAATCAATATATTTTGCTCAATACTGCAAATATTTCATTTAATCCACTATTTTATAATTTTTATAAGAAAAATTTTTATTTTAAAAATATACATTCTTTTTAAGAATAGGAAGTAGGATCTATTATCTTATCTATCATGTAAAATTAAGTAAGCATAATAATCTGTTAGCCTAATTAATTTCTTAATATAAAGATTTTTTAATGACTATTGTAAAGAATTTATTAAATGTGATAAAATTTTTGTTTTGATATAATGACTATTTTGCATAAATAGAACAGATTTTTTGCTTTCATTGAAGCGATATACGTTTTATTAGTATTATAATTTTATAACGAATGTCTCATATAATATTCTGAATGCGACTATACGTGACTGTGGAAAATGAGATTACTAATATGATATTGCATCCAATTAAATTGAAATTCAATAAGATTTGATTTTTGAATTTCAATTTAACATTATTGCGTGGCATTTAATTATTTAAATTTTATAATTTTTTTGAAATAATGATAAAATTTTACGTAATTTTAAACATAAATTTGGATATCTATGTCAATTTTGCAGATATTATATTTTCCTGATTGTCGACTTCGTAAAATTGCTGAACCTGTAGTTACCATGAATTCTACAATTCAGCGCATTATAGATGACATGTTTGAAACTATGTATGCTCAAGAAGGTATTGGCTTAGCAGCAACACAGGTAGATATTCATCAGCGTATTATCGTTATCGATATATCACAAGAATCACAAGATAATAATAAAAAACTAGTTTTAGTTAATCCAAAAATGTTGAAAAAAAGCGGAGAAGTTAGTATCGAAGAAGGTTGTCTGTCTATTCCTCAACAGCGTGCATTTGTACCGAGAGCTAAATTCCTAAAAATACATGCACAAGATCGCTACGGTAAAATTTTTGAACTAAAAGCAGATGGATTATTAGCGATTTGCATTCAACATGAAATTGATCATCTAGATGGTAAACTCTTTATAGATTACTTATCTCCATTAAAACGTGAACGCATTAAACAAAAGCTAAAAAAGTTTTCTCGTCAACAGTCAAAAAAATTAATAATTTTTAAATAGAAAAAACAGAGAATGCTAAACTACCTATCTGAACCATTAAAAATTATATTTGCCGGTACACCTTGTTTTGCAGCATCTCATTTAGATGCTCTTATTTCTTCTTCCACATATAAAATAGTGGGTGTATTTACACAACCTGATCGTCCTGCAGGACGTGGTAATAAACTTCACTGTAGTCCTGTAAAAATTGTAGCACAAAAATATAACATTCCGATATTTCAGCCTCAATCGTTACAAACAGATGAGTCTCAAAAATTATTTGTAAGTTTAAAAGCTGATATTATAATAGTAGTAGCATATGGATTAATTTTTCCAAAAAAATTGCTTGAATTACCGAGATTGGGTTGCATCAATGTACATGGTTCATTATTACCTCGATGGCGAGGTGCTGCTCCTATTCAACGTTCTTTATGCGCAGGTGATTTAGAAACTGGTGTAACGATTATTAAAATGGATATAGGTCTTGATACTGGTAAAATTTTGTATAAAATTTCTTGTCCAATTACTTCCGAAGATACTAGTCTCTCATTATATAATAAGCTGGCACACCTTGGTATAAAAGCTATGTTTCTAACGTTAGAAAAATTGTTAACTAATAATATACAGTTAGAAGTGCAAAATGAAAGTTTGGCAACGTATGCTCATAAATTAACTAAAGAAGAAGCACGTCTTGATTGGTCGTTTTCTGCAATATATTTAGAGCGTTGTATTCGTGCTTTTAATCCATGGCCAATGAGTTATTTTACGGTTAATGGACAGTTAGTAAAAGTCTTTCAGGCAAATGTATTGCCTTCTAAAAGCAAAATACAAACAGGAGAGATCGTAGATATAAGTAAATATGGTATTCAAATAGCTACTGCGGACAATATACTTAATTTAACAATATTACAACCTTCCGGTAAAAGAGCTATGTCTGCTCAAGAGATCCTTAATTCACGTCGCGAGTGGTTTACTCCAGGTACTGTTTTGACTTAAGTTTTAGCTATATTTGAATATATTGATTGAGATATAGCTAAAGATAAATAAATTAAACATATAACATAGAAAATAAAATATAAAATAGAGGAATGGATGTTACATGATGTAAATGATCAGAAAATATTTAATATTCAAGTGTATAAAACTTGCTTAAGAGCAAGTTTTATACACTTGAATTGCAGTTCAGCTTATGAAGTTTCTGGACGATCAAGCAATTCAATATATACCATTGGAGCATTATCTCCATTACGAAAGCCACATTTCAAGATACGAGTATAACCACCTGCACGATTTATAAAACGAACTCCTAAATTATTAAATAATTTTGAAACCATCTCATTATTACGAATATGTGCAAATGCTATACGACGGTTCGCTACAGTATCAACTTTTGCAAGAGTAATTAGCGGTTCAATTACGCAACGTAGTTCTTTTGCTTTTGCTATAGTTGTTTTAATAACCTCATAACGAATTATAGAGCTAACCATATTTCGAAACATAGCTTGACGATGGCTACTATTACGATTTAAGTGACGACCACTTTTTTGATGGCGCATAATTTACATCCTTTCCAAAGTAAGCTTCATCTATACTCCTATTTATTCATCAATAATACTTTCCGGTGGCCAATTTTCCAATCGCATACCCAATGATAAACCACGGGACGCTAATACATCTTTAATCTCTGTAAGAGATTTTTTACCTAAATTTGGTGTCTTTAGCAATTCTACTTCTGTGCGCTGTACTAAATCACCAATATAATGAATAGCTTCTGCTTTAAGACAATTAGCAGAACGGACAGTTAATTCTAAATCATCGACAGCACGTAGAAGAATGGGATCAAATTCTGGTTTTTCTTCTTTTACTTCTGGCTGACATACATCACGTAAATCAACGAAAGCTTCTAATTGTTCTGCCAAAATAGTAGCAGCACGTCGAATTGCTTCTTCAGGATCAATGGTTCCATTGGTTTCCATTTCAATTATTAGTTTATCTAAATCTGTACGTTGTTCTACACGCGCAGCTTCAACATTATAAGCAATTCGGTCTACAGGACTATAGCACGCATCTATCAACAAACGACCAATTGGACGTTGATGTTCCTCTGAGTGCATTCGTGCCGAAGCAGGCACATAACCACGACCACGCTGTACTTTAATACGCATGCTAATAGATGATTTTTCGTCAGTCAGGTTACAAATAACATGCTGTGGTTTCACAATTTCAACATCACTATCATAAATAATATCTGCAGCAATCACAGGACCAATGCCAGTTTTATTTAAAGTGAGAATTACTTCGTTTTTATCATGTACTTTTACCGCTAATCCTTTCAGGTTTAGTAGAATTTCCAAAACATCTTCCTGTACTCCCTCTTTACTAGAATATTCATGTAGCACCCCATCAATTTCAACTTCGGTTACTGCACAACCAGGCATTGAAGAAAGTAAAATTCGACGTAGTGCATTACCAAGAGTATGACCGAAACCACGCTCCAACGGTTCAAGTGTGACCCGAGCATGTGTTGAGCTTACTTGTTCGATATCTACCAAACGTGGTTTTAGAAATTCTGTCACAGAACCCTGCATTTTATCCTCGCTTTAATACTAAACTTTATTTGGAGTAAAGCTCGACTATTAGATGTTCATTAATGTCTGCAGATAGATCAGCACGCTCTGGAGCATTCTTGAACAAACCTTCCATTTTAGTTGCATCAACCTCCAGCCAAGCCGGATTTTCACGTTGCTTAGCTAATTCTAAAGCAGCTTTGACACGAGATTGATCTTTAGCTTTTTCACGAATGCTTATTATGTCATTTGGAAAAACCTGGTAAGAAGCAATGTTAACAACACGCTTATTTACTAAAATAGACTTATGGTTAACCAACTGTCGTGCTTCTGCACGAGTAGCACCGAAACCCATGCGGTACACAACATTGTCTAAACGGCCTTCTAATAGAGATAAGATCTTTTCTCCAGTATTGCCTTTAAGACGTGCTGCTTCTTTATAATAATTATGAAATTGACGTTCTAAAACCCCATAAATACGACGAACTTTTTGTTTTTCACGTAACTGAGTACCATAATCAGACAGACGAGGCTTACGTGCTCCATGTTGACCAGGCGCCTGTTCAATTTTACACTTAGAATCGATCGCACGAACACCAGACTTAAGAAATAAATCGGTGCCTTCACGACGGCTTAGCTTCAACTTAGGACCTAAATATTTTGCCATTTTTTTTCTCTAACTCTCCTAAAAAGGGCTTTATACTCGACGTTTTTTGGGTGGACGACAACCATTATGAGGAATCGGCGTCACATCAGTAATATTGGTAATTCGGAAACCAGCAGTGTTTAAAGCACGAATAGTAGATTCACGACCTGGACCAGGACCCTTAACCATGACTTCTAAATTCTTAATACCATAGTCTTTTACTAATTCTGTACAACGTTCGGCAGCAACTTGAGCAGCAAACGGAGTAGATTTTCTTGATCCGCGAAAACCGGAACCACCGGCAGTCGCCCAAGCCAATACGTTACCTTGACGATCAGTAATAGTAACGATGGTATTATTAAAGGAAGCATGGACGTAAGCCACACCATCTGAAATTTGTTTTTTTACTCGCTTTCGTGCACGAATTAGAGTCTTTGCCATTATTTTACCCCGATCATTTCTTTATCGGTTTACGTGGACCTTTACGCGTGCGTGCGTTAGTCTTAGTACGCTGACCACGAACAGGCATGCCACGGCGATGACGTAACCCACGGTAGCAACCAAGGTCCATCAACCGCTTGATGTTCATAGTGATTTCACGACGGAGATCACCTTCAACAACAAATTTACCAACTGCTTCACGCAATTGATCAATTCGTTCTTCAGATAATTCACTGATCTTAACATCTTCAGTAATACCTATTGCCATACAAATAGCTTTAGATCTGGCTTTACCAATACCGAAAATCGAAGTCAACGCGATAATGGTATGTTTTTGATCAGGAATGTTAATGCCTGCTATGCGGACCACAATGCACTCCTAATTGTATAAATAAATACTTACTACTAATTACATCTCTACTTTTCGGTAATTCTAATGCAATCAGATCAAAAAATAAAGTGCTAACTGGTCAATCTAACTAGCTTAGTTTAACTTTGCAAGTAAAATATGTAATTATAAATATTAACATCCTTACCCTTGACGCTGTTTATGTTTAGGTTCAGTAGTACAAATTACACGTACAACACCATCACGACGAATGATTTTGCAGTTACGACATAGTTTTTTGACAGAAGCACGTACTTTCATTTTTTACTCTCCGTAAAAAAATTTTAAATTCTAAATTAACGATTGTAACCTTTTAAATTAGCTTTTCTTAATACAGATTCATACTGACTAGACATCATTAAAGTTTGTACTTGACTGATAAGATCTATGATTACAACTACTACAATAAGTAATGAAGTTCCACCAAAATAAAAAGGTACTTTCATAGCGTTACGCATAAATTCGGGTACAAGACATACAAACGTAATATATACTGCGCCAATTAAGGTTAAACGAGTCATGACTTTTTTGATGTATCTTGCTGTTTGTTCTCCAGGACGAATTCCGGGTACAAATGCACCAGATTTTTTTAAATTATCTGCTGTTTCACGTGGATTAAATACTAATTCCGTATAAAAAAAACAGAAAAATATAATTGAAATTGTATAGAGTAATACATACAGTGGCTGTCCTGGTTGTAAATAAAGCGAAATTGTGGTCAACCAATGCCAATCTACACCATCCCCAAACCAAGAAGCTAATGTTGCTGGAAATAAAATAATACTAGATGCAAAAATTGCCGGAATTACACCTGCCATATTTACTTTTAGCGGTAAATGTGTACTTTGTGCAGCATAAATCCGTCGACCTTGTTGACGTTTAGCATAGTTGACTACAATACGACGCTGCCCTCGTTCAATAAAAATTACAAAAAACGTCACCGTGAATATAAGCAGTGCTACTAATAATAACAAAAATATATGCAGATCACCTTGTCGTGTTTGCTCGATGGTATTTGCAATAGCTACGGGTAGACCGGCTACTATACCAGAAAAAATAATAATTGAAATTCCATTTCCTATACCCTTTTCAGTAATCTGTTCGCCTAACCACATTAAAAATATAGTACCCGCAACTAAACTTACAACAGCAGTAACATAAAATGTAATACCTACATGTATTACTAAACCGTGTATTCTTGAAATATTAGGTAGACCTATAGCCACACCGATAGATTGAAATATAGCTAAAATTAATGTGCTATAGCGAATATATTGGCTAATCTTACGACGACCAATATCACCTTCTTTTTTAATTTCTGCTAATTTTGGGTGAATAACTGTAAGTAATTGTATAATAATAGAAGCTGAAATATACGGTACAATGCCTAACGCAAGAATTGATGCACGACTAAGTGCACCACCAGAAAACATGTTAAACATTTCAATAATAGTACCACGTTGTTGCTCAAACAGTTTGTGAAGCACATTAGTATCGATACCAGGAATTGGAATAAAAGAACCAATACGAAAGATAATAAGCGCACCAATTAAAAATAATAATCTACGTTTTAATTCACCAAAACTACCTTTAGCACTTTGGAAATCTAATCCTGGTTGCTTTGCCATCTGCTGCTTATTCCTCGATTATACCACCATTAGCTTCGATCGCCGCACGAGCTCCTTTAGTAAGACGTAGACCGCGAATAGTCACTGGTGCAGAAATATGACCAGATAAAATTACTTTTGCAAATTTAATTTTAGAGCCAATGATATTAGCCGATCTTAAAGTATCCAAATTAATCATAGCACCCGCAACTTTATCTAAATTAGATAAACATACTTCTGCACTTGCTAACGACTTGCGAGAAACGAAACCAAATTTGGGTAAACGACGGTGAAGAGGCATCTGACCTCCCTCAAAACCGCGACGCACACCGCTACCTGAACGAGATTTTTGACCTTTATGCCCTCGGCCACAAGTTTTACCAAGACCACAACCAATACCGCGTCCTACACGTTTACAAGCATGTTTAGAGCCTTTAGCTGGAAATAAAGTATTTAATCGCACACTCTAATCCTCTATTTTTAGCATATAAGAAATTAATCTAATCATCCCACGTATTGCTGAAGTATCTTCACGAATCACAGTATGTCCAAGATAATTTAAACCTAATCCAACTAAAGTGGCTTTATGCTTAGGTAAGCAACCAATGGAACTACGAATTTGAGTAATTTTAATCTTTTTTATCATACTAAACTATCCACGAATATCTTCAACGGATTTACCTCGCTTAGCAGCAACTATTTCCGGAGATATCATATTTTTTAAGCCATTAACTGTAGCACGAACTACGTTGATTGGATTAGTAGAACCATAAGCTTTCGATAAAACATTATGTACTCCAGCAACTTCCAATACAGCCCTCATTGCACCTCCAGCAATAATACCAGTTCCTTCTGAAGCGGGTTTCATAAACACACTAGATCCTGTATGTTGTCCCTTTACAGGATGTTGCAGAGTACCTTCAATCAACGGTATACTTATCATATTACGACGAGCTTTTTCCATTGCTTTCTGAATTGCTACGGGAACCTCACGTGCTTTACCGTAACCAAAACCGACACGGCCGTTACCATCACCTACCACAGTTAATGCAGTGAAAGAGAAAATACGACCACCTTTTACAGTTTTAGAAACACGGTTTACCGCAATTAATTTTTCCTGCAATTCACCAGATTGTTTCTCAATGTACACCATTTAACCTCCATCTTAAAATTGCAGACCAAACTCACGAGCAGCATCCGCTAATGCCTGAATACGACCATGATATCGAAAACCAGAGCGATCGAAAGAAACATTGCTAATTCCTTTTTTCATAGCACGTATAGCTATTTCTTTACCTACAGCTGAAGCTGCGTCTTTATTACCAGTATATGTCAATGATGCAGAAATAACCTTTTCTACAGTAGATGCAGCTATCAAAATTTCTGAATTATTATTGCTAGCGACTATTTGTGCATATATATGACGTGCAGTGCGATGTACTACTAAACGAGTTACACCCAAACTTTTAAGTTTACAACGTACACGAGTTGCACGGCGGATCCGAGAACATTTCTTCTCCATATTAAAATAACCTTATTTTTTCTTAGCCTCTTTAGTACGAATCACTTCGTCTGTATAACGAATCCCTTTACCTTTATAAGGTTCAGGAGGAAGGTAAGCTCGCAGCTCAGCTGCTACTTGACCAATTAGCTGTTTATCAGCACCTTTTAGTATAATCTCTGTTTGAGTTGGGCATTGTGCAAGGATATCTTTTGGCAGTATATATACAATAGGATGAGAAAATCCAAGAAACATGCTTAAAGAATTACCTTCAATAGACGCACGATAACCGATACCAACTAATTGTAAATGCCTAATAAAACCCTGAGTAACACCGATAATGATATTGTTTAGAAGTGCTCGAGCAGTGCCCGCCTGTGCCCAACCATCTAAATAACCTTGACGTGGAAAAAATCTCAAAGTATTTTTTGTGAAATTAAATTCTACCGCATTGTTAACAATATAATTTAATTGACCATTTTCACCTTTAACAAAAATTTCTTGACCATTGATTCTCAACTCTACACCAACAGGAATAATAACAGGTGCTTTTGCAATACGAGACATTTAATCCTCCGATTAAGCTACGTAGCAAATAATTTCACCACCAAGGCCAATCTGACGCGCTTTACGATCAGTCATAATACCTTGAGATGTAGAAATTATAGCAATTCCTAGGCCAGCAAGCACTTCTGGTAACTGATCTTTTTTCTTATAAATACGCAAACCTGGACGGCTAATACGTTGAATATTATCTATAACAGCCTTACCATGAAAGTATTTAAGAGTCAATAGTAATTCCGGCTTAATACTACCCTCTATTTTAAAATCTTTGATGTAACCTTCTTCTTTTAATACTTTAGAAATTGCTATTTTCAACCTAGAAGAAGGCATAGAAATAGCAATTTTATTCGCTGCTTGACCATTGCGGATACGAGTCAACATATCTGTTATTGGATCTTGCATGCTCATTCATCATACTCCCTAGTTCACATAATAAAATTACCAACTGGATTTTCTCAATCCAGGAATTTCACCTCGCATTGCAGCTTCACGGACTTTGATACGACTTAAGCCAAACTTTCTCAGAAAACCATGTGGACGACCTGTCTGACGACAACGGTTACGTTGACGCGAGGGACTAGAATCACGTGGTAAAATTTGTAATTTCAGAACAGCATTCCAACGATCTTCATTAGACGCGTTCATATCAGAAATAATCTCTTTTAAAGCAAGTCGTTTTTCTAAAAATTTATCTTTTAATTTCATTCGCTTAACTTCTCGCACTTTCATGGATTGTTTAGCCATTCATTAACCTTATTTTATTTGCGAAACGGAAAGTTAAAGGCAGCCAATAGTGCACGACCTTCATTATCAGATTTAGCAGTAGTGGTAATAGTAATATCCAAACCACGAACGCGATCGACTTTATCATAGTCAATCTCTGGAAAAATCATCTGTTCACGAACGCCCATACTATAATTGCCATGACCATCAAAAGATTTTGTAGGAAAACCTCGAAAATCACGAATACGAGGTATAGCGATATTAATAAGACGATCAAAAAACTCCCACATACGTTCACCACGTAATGTGACTTTACAACCGATTGGATAGCCCTGACGGATTTTGAAGCCTGCAATTGATTTTCGCGCTTTAGTGATTAAGGGTTTTTGCCCAGAAATAGCTGATAAATTAATTACTGCACTATCTAGTAATTTTTTATCAGAAACTGCTTCACCAACTCCCATATTTAAGGTAATCTTCTTTATCCCAGGGACTTGCATGACAGAATTGTAGTCAAATTTTATCATCAGTTTTCTGACTACTTGGTTTTTATAGTAATCATGCAGTTTGGCCATCGTACTACTCCAAATTACTTAATAATTTCACTGTTTGACTTAAAGAAACGAACTTTTTTTCCAGATTCGAATCTAAAGCCGATACGGTCAGTTTTGCCAGTGCTCACATTAAAAATCGCAACGTTAGAAATTTGAATCGCTGCTTCTTTTTCAATAATTCCACCGGGCAAATTCATGTTCGGGATTGGTTTTTGATGTTTCTTAATTAAATTCACTCCCTCAACAATAATTTTGCTAGAAGATATAATATGTTTTACTTTACCACGTTTACCTTTATCTTTTCCTGTTAATACAATTACCTCATCTTTCAGACGAATTTTTGCTGCCATATATTTACTCCTTAAAGTACTTCAGGTGCTAAAGAGATAATTTTCATAAACTTCTCTGTGCGAAGTTCACGCGTAACAGGTCCAAAAATGCGTGATCCTATAGGTTGTTCGGTATTATTATTTAATATAACGCATGCATTACCATCGAAGCGAATAACAGAACCATCTGAACGACGAACACCTTTTTTAGTACGCACTACTACTGCTTTCAGAACATCTCCCTTTTTTACTTTCCCACGAGGAATTGCTTCCTTTACCGTAATTTTTATAATGTCACCTACACTTGCATATCGACGGTGTGATCCACCTAAAACTTTAATACACATTACGCTACGCGCACCAGAATTATCAGCTACGTTCAGCATTGTCTGTTCTTGAATCATTTAAGTATCCTATTGATGTTAAATATAACTTTAAAATTACAATCTAAAATATTTAAAACTTGGTGCGCAGATTATAATATTGAACGTCACAGGTAGAAAAAAATGAACGGCTCAAATTGGTATGAGCCGTTCATTTTTTAGAGCAAGCTGATCTTAATTATAAAACAGCTTTCTCTAAAACACAGACCAAAGTCCAAGATTTAGTTTTGGACAACGGACGAGTTTCACGGATTTCAACTACATCACCAATACTACATTCATTATACTCATCATGAATATGTAACTTAGTCGTGCGTTTAATAAATTTACCATAAATAGGATGCTTTACAAAGCGTTCAATAGAAACAACAGCAGATTTCTGCATCTTGTTACTAATAACACGACCTTGCAGAGTACGTATCTTATCGATCATGAAGTCGTTCTCTCCTTTTCGCTGAGTAAAGTTTTAACACGCGCAATATTACGTCTAATTTTCTTCATTAGATGAGTTTGCTTCAGCTGTTTTGATCCTAATTGCATACGTAAATTAAATTGTTCACGTAAAAGATGAAGAAGTGTTACATTCAAATCTTGAGTACTTTGTGTACGTAATTCCATCAATTTCATTACATTACCGTCTTAGTTACGAAGGTAGTTTTAATAGGTAGTTTTGCTGCTGCAAGCTTAAATGCTTCACACGCTAGCTCTTCTGATACACCATCTATCTCATATAAAACTTTACCAGGTTGAATTAAAGCAACCCAATATTCCACATTTCCTTTACCTTTACCCATACGCACCTCCATTGGCTTTTCAGTAATAGGTTTATCGGGGAATACACGAATCCAAATCTTACCTTGGCGCTTAATTGCACGTGTCATAGCACGACGAGCTGCTTCAATCTGACGAGCGGTTAGACGACCACGGCCAACAGCTTTTAAACCGAAAATACCAAAGCCAACATTTGTACCTTGTGCTAAACCACGGTTTCGACCTTTCTGTACTTTTCGGAACTTC
Source organism: Candidatus Pantoea carbekii (assembly GCF_000971765.1). GTDB lineage: Bacteria > Pseudomonadota > Gammaproteobacteria > Enterobacterales > Enterobacteriaceae > Pantoea_A > Pantoea_A carbekii. Next base: position 985,924 of record NZ_CP010907.1, on the reverse strand, counting down.
GTGCGCTTTGGTTGTAACATCAAATACTCTCCTTACTTTCGGTTTTTACGGTGTTGCTTTTTAGGTTGAGAAATTTGCTCAGAATGCCCAATAGCAGTCATACCACCCAAAATTTCACCTTTAAATATCCATACTTTTACACCAATTACACCATAAGTAGTATGTGCTTCAGAAAGGTTATAGTCAATATCAGCACGAAGTGTATGCAACGGTACACGACCTTCACGATACCATTCTGTACGTGCAATTTCAGCACCTCCTAATCGACCACTAACCTCCACTTTAATACCTTTAGCACCTAAACGCATTGCATTTTGTACAGCACGTTTCATGGCTCGACGAAAAATTACACGGCGTTCTAATTGTGAAGTAATATTATCAGCAACTAATTTAGCATCTAATTCTGGTTTACGAATTTCAGCTATATTAATCTGTGCAGGCACTCCTGTAATCCTGCTTACTACTATACGTAATTTTTCAACATCTTCACCTTTCTTTCCGATAACGATTCCTGGACGAGCAGTATGAATAGTTACTCGGATGCTTTTAGATGGTCTTTCGATAACGATACGAGATATAGATGCTTTATCTAATTCTCTCATTAAGAATTGACGTACTTTAAAATCACTATCTAAATTATTAGCAAATTCCTTTGTATTGGCAAACCAAGTAGAATTCCATGGTTTTACAATACCTAAACGCATCCCATTAGGATGTACTTTCTGACCCATTGCTAATCTCCTAAGTCTTTCAGCAATCAGCCACTATTACAGTAATATGGCTACTTCGCTTCAATATACGATCTGCACGACCTTTAGCACGTGGCATAATACGTTTCATAGTGGTACCTTCATCAACGAAAATTTTTGCAACTTTTAAATCATCCACATCAGTACCATCATTGTGTTCGGCATTAGCAATAGCAGATTCTAAAACCTTTTTAACGAGTCCAGCCGCTTTTTTATTAGTATAAGTTAAAATATCTAGAGCTTGTGACACTGTCTTACCGCGAATAAGGTTAGCAACAAGGCGAACTTTTTGAGCAGAAGCATGAGCATATCGACATCGAGCAATAGTTTCCATCTTCTTTTCCTATTTATTTTTTCTTAGTTTTTTTATCTGCGGCATGCCCACGATACATACGTGTAGGAGCGAATTCGCCCAATTTATGTCCAACCATTTCATCAGAAATGAAAATAGGAACATGCTGACGACCATTATGCACAGCAATAGTTAACCCAATCATATCTGGAAAGATTGTTGAACGACGAGACCAAGTGCGTAATGGCTTCTTATCTCCGCTCTGCACAATTTTTTCTACTTTTTTAATTAAATTAAAATCGATAAAGGGTCCTTTTTTAAGAGAACGCGGCATAACTTATCCTCTAATAACATTATTTGCAACGACGACGTATTATAAATTTATCAGTGCGCTTGTTGCTTCGAGTTTTTTTTCCTTTAGTTTGTATACCCCATGGAGTTACTGGATGCTTACCAAAATTACGACCTTCACCACCGCCATGAGGATGATCAACTGGATTCATAGCCGTGCCACGGACAGTAGGGCGAATACCGCGCCAACGTGTTGCACCAGCTTTACCTAAAACACGCAACATGTGTTCAGAATTACCGACTTCACCTAAAGTTGCACGACAATTAGCTTCTAATTTACGCATCTCACCTGAACGCAAACGTAAAGTAACATAAGAACCTTCACGAGCAATGATTTGAACATAAGAACCAGCAGAACGAGCAATTTGGCCGCCTTTTCCTGGTTTCATTTCTACATTGTGCACTGTAGATCCCACAGGAATATGACGCATTGGCAAACTATTACCTGTCTTAATTGCAACATTGATACCAGATTGAATTTGATCACCAATTTTTAAACCTTTAGCAGCAAGAATATAACGACGTTCTCCATCTTTATAGAGAACTAATGCAACATTTGAAGAACGGTTCGGATCGTATTCAACGCTTTCAACAATTGCTGTAATATGGTCTTTATTTCGTTTAAAGTCAATAATACGATAAGCTTTTTTATGACCACCACCAATATGACGAGTAGTAATATGACCCTTATTATTTCGACCGCCAGATTTACTATGCTTTTCTAGCAACTGAGCAAAAGGCTTATTTTTAGACAGCTCAGGATCAATTACTTTAACCACATGACGTCGTCCCGGAGATGTCGGTTTGCATTTAATAACTGCCATACTTTTTCCTCTTTTACCTACTCAGAGCCACCAACAATATTTACTTTTTGACCTTTCTTTAAGGTAACATAAGCTTTCTTCCAGTCATTTCGACGACCTATTTTTTTTTTGCGATACTTTACTTTGCCTTTTGCAATTAAGGTATTTACATTTTTTACTTTTACTTCAAATAATCGTTCTACAGCAGCTAAAATTGCTGCTTTGTTAGCATTTTTTGCCACTTTAAGTACGATAGTGTTTGTTGTTTCCATAGCAGCGGATGCTTTTTCAGATATGTGAGGAGCACGCAGAACTTGTAATAATTGTTCTTCAAATATCATATGAGCATCTCCTCAATTTTTTTTATTGCATGGGTAGTAACAACAACTTTATCGAAAACGATTAAATTAATAGGATTAATATGATTAATACTACATACGTCAACTTTATATAAGTTACGTGCAGCTAAAAATAATTTCTTATTAAATTTTTCTAAAATAATTACAACATGTTTACAATTTATATCTTTCAGCTTCTGTATTAATAATTTAGTTTTCGCTTCTTCAATAGAAAATTTTTCAACAATAATTAAACGTTTCTCACGTAATAGCTCAGAAAAAATGCTTTTTAGTGCCCCACGATACATTTTTTTGTTCACTTTTTGAGCATAATCTTGTGGACGAGCAGCAAAAGTCACCCCACCTGAACGCCAAATTGGACTTCTAATGCAACCCGAACGAGCACGACCAGTACCTTTCTGGCGCCATGGCTTTTTTCCTGAACCACTAACTTCAGCCCGATTTTTTTGAGCACATGTCCCTTGACGCATAGCCGAAGTATAAGCAACAACAATCTGATGTACTAGTGCTTGATTAAAATCAAGACCAAAAATAGCATCAGAAACGGTCAGCGTGCCTTGTGCATCCTTCAATTCTAATTCCATTGGTATGCCTATTTCCTCACAGCCGGTTTAACAATCAAGTCTCTACCACTAGTTCCTGGAACAGCACCTTTAACAATTAATAAATTGCGATTTAAATCAACACGTACTATTTCTAAACTTTGAATGGTTACCCGTTCATTACCTAACTGTCCAGCCATTTTTTTGCCTTTAAATACTTTTCCTGGAGTCTGGTTTTGACCTATAGAACCTGGGACACGATGCGATAAAGAATTACCATGAGTTTTATCTTGAGTGCGAAAATTCCAGCGTTTAACAGTACCCGCAAAACCTTTACCCTTAGAAATGCCCACTATATCTACTTTCTTGATACCAAAAAAAATTTCAAGAGTAATTTTTTGTCCAACAATAAACTCTTGATCAGTATCATTACGAAATTCCCATAGATTACGACCAGCTTCAACACCGGCTTTAGCAAAATGACCGGCTTGCGGCTTATTAATAGAATTTGCTTTTTTAAAGCCTGTAGTAATTTGAATGGCTTTATAACCATCTTTTTCTAAATCTTTAACTTGAGTAATTCGATTTTCTTCAATTTTAATCAAGGTAACTGGTATAGCAACACCATCTTTAGTGAAAACACGAGACATACCCAGTTTTTTACCGACTAAACCAATCATTATCTATGCACCTCTCAATCGTTTGATAAACTGATTAACCTAAACTAATCTGCACATCTACACCGGAAGCCAGATCTAAACGCATTAGAGCATCAACAGTTTTTTCAGTGGGTTCAACAATATCTACCAAGCGTTTGTGAGTACGAATTTCATATTGATCACGAGCATCTTTGTTAACATGCGGAGAGATCAAAACAGTAAAGCGCTCTCTACGAGTTGGCAGAGGGATGGGACCACGAACCTGTGCGCCAGTGCGTTTAGCAGTTTCAACAATTTCTACAGTTGACTGATCGATCAAACGATGATCAAATGCTTTAAGACGAATACGGATTCTTTGGTTCTGCATAATATCAGAACTCCAAATATTTTATACAATGGGAAAATCACTTGCCCACTTATTAACAATTAATGAGCGGGAATGAATGTAACATGTAAAATTTCTTAATTTTAAATATTATGAGACAGCAAAATTGTGTATTGCAATTGAAGTACGACATAATAATATCCTCTAAATGTAAGCATGGCACGTAAAATTCTTCAATGCGCAACCCGTAGTACTATATACTATATTAAAATAAAGAACTTAAAGATAAAATTTAATTTTGCTTCACTCCAGCATAATCATCATTACTTGATGATTTCTATATTTCTTGATTACTGAAACATTACCATTCTGAATCAATCGTTATCTGTTATATAATTCAATTTTTAAAATATATAAAACTTAAACTAAAACGCACAACATTTAAATATTTTAATTATATAAAGCATTATAATGATCCATGACTACAGAGTATCAAGCTATCACGCATCGATACTCTATTGGATAAATTATAATTCTTTATGTTTTATACTTTGATATTTTCATATAACTAAGTGCACTTAAAGAGCACTGCAAGTGCTCCTTAAGATAACGAATAATTAAACGGTGATCAATGAAAAATTAAACGATCACTTCAGAAACAATACCTGCACCAACAGTACGACCACCTTCGCGAATTGCAAAACGTAAACCTGCATCCATTGCAATTGGATGGATGAGTTCAACAGTTATCTTTACGTTATCCCCTGGCATAACCATTTCAATACCTTCCGGTAGTTGGATATTACCGGTCACATCAGTGGTACGAAAATAAAACTGAGGACGGTAACCCTTAAAAAAAGGAGTATGACGGCCACCTTCATCTTTAGATAAAACGTATACTTCTGAGACAAACTTAGTATGTGGTTTGATTGAACCCGGCTTCGCTAACACTTGTCCACGCTGTATTTCTTCACGTTTAATACCACGCAATAAAATACCACAGTTTTCACCTGCTTGACCCTGGTCCAAAAGTTTTCGAAACATTTCTACACCTGTACAAGTGGATTTAGTAGTTTTTTTAATTCCAACTATTTCCACCTCATCACCTACTTTGACGATACCACTTTCCACACGACCTGTAACCACTGTGCCCCGTCCAGAGATTGAAAATACATCTTCAATCGGCAATAAAAATGGTTTGTCAATCGCACGAACCGGATCCGGAATATACCTATCTAAATGATTGGCAAGCTCAATAATTTTTTCCTCCCATTCTTCTATACCTTCTAGTGCTTTTAGTGCAGAACCGCGAATGATTGGTGTGCTTTCGCCTGGAAAATCGTACTGTGATAACAAATCACGCACTTCCATTTCTACTAATTCTAGAAGTTCTTCATCATCAACCATATCGCATTTATTTAAAAAGACAATAATATAGGGAACACCTACTTGACGACCTAATAGTATATGTTCACGAGTTTGTGGCATAGGTCCATCAGTTGCTGCTACAACTAGAATTGCACCATCCATCTGAGCAGCACCAGTAATCATATTTTTTACATAATCTGCATGCCCAGGACAATCTACATGTGCATAATGACGAACTAACGTTTCATATTCAACATGAGAAGTATTAATAGTAATGCCACGGGCTTTTTCTTCTGGTGCATTATCTATTTGGTCGAATGCACGCGCTTGACCTCCATATTTTTTAGCTAATACAGTAGTGATAGCAGCAGTCAGCGTAGTTTTACCATGATCAACATGACCGATAGTACCTACGTTTACGTGTAATTTTTTTCGTTGAAATTGCTCTTTCGCCATGGCGATAATCCTTACATTATGCCTTCATCAGTAGTTAAGGCATTAGTTCAAAATTTTTAAACCGCAGCGCGTTTATTTGCCACGAGCTTCAATAACAGCCTGAGCAACGCTACTCGGCGCATTATCGTACTTTAAAAACTCCATGGAGTAAGAAGCACGACCTTTTGTTAAAGAACGTAACTGAGTTGCATATCCAAACATTTCAGACAACGGAACTTCGGCACGGATTAGAACGCCGCTAATATTAGATTCCTGACCTTTCAGCATACCACGTCGACGACTTAGATCTCCTATAATATCACCGGTATTCTCTTCTGGGGTTTCTACTTCAACTTTCATGATCGGTTCTAGCAAAACTGGTTTTGCTTTTTTAAAAGCGTTTTTAAAGGCATGTGAAGCAGCTAATTTAAAAGCAAGTTCAGATGAATCAACATCATGATAAGAACCAAAATGCAAACGTACACCTAAATCAACAACTGGGTACCCAGCAAGTGGACCTGATTTCATCTGCTCTTGAATACCTTTATCAACTGCAGGAATATATTCGTTAGGAATTATACCACCTTTGATATCATTAATAAATTCATAACATTTCTGACCTGAATCTTGATCTAAAGGATACATATCGATTACAACATGACCATACTGACCTCGTCCACCTGATTGTTTAATATGTTTGCCTTCAATATTAGTAACTTTAAAACAAATAGTTTCACGATATGCAACTTGAGGTTTTCCAATATTTGCTTCAACATTAAATTCACGCTTCATACGATCAACAATAATATCAAGATGCAATTCACCCATACCAGCTATAATTGTTTGATTAGATTCTTCGTCTGTCCATACACGGAAAGAAGGATCCTCCTTAGCTAATCGGCCTAAGGCTACACTCATTTTTTCCTGATCAGCTTTAGTTTTGGGTTCAACTGCAATCGAAATTACTGGTTCAGGAAATTCCATACGTTCTAATACGATTGGATTATTTAAAGCACATAACGTATCACCTGTTATAACATCTTTCAGACCAATTGCTGCTGCAATATCTCCCGCACGAACCTCGCTAATTTCTTCACGTTTGTTAGCATGCATTTGAACAATGCGACCAAAACGCTCACGTATAGATTTAGCAGAATTTAATATCGTATCGCCTGATTTAACAATGCCTGAGTAGACGCGAAAAAAAGTTAAATTCCCTACAAATGGATCATTTGCAATTTTAAATGCTAAAGCAGCAAATGGTTCATTATCATTTGCATAACGTTCAGCTGGAGTGTTGTTAATATCATTCAGTGTACCTTTAATAGCAGGAACATCAGTTGGCGCAGGAAGATATTCAACAACTGCATCCAATAATGCTTGAACTCCTTTATTCTTAAAAGCAGAACCACAAGTAACGAGAACAATTTCATTATTTAGTACACGCTGACGTAATCCATATTTAATTTCTTTTTCTGTAAAAACTGCACCTTCTAAATATCTGTCCATCATCTCTTCAGATGATTCAACCGCGCATTCAATTAACTTTTGCCGCCATTCTTCAACCAATCCTTGCATATCAATAGGAATGTCTTCATACGTAAAAGTTACACCTGAATCTTGGTCATTCCAATTCACAGCCTTCATTTTAATTAGATCAATCACACCCGTAAACGATTCCTCAGAACCTATTGCTAATTGCAATGGTACTGCATTTGCACCTAATCGTTCTTTAATTTGGGCGATAACTTTTAAAAAATCTGCTCCTATGCGATCCATTTTATTAACAAAAGCGATACGCGGAACTTTATATTTATTCACTTGACGCCACACAGTCTCAGATTGCGGTTGTACTCCACCTACTGCACAGTAAACCATGACTGCACCGTCAAGCACACGCATGGAACGTTCTACTTCTATGGTAAAATCAACATGACCAGGCGTATCAATAATATTAATGCGATGAGGTTTAAATTGTTTTGCCATACCTGACCAGAACGCGGTAGTCGCTGCAGAAGTAATAGTAATCCCTCGCTCTTGCTCCTGTGCCATCCAATCCATAGTTGCTGCACCATCATGCACTTCACCAATTTTATGATTAACACCGGTATAGAATAAAATACGTTCAGTAGTCGTGGTTTTTCCAGCATCAATATGTGCGCTGATACCTATATTGCGATAATGCGTAATGGGTGTTGTACGAGCCATTTTATTCCTTAAATTTGTGAATGTTCGCAATTAACCGATTTCAAAAAAAATGAAATTATTTGATTAATAAACACTTAACTAAATAATCCATCATTACCACCGATAATGTGCAAATGCTTTATTAGCATCTGCCATACGATGGACATCTTCACGTTTCTTGACTGCATTACCTTTATTTTCTACAGCATCGAAAATTTCATTTGCTAGACGTAACGCCATAGATTTATCAGTTCGTTTGCGAGCTGATTCTACAATCCAACGCATTGCTAAAGCATTACGACGAATTGGACGAACTTCAACTGGTACCTGATAGGTAGAACCACCAACACGGCGTGACTTTACTTCAACTGTAGGACGTACGTTTTCAAGAGCGACTTCAAAAACTTCTAATTCAGTTCTGCCGGAACGCTGTGAAACAATTTTAAGAGATTTATAAACTATTGACTCTGAAATAGATTTTTTACCATGTACCATTAAAACATTCACAAATTTAGCTAATAACTCTGATCCAAATTTAGGATCAGGCAAAATTTTACGTTGACTAATGACACGACGACGAGGCATCACAGACACTCCATATTATGACTTTAGGTTTTTCCAAAACTTTACAATGTTTGGCCTTACTTATCATTTAAAAAGTATTAAACTTTTGCTTTTTTAACACCATATTTAGAACGAGCTTGTTTGCGATCTTTAACACCGGAGCAATCTAAGGCACCACGAACGGTATGATAGCGAACACCAGGTAAATCCTTAACACGACCGCCTCGAATTAAAATTACAGAATGTTCTTGTAAATTATGTCCTTCACCACCTATATAAGAAGTGACTTCAAAACCATTAGTCAAACGTACACGACACACTTTGCGTAGCGCTGAATTAGGTTTTTTAGGAGTTGTAGTATATACACGAGTACAAACGCCTCGTTTTTGCGGGCAAGCTTCTAACGCAGGTACATTGCTTTTTACAATTTTGCTTACACGCGGTTTACGAACTAATTGGTTAATTGTTGCCATAATTAAAATAATCCCAGATTTACTCTGCTATGCAGCAGAGAGATAATAAATCTTCCTAACATGCATATACTACTAAGGAAGGATGCAGAATCTTAGAACTGTGCTAATAGGGTGTCAAGCAACAAATAACCAAACTTGACTACATTACCAAGAAATTTGTTGTTCATGCTTGATTGTTAAATTAACAAAATCAATATAATGTAAACGAAATATTTTGCTTGAAATTTGCTTAGTAAGACCCCGTGCTATTACGTCTTCTTCTAAAACCGATACATTAGCTGGTGTTGAATTTAATTTCAATAGAGTTTTACTACCCTGAAGTGCAGCTATTACAGCATCCTGTAGTAATAATAAATCATCCTTATAATCTAAAAGTAGTAATAAACTATCAAAATCGCATTCCCAAGGAGAATGTATCATTGTATATAGCATGATAAATTCTCATTTCAAAAACGAAAAATGCGATGATAAGTTGTAAGTTTTTTTCGAAGGGCAACAGGTTTTAGTATTTTAATAGGTAAAATACGTTTAGCTGTTAGGCTTTGTCCACGCACTCGCAGAGACATCTCACATACGAAATACTCATTAATATCATACAGTTCCAAAACATTAAAAGTAGAGATATAATTGCGTGATAAGATTTGATTTGGTTGCTGATTACACGTAAGTTGCAATACACCGTCACTAATAAAAAATATACCTATTTTTTGACTGAATATGGCGGTGGCTAAAGCTGCATCTAATCCTTCTCTACCGACACTACTGCCGTGCGGTGCCTTGGTAAATAAAAAAGCTACATGTGGTTTCATTAAAATTGCACCAAACGATCACAACTAAGAGTTGAAACTGCTAAGACGCCTAAACCACAAAGTTTAAAACCTTTTTGCAAATTGCTACTTTTTAATTTCAAATTAATAGACTCCTCTTGACTAATTACTCCACGGCGTAATGCCGCCGCTACACATACATTCAATAGTGTCCCGTTTTCTTGATTTAACTTTTGCCACATGCGTACTATATCAATTTCATCATTTGCCGGTGTATTAAAATGATTAGCATTTAAAACACCCTCACTATAGAAGAATACACTTTCTAAATGATGCCCAATTTTTAGCAATGAGTGTGCAAATAACAATGCACTACTTGCTTGCTGAGTACCATATGCTGGACCAGTAACTAGCAAAGTATAACGCATCAGCTATATCTACCTCACAGAAAAAAAATTTATAAGTCTACTAATCTATTTTGAGCAATGTTCTACAAAATCTATATTGAAGTTTAAATGTTAGAGATTCAATGCTAAATACCCATAGTAGTATATAGTATTATAGAGTTGCTTAAAATTAATACTGATATTAATCAATATAGGCTTTCAAAAAAACGTTATCAATTTACGCACTGTTTATCTCATAAACATACATTATTTTAAAGTATTGCCTAGTTTTATCGATATTCATATGCATATCAAAGTAAATCTACTAGGTTACATACGTTTTTTAAAACAAAATTTGATTTAGCAAAGTGTTAATCTAAAGAGGGATCTAAATATTTTTATTAGTTTATTTGAAAATTTTTACTAATTAATTAGTGCGCTTTCTTTATGTCAAGCAGCTCTATTTCAAACACTAAAGTTGAATTCACTGGAATCGCTGGGATAATATTATTGCCATATGCCAATTTTGTTGGAATAACCAACTTAATCTTGCCACCTTTTTTAATATGCTTTAGGCCTTCTATCCAACCAGGTATCACTGTATCTAAACGAAAAGAAAAAGGGTGATCACGTTTATAAGAATTGTCAAATTCAGTCCCATCAATTAATTTACCTTTATAGTGAACGGACACAGTATCACTATTGTTTGGAATATTACCCGTACCTTCCCTTTCTATCTGATAAAGTAAACCAGATTGAGTTTTTTTGACCCCTTTCTTTTTAGCGAATGCTGTAGCATAAGCATATCCTTTTACAAGGTTTGTCTGCCCATCTTTTTCTATTTTTTTGTTAACAGCAATCACTATACGATTTTCTAAAATATCTAGCTTCTTTTTGATCTCTTGATTAGAAAGTTTACTCTTTGCTATCAATACATCTCGAACACCGGCAATAATTTTATTTTTATCTAATTTGATACCTAATTTCTGTCTTTCGTTTAGAAAATGCTCTATATAAAAACCGATTGAATTCCCTAGTGCATAGGCTATTTTTTGATTTTCATTTTTTAAAAATGATATTTTCTTCGTTGATTTTAAATTATTTTTCAGAAAATTAGACGAACTGACACTAAGGTTTTCTGCTATTGCTACATCTTGCAGTATTATAACGATCATTGCTGTAAACAATAATACTGATTTAAAGAGTAATTTCATTCTTTCTCCACACTAAAAGAATTAGACCCTATCAATTATCGTAATTTTGCAAACTATATTTTTTTAATTCACAATGCTTTAAATGAATGTAACAAATTAAATTTCAATAGTTTTTAAATTATAAGCACTATCGAAAAATATATCTTAACTCATATATTTGCTATATTTTAATATCATTGCATATAAATGATACCAAATAATACAATACTGTTGATTTTAAAAAAAATTGCTTTATATAAAAATAAATTTATTCAATATCAATATCTGAGATGTATTATATAAAATAAATCAAAATAATTCAAAAAAATTACTTTAATAAATATGCTAAAATAACGATATTGTAATATTAAATTAAAAACTATGCACTTATGGCTAAGTTAGCTCAATCTAACCAAACAAGTCTGACTATCTTTTAATGCCGTATCATTGTAAAAAATTCTTAATACTAACTAACTTAATCTTAAAGTAGGATGATAATTTTATGTTTTAATCATAATGATTTTACTTAAAGTATCGAGGAAGTATTGCTTGAATGCTATTCATGCTATTGACCAATACAATATGATAAGTACATTATAATTGTAGTTGTTCAATTACATATAAAAACAAAAATTTCTTTATTAAGATAAAGAACATCAAATATTAAATAAATGCATGAAAATACACAAGTTAATCAGATAATTGTTTAAACATACAATTAATAACGCACCATGTTTGTTTTGTACGTAACATAACATTAAATAACATTTAATATTTTAAACGAAATTAAAATTTAAAGATTTGACTCACCTCAATAATGTATTACATCTGAGATATCATCAACGGTTTTCTATACACATGTCAATATATCAATGCTCATCTTCATATGAACTATGGCATTCATCTTAACATTAAAAATAATATTTTATATTCTATTACATGATGTTGCTTGTAGTAAAGCATATTAGATAAATTTATTTTTAACATTAAATTTTTCAATAATAAATAATAATAACAAAAAAGTATCTTGAAACGCGATAAAATATATCATCTAAAAATTAAACAATTTTATCGTGTATAGATGCATCGCTTGTTTTATTTTAACAAGCGAATTATACAAATATTTTTCCATACTAGAAGAAATTAAAAATTTTTTCTATATACGATATCCATTAAAATTTAGAAAATAAATTTTTGACACTTAAGATTCAAATGGTACATCGCCTAATACTGTAGCGCGATGCATGATTCGACGATCCGGATAATAATCAGCATTGGCATAATGTTGTGTAACGCGATTATCCCAAATCACAACATCATTTTTTTGCCAACGCCAACGCACTTGAAATTCTGGTTTATTAATATGTGCGAAAAGGAAATCCAGTAAAACATCACTTTCTTTTATAGTTAATCCTAGAAGACGTGTTGTAAAACCTTCATTTACAAATAACGCTTTACGCTTATTTACTGGATGCGTACGAATTACTGGATGTTGTACGGGAAGATTTTTTTCTGCTGCTTTTTTCCATCGTTTATGTTCCTTTTCAGTTCTACAATATTTATATTCTGGAAATGATTTTTTAAAATCGTGTTCTGCTTTTAATCCTTGTAATAATTGTTTAATTTTTTCTGATAAAGCATCATAAGCTGCAATATTGCTAACCCATAGCGTATCACCTCCTTTTTCTGGCAATAACTTTGATGCCAATACTGCTATAGCAGGCGGTGTATCAATAAAGGTCACATCTGTATGCCAGTTATCATTATCAGGTGGATTATCTTGATCAGTATCTATAACGATGATTTCTTTTACTTCTTCAGCATGTGGATATAGAGGATGAATATACAAGTCACCAAAGCGAGCTGCTAACGTTCGTTGTTGAATAGGAGTAATAGGCTGTTTCTGTAGAAATAGAACTTGATAGCGTAGTAAACCATGATATAATTGTTCAAATTATGAATCACTTAATGGGCGACTCAGATCAACATTGTTGACATATGCACCAATGCACGGACTTAGGACAGTAAAAGTAATACTTTCTTTCATTATTGCATTGTTCTCCAACCAAGTAAAATCAAATAATATATTTAAGCAGATAAAGTGTAGTATTTGCTATGGTTGTAATATAGAAGACTACATAATCTAACATCAGATTTATTATTGATAGAACGCACATTGTTTTCTGTTAAATCAAGTAGAATTACAGTTAGTTATATATTTAAAATGTTTAGATAAAGAAAATATTCAATAACTTAATTGTATGATTTGATGAATTAACAGAGTGATAAATTTATTTTCTTAATTATTTCAAATATATGCTTCGCTGTTATCATAAAAAGCAATTACAGATAAGATTATTTTATTGATGATTCCATTCATTTGTAAGTAACATTATTAATTACTAAATTAGGTTATTAATGATGGTTATCGCATAGATATTTGTTAGAAATTTTTTGATTTTATATGAAAACGGCAATGAAATATTCTTTTAATTTAGAAAATTGATTTTCTTGTTTTACTAAAACAATTAAAATTTTTTAACTTTAAATTTAACGGATTTAAAATTTAAACGAGCAAAAATTAAAATACTTCCTTTATTAAATTTTAAGATGATTTAGTGAATCATTGAAAATTAGAATCACTTTTTTTCAATAAGCAAATAATATTTTTTTAAAATAGAAATTATAAATAAATTTTGTGAAATTTAATTTCATTCAATATTTAAATAAATTTAAGCTAATTAGTTAACATATTTTATTGACAGGATTGTAATTCATTTCGAGAACTTCAATAAAGTCATTTTCATCATTATTAATAACAATTTGTTCTTATAAAAAATTTTAAATAAAATGGCCAAAGAGTTTTAAGATCAATTTACATTACATTAAAAAAATTTAATAATTAATCGATTGAATTAATATATCCATATTAATAGTTGGAAATAAACTTTATTAAAATACATTTAAATTATTATTGTAATAATAATTACATTAAATTTAATTTTTTAGGCACATTTACTGGAATGTAATGAAGGATGTTTATAAATTTACAGTGTTCATGATTATATCAATCATTTTTTAAAAACAGAAAAATTTAAAAATTTTTAAAAAATTAGAACATTAATAAATCTTCAATCTCAATATTAAAATACAATCCAATAAAATTAAATACTCAAATTCAAACCTACTATTCTGATTATCTCTGCGAATCACAATTATATCTTATTCATTGATTTTAATTTGCTGATTTTGGTAATAACTCTTTATAATAAATAATTATATTTTTCTGTTATATTCAAAAACCCGATATTTTATAAATAAAGAAATTTCTGTATACTTGTAAAAGTATTTTATATACATCGTTTGTTTAATAAAAAGATATCTTGTTAATACATCGATAATTATATATGATTAGCTCTTTAGAAGAAAATATATATAAATATGCTCAACTCATTTATAAATTAATATTACTAATTCTATGAATAAATTTCATATGTAACGACTGGGTATTTTTTTAATAGATACATTTTAAAAAATTCATTTCGAATTTTGTTGCACAAAATTTTTAAAAAAAATCTTTAAAATATTTAATATATTATCGAATTATTCATAACACATACAACAATTGATCAGCTAAATTAATAAAGCTATTTAATTTATCTAATCAATAGATAAATCGAAATATTGATATTACCTATCATCAAAATAGTTATTGAATTGAAACTAACTTAACAAAATTTCATCATTACTCAACATCATTTAATAAAAAATATTTCAATATTCCTATATATATAAAATAATAGAGATTGTTGTTTTTCATAAAATTAAATTCAAACCTTAAAAAGAAAAACACAGAATTAATTAATTACCGTCCATTAATTTTCCTTAAAAATCAATTCGATTAGATCGTTGAAACTAACTAATAGGAAAATTTTACTTCTAGATGTTAAATAGAATCGCCAAATAAGGACAATTAAGATGGCTCTCGGTAAAATACAAACAAATTCTCTGCTAGAATGGTTCCTGTCCCATTGTCACATTCACAAACATTCATCTAAAAGTACACTAATCTATCAAGGTGCAAAAGCAGAAACGCTATATTATATAGTAAAAGGTATTGTTGTAGTATTACTTAAAGATAATGACGGTAAAGAAATAATCCTGTCTTATCTTAATCAAGGAGATTTTATCGGCGAAATTGCTTTATTTGAAAAAGATCATAAACGTAGTGCGTGGGTACGTACGAAAACTTTCTGCGAAATTGCTGAAATTTCTTATAGAAAATTTTTTTATCTTGTGAGTATCAATCCAAATATTTTAGTACATTTATTAAAGCAATTAGCCCATCGTTTACAAATGACATCAGATAAATTAGGTAATCTTGCTTTTCTTGATGTAGCTGGAAGAATTGCAAAAACTTTACTTAATTTAACTCAACAACCAAATGCTATTACCCATCCTGATGGAATGCAAATTAAAATTACCCGTCAGGAAATTGGTCAAATAGTAGGATGTTCACGTGAAACTGTAGGCCGTATACTAAAAATGCTAGAAGATCAAAACCTCATTTCTGTTTATGGCAAAACTATAGTTGTTTATGGCATGCGTTAATATTATAACTTATTCTAATGACTGAACTTTAAAAATTAATATCGCTTGCATGTTCAACTATAAATATCATCTACAAATATAGGCCATACATTTTTATATCTATTAAATTTGTTTTAAAAAATTTTGCAATAATTCATAACCTTGTTCACTAAGAATGCTTTCTGGATGAAATTGTACTCCTTCAATCGGTAAAGTACGATGGCGTAATGCCATCACTTCATCTAGTTTTCCATCATGTAAACTCCAAGCCGTTACTTCGAACTCATCTGGTAGTGTTTTATGTGCGACTATCAAGGAATGATACCGTGTTGCAATGAGTGGATTCTTGAGATTATAAAAAACACCTTTCTGAGTATGCCAGATCGGCGAAGTTTTTCCATGCATAATTTTTCGTGCGCGTATAATATTTGCACCATAAGCTTGTGCGATAGCTTGATGTCCAAGACATACTCCGAGTATAGGTATACGTCCAGAAAAATGCCTAATAGCGCTAATTGAAATGCCAGCCTGATTAGGTGTTCCAGGACCCGGTGAGATAACCAAATGACTTAAAGATAATGTCTCCATCTCATATATGCTTATCGCATCGTTGCGAACAACGCGTACACTAATTCCTAAGTTACAAAAGTAACAGTATAAATTCCATGTAAAAGAATCATAATTATCAATTAATAATAACATAAAATATACTAAGATGACATCAATTTATACCATGTCATATCATTAACATAGTGTATAAAATATAGCAAATAATTAGAAATTTTTATGATCCATAGTAAAACACTTTTCATTAAAATTTTATTTTTTACATTCAATTATTTTTATTCTAAAAAAATAACATTTTAATAAATAAAGAAGTTATCAGCATCTAGCTCTTTAGATAGGCGCTTTATAATTCTGATCCCTTAAAATTCTAAAACAATATAATATAGATAAAGATATAAATTTTGTATATATAATAGTCTTTAATTATAGTAAAACTTAACTAATATATTAAGAATTGAAAATTTTAACTTACTCAATACGAATAATAAATCATTTGCATTCAAGTGTAATTAAGCTATGAATTTGATAACTTTATGCTATTAATAAATAAACGTATCATAATAATATATTACACGTTTAGTAATTATGAGGGACTGCATTTAAAAATTAATTTTAATAAAAAAATAAATCAATAAACTTTACCTGACTAGCAGACATTTTATTAGGTTACAAACATGACGACACCCTATAATTATACTCGCATTGGTCTTACGTGGATTAGTTTCTTGTCTTATGCATTAACTGGTGCACTTGTGATCACTAGTGGCATGATACTAGACAATATAGCCCAGTATTTTCATTTACCAATTTCAGAAATGAGTCATACTTTTACCTTCCTGAATGCTGGTATTTTAGTATCTGTATTCTTTAATGCTTGGTTAATGATAATTATTCCACTAAAAAGACAGCTAATTTATGGTTTTATACTAATAATTTTGGCTATTGTAACATTAACAATTACTCATAATATAATAATTTTTTCAATATGTATGTTTATGTTAGGCATAGTAAGTGGTATTACTATGTCGATCGGTACCTTCCTCATTACTTATCTATATGCCGGTCGACAACGTGGCTCTCGCTTGCTTTTTAGTGATTCTTTTTTTAGTTTTGCTGGCACGATTTTTCCAATTATTTCTGCAATTTTGTTGACACATGCTTTACCATGGTATTGGATCTACGTCTGTATAAGTATTATATATTTATTCATTTTTATACTAACATTATTTATTGAGTTCCCGGAAATAAAAAACAACAAAGCAATAGAGCATGCTGAAAAAGAAAAATGGGGTTTAGGTGTATTATTTTTATCGATTGCTGCTTTATGCTATATTTTAGGCCAACTTAGCTTTATATCTTGGATACCAGTATATCTTACAAAATCAATGGGCATGAATATCGTAACTGCGGGACAATTAGTAGGCAACTTCTGGATGTCATATATGATTGGGATGTGGATATTTAGCTCTTTCATGCGATTTTTTGATTTACATCATATTTTAGTACTGCTAACAGCAGTTGCAACTAGTCTAATGTGCTGGTTTATCATTGCTCATGATATTACCATGCTACGTTGGATTATTATAATACTTGGTTTTAGTTCTAGCGCTATTTACACAACGGTGATCACGTTAGCTTCATTACAAACTAAGGTAGCTTCACCTAAATTAGTAAACTTTATTTTAACTTCCGGTACTGTAGGCACTATGTTAACTTTTATAGTTACTGCACCCATTGTAGAAAATTTCGGGGTACGTGCTGCACTTATCTTAGCTAACGGGTTATATGGTATAGTCTTTATTATGTGTGTGCTTTTAGGATTTTTTTCAAAACATCGTCAGCATGATTATATAATCTAATTATTTAATTATTTAGTATAAAGATATAGATGAAACGATGGATCCATGTTATACTTTAATAAAGAATAAAAATCTTTAATAATATTTTGGTTTTATATCAATATATAAGTATAGCAATATCATGATAATATAATAACAGACGCCTAAAAAGGTACTTGTAGAAAAAATTTATAATTAAGAACCATGAGTATATTATATGTTGCTTTAATATTTTTTATAATTTTATATAAATTGATTATTACTATTTATTTATAAAACCTATTACATCGTACACTTTTTTTGCTGTTTCTTCAGCATATTTACTGGCTTTCAATGCACCATCAGATATGATTTTATCAAGGAATACTTCGTCTTTTCGGAAATCATAATAATACTTTTGTAAACTCGTTAAAATTCCTGAAACCGAATCTGCTACAGTTCTTTTTAAACTATCATACATTTGCCCCTGGAATTCTTTTTCCAAGTTTGGAATAGATTTATTGGTGATAATGGAAAGAATTTCCAATAAATTAGAAATACCAGCTTTTTGTTTAATATCATAACGTATTATTGGAGGGTTATCTGAATCAGTCATAGCTCGCATGATTTTTTTTCTAATTGTTTTAGTATCTTCAAGTAATCCAATAATATTATTGCGATTATCATCTGATTTCGACATCTTTTTCATTGGCTCAAGAAGTGACTTTACTCGTCCACCAAACTTTGAAATAAAAGGTTCTGGTATTGTAAAAATTTTACCATAGAGTGCATTGAAGCGATATGCAATATTACGTGTCAGCTCTAAATGTTGTCTTTGATCTTCACCGACCGGTACTACATTAGTTTGATACAATAGAATATCTGCTGCCATTAATACTGGATAATTAAACAGCCCTACATTAATGTTATTGCTCTTATAATGTTTGGATTTATCTTTAAACTGAGTCATACGATTTAATTCACCGCAATAAGCGTAACAATTTAAAATCCAGTTTAACTGCGTATGTTCTGGAACATGTGATTGTACAAATATAATGCTTTTATCAGGATCAATGCCGCAAGCAAGACACATAGCCAAATTATCTAATATGGCTTTACGAAGTTTGCTAGGATCTTGATAAATAGTAATAGCATGTAAGTCAACAATACAGTAAATACAACAGAAATCATTCTGCATTTGTACCCAGTGATGTAATGCACCTAGATAATTACCTATCGTCAACTCACCAGAAGGCTGTATTCCGCTAAAAGCAATGAGTTTGTTCATATTTCTCCCAAAAACAATGTCTACCATAGAAAAATTTAATTTTAATTTCAATAAATTAATGTATTTCTTAATAACAGATAAAATCTATTGCATCTACAATAAACTCAAAAGGATATTAGAAAAAGGACTATGAATAATTTCATAAAATTAATCCTGTAAAGAATATTCTAATTATGTTTCTTGAAAAGCTATTTTGAATATGTGAATATTATTTCAATAAATTTTAATTGTATTTTATAATTTCACGATACATATCTATCCCTTAATTAGGAAAAAATTAATATCCTGAATGATGAAATTTACATGCTACGATTCATTATACAAAATTTGTACTTTTTTTAATTCGCATCGCATTTTCGCAATTACCTGTTCGTAATTGATATGATCAAAGATTGCCGAACCTGCAACTAATATGTCTGCGCCTGCCGCTGCAACCTGACCAATATTATAGACTTTTATACCACCATCAACTTCTAAAAGTATGTTATATCCGCATTTATCGATTAAATTACGTGCTTTTTGCAGCTTATTTAATGAAGCAGAAATAAAAGATTGTCCACTGAAACCCGGATTAACTGACATAAGCAGGATAATGTCTATTTTATCCATTAAATATTCAAGACAACTGAGAGGGGTAGCAGGATTTAATGCTATTCCAGCTTTACACCCATTTGCTTTAATAAGTTGTAACGTACGATCAATATGTTCACTAGCTTCTACGTGAAAAGTAATAAAGTTACTACCAGCTTTAGCAAATTCAGGGATTAAAGAATCAACAGGTTTCACCATAAGATGAACATCAATCGGTGCCGAAATACCATAATTGCGTAATGATTTCAGAACTAAAGGACCAATAGTAAGATTCGGAACATAATGGTTATCCATAACGTCAAAATGAACTATATCAGCACCTGCTGTTAATACCTTAGCAGTATCTTCTCCTAAACGAGCAAAGTCAGCAGCAATAATTGAAGGAGCTAATAAAAATTGTCTCATTCTATCTTCCAATGTTATTTTTAATTTCCAATTCACATTCTATATATTGATACAAATTAATAAAAAAGTGCTAAAAGTTCATTGATTTCAGTTCTACTACGTATGCTGCGACTGATAGACCGTTTAGCTTTAATAACGTGTAAATCAGCATGTTGATACCATTGACGTGTTAATAAAGTATCGTGATTAGAAATTATTACAGGTATACGATTTTCCTTGGCTAATTTACTAGCTAATTCTGCTAAGTTCAACTGTTCACATACACTAAAACGATTAGTATAATAGGCAGTAAAATTTGAAGTAGCTGAAAGCGGTACATACGGTGGATCACAATAAACAACTGAACCTTTATAAGCACGTTTCAATGTGACATCGTATGATTCACATACGAAAGTTGCTTTCTGAGCATGTTCAGCAAACGATAATAACTCATCTTCTGGAAAATATGGTTTATAGTAACGACCAAAAGGGACATTAAATTTACCATTTAAATTATAACGACATAGACCATTATAGCTATGTCGGTTCAAATAAAGAAATAAAAGAGCTCTTTGGTATGTATCCTGCGTGGAATTAAATGTCGTACGGTAGGCGTAATAATTTTTAGCAGTGTTAGCATTAGCAGTAAATAACTTTCGTGCATCTTTAATAAAAGCTATTGTACATGTTTTGACAATATTATAGAGGTTAATTAAATCCCCGTTGATGTCTGCTAAGTGATAATGTTTATAATCTGTATTAAGAAATATAGAACCAGAACCAACAAAAGGTTCGATAAGACACTCGCCTGGTGGTAGGTAAGGACGAATATCATCAATCAGCAGATATTTTCCTCCTGCCCATTTTAGAAAAGCACGATTTTTCTTCATGTTGTCATAATTTTTACATTTTATATTATTAATTACAGTGGGCGATTAACAACAGAAGTGCTTTTAAAAATAACACTTAATCAATATTGCTTTTTAATATTGACTTTCTAAAATATAGCGTAGTTAATACTTCTTATAATTCGATAGGCACTTAATTATACACTCAATATAATATCTTAAATAAGCAGCCTAATATATTTCTGCTATAACAACGAAATGATACGTGATAATCAATAAATAAAACATGCTGCATCTCAAACATAATTTAAATTTTTACTTAAAATACAATAAATTAATTATATTAATAAATTATATGCAATTAAGTATGTGGATTATGTACCGTATGTAACGAATAATAGCAAAATATTTTTCTATAATAACTATTTCAGAATAATTAACGTTCTATATTATATAGTCATTATTCATATCTCAATGAATATGCATTATTGATATAAATGTAAAAATAGTTTTTTTAGAACTAAAAAATATTATTTATTATACCTATTTTAAACTAAAATACCAGTTATTTAAAATTTCAAGCTGCACGATTTTATATCACAGTACAATATATTATTTTTTATAACTTAACTGTTCTGTAACGTATTGATAGCTTTAATAACTATATTTTGATCGATACCTGTACGTATTTCAGCTCGACCAATGGCAAGAGGCAAAACAAACCTTATATTTCCTTTTACCACTTTCTTATCACGCATCATGTAAGGTAAATATGCTTCTGCGTTCATATTAGTTGGTCCTCTGACTGGTAAATGTGCTCGTTTTAAAAGATTTATAATACGAATAGTATCAACTGACATAAATTCACCAAGAATTTCAGAAGTATATGCTGCCATTACTATGCCTGCAGCGACTGCTTCACCATGTAACCAATTGCCATAACCCACGTGAGTTTCAATAGCATGAGCAAAAGTATGACCCAAATTGAGTAATGTTCTTATGTTACTTTCACATTCATCATGTTCTACCACTTTCACTTTTAGCTCGCAGCAACGACGAATACAGAAACGCATTACTTTGCTATCTAGTGCTAGAATAGCATCAAGATGTTCTTCTAACCATTGAAAAAATTCACTGTCCAAAATAATACCATATTTGATTACTTCTGCTAGACCCGCAGCTAACTCTCGTGGTGGTAAAGTACTTAAGCAATCAGTGTCTATAATTACAGAAACAGGCTGGTAAAAAGCCCCTATCATGTTCTTTCCCATTTCATGATTTACGCCAGTTTTTCCGCCTACTGAAGCATCAACTTGAGATAGTAAAGTAGTCGGTACCTGAATAAAACGAACACCACGTTGATAACTGGCAGCAGCAAAACCCGTCATATCACCTATTACTCCACCACCTAGAGCAATAAGAGTAGTTTCGCGACCATGCGATTTTTGTAATAAAGCAGTAAATATTTGATTCATCACTGATAGATTTTTATATTGCTCACCATCTGGTAAAATTACATAATCTATTTTAACATCAGCTTTATTTAATAAAGTCAATAATTTATGAAGATATAAAGCGGCTAATGTCTGGTTAGTAACCAGCATAGCGTTGTCGCCTGATTTTAACGGTAAAAAAGAAGCTGAATATTTAAGTAATCCAGCAGAAATAGTAATAGGATAACTACGATACCCTAATGAAACAGTGATCTTCTCCATGCACATCTATACCTATTGAAAACTATTAGGATACTGGATTAATTTTTTCCCAGTAAGTTAATAATCTGACTTGCTACAATCTTTGCACTCTGATCATCAGTATGAATAATTAGATCAGCAATTTCTTCATAAAACGGATTTCGTTCTGCAGCCAGCGCTTCTAGCACATGGCGAGGAGGAGAATCGATCTGTAGCAACAACGGGCGTTTTTTATCTCGCTGAGTACGAGCAAGTTGTTTTTCGATGGTGGTTTGTAGATAGACAACTACACCGCGTGAGGAAAGACGATTACGAGTCTCACGAGATTTTATAGACCCGCCACCCGTAGCCAATACAATCCCTTGTTTTTCGGTTAATTGGTTGATAATTTTTTCTTCTCGATCGCGAAACCCTACTTCGCCTTCTACATCAAATACCCACCCTATATCTGCTCCAGTACGTCGCTCAATTTCCTGATCAGAATCGAAAAATTCCATATTAAGTTGCTGGGCTAGCTGACGACCAATAGTGCTTTTTCCAGCACCCATCGGACCTATCAGAAAGATATTGCGTTTCTCTGCCATTTTATATCGGTATTGCTAGTGATTTGTTAATGATAGCCCACATTCAGCACATTGCTGCCGGGACAGGAACGGAGACTTTATGAATCTAAACAGTCAAATGAAAATTATATTAAAACTCTAATACTCCACCATTTAATTTTTTAGAAAATTACTTTCTACTCACTTGGTCCTTAGATAACTACTACATTAAATATATCAAATAAGTTTAGTTGTTTATGCAATATCCATAATTCTTTTGTATTTTCTAAATTTCTAAAGTAAATACAACTATTTTATTTAAAATTAACCACAATATAGCATCATTTGTTGTATAGATTAGTAACATTCTTAATGCTATGTGTCATATGATTTACTAAACTATTAAATAATTGAAAATTATTTATTCATAACCATTTTGATACCGCAATAAATTCTTATAGTAAAACTAATCATTTCTTAATTTGTATTGCATGAAAAAATTTTGTTATTATGTCTAATTAATTTAATTAAATACGATCTTTTTGAACAACATAATGCTAATAGAGACGAAATTTCTTGAAGTATTGTTTTCTCTTTAATCTCTCCAAATTAATATATTATAAAATATTGTTACTATCATAATAAAACACATATTCTGAATATAAAATATTATCAAATACAGGCCATCTAAAACATCAGATAATAAATAAATTATTTATATAATCAATCATTATTTAATTTATTTTAATCTTCAATAATAACCCGATAATAAACATACCATACAACATATTTCTATTATCTTAAATATTATTGTTCTATGATCTTGAATCATACATTCATTATTGTATAGAGAAAAATTCTTTAATCTTAAAATAATGCTTTTATTATAATTTTAAAAAATTATATATCAATAGAAATCTTCTTTCTCTACCCTAATAATACCTTAATAGTATATGATAGTATATTCTATGGAATCTAAATCTATTTTTAAGAGCGTATATATTGCAGTACATAGCTAATTTTGCAGTAAATGAATATGATATTAACAGTTGTACTACTATTATTAAATTTAATATTTATTCTCTAATGCTATTATAATATTTAAGGTCTTAGTGAAGTAATTTCAATGCCATTTGCTAAATAAAAATCAGCTTATTTAATAAAGTTTTCATTTTAAAGCTTAAATTATTGCCTAAAAGAATATCTGTATTTAACTTTATGTAATACAATATATTTTTCTAATTGCGAATAATAGATATGCTGAATTTATCATAAAATTTATGAAAAAAGATAAAAATATGTAAAAAATTTTGTTTTAAATTAATATTATACGCATAATCATGTGGCGCTCAATTTTTAGTAGCGAATATTATGATATAAACTTACTTTATTAAGTATCTAAAAATAATCTCTTTACATAGATCAATATTTTAACGTTTTTACTACACTGCAGTAATCCCATAACACCGTATCTTGTTGAAAGCATCATATATTGTAAAAGCAATCAAATATTGAGTGAATCATACATTAATTAATACGTATCTAACATTTTTAGATTTTTTAATCTAAAGATGCTAGCCCCATAACACATCTGTATGCATAGATAATGCATAATACACACACCATAGGGATTGTGGTGAACAAAGTAAAAAATTAATTTTTAATATCTTAACTTGCCTCAATTTTTTCTGATTTCTTAACCTATTATAGTAATAATGTACTAACATATACGTGCTTGAAAAAAATTATAGTCATTGAATAATCTTTATCGAAGACTAACGAGTTCATCAAAGAATCACAAGCTATATATAGCTCATAACCTGATAAGTTGTATTTTACATTGCTGTTATAGCGATATCCATTTTACTATCATTAACACGTAACGAATAAATATTGTATGATTATTAATCAGAATGTTTTAAGTTAAGTCTATTTAATAAAAATCTTTTTTATCTTGACTTTACAACTTAATCTCATATTCTATAAATTAAATTTTTTATAAAAACTTAATTTATATTTTTGTAAATTGCCTAATATTTATGAAAAAAATTATGGAATTGCTTTCCATGCATATGTTACTTTGCCTCCTGTTGCTAAAAGCAAACATCAACTGATCAAATATTCATTAATTGAGAACAACATGGCTTCCACTTAAAAAATAAGCAGTAAAAATATTAGTATTTTTAATACAGCTTAATAATTAGTATTCGAAGATAATACGTCATCTTTCTTATATCAAATTACGATGATATTTGTATAATTTTATCTGCTAGTAAATTATAAATTTACTATACTATAGTACCATATTTAAGATATAAATAATTATTGATTCGTATTTTTTACTTAATTAAATTTTTGAATTTATAATTTTGATTTTTAATAAAATAATAATTTATCAGTTAAGTTAAAATATATAACAATATGTTATCTTGCATTTTAGACAATTGCTACGATGTAATATCATCAGTTTATTTAATTCTGATATTTGTAATATTTTCAGTATTATTTATATGGCTAATGTTATGAGATTTATCATATTATAATAATTTAACTATTTGATTTATAAATATTTTTAATATTTATTATTTCATTATAGAAATAATTTTATTTACAAATAGACAATACTATTTATTTGTATTCTAATGAACTAGATTGACTAATATCGAGATGATTCTATATACTTGAACTATTTAACAATTAAAATAATAGTAAAAATAATAAATGCATTTATTGCTTTCAGATCTATTATTAAAAAGTTATATTATTTATCAAATACAAAAAATATTTTTGTTTTATAATCTTTAATAACTTAAATATTCTACCATGTTAATAGTCGCTCATTCTGAAATATTTTAGATCAAGTTTCGATTTTTTTAAAATATTACATACATGTTTATTTTAATCCTTAAACTTATTAAATTAATGCAAGACAATTTCATGCACTTAATTCTTATTTAAAATTTAAAATCGCTAAAGAAGGGCGTGACAAGATACGATGTCCAATATTAAAAGAATTGTATACTAAAATTAGAAAAGGGATAATAAAGATTACTTTTAATATTATTCAAAATAAATAACCATGAATATGGTATTAATCAAATATATAAAAAATCTATTATCGATTGATAATCGTGTTATTTAAAGGAGCTTGTTAATGAGTCATAACCCTAAATTTCTTAACTTAGTGTTGCTAAACGGTGACCCAGAATACAAGCTACGAACAGCTCGTGCAGCAGGTTTTGAACAAGTGGAAATCTGGTGGGAAGATGTACAATCAAGCACACATGGTGCTATTGGATTGGCAAAATTTGCTAAGCAACAGAAGTTAGGCTTTACTAATTTACAAGTGCTACGAGATTTTACCGGTGCACAAGACTCTGATCGATTATACAAACGAGCTGAATTACATCAATTTATTCATATTGCCTATAAACTAGGCTGTAATACCATTCAAGCACCTGCTAGTACACGAGAAGATTGTTTAGCAGAACGTATCGACGAAGATTTATGTTGGATGGCATCAGAAGCAGCACGTTACAACATGCGTATTATGTATGAACCAATGGCATGGTGTAGCGTAGATAATACTTTACCTAGAGCATGGGAGCGACTTCAACGAATACAACAACCTAATATTGGTTTAGTAATTGATTTATTTCATATTTGCGCTCTGGGTGGTGACGCATCTCAACTTGAAAGAATACCAGCTGAAAAAATTTATGCAGTACAATTATGTGATGTAGCAACTTTACCGCCACCAGAAAAACATACTCTCATGGATATTGCTCGCCATCATCGTCTATTGCCTGGCTATGGAATTCTTGATATTGAATGTTTTATTGATACTTTAAAACGCATTAATTATAAAGGACCAATCGGTATAGAAGTATTTAATGATGTTTTAAAATCGCAATGCTCAGAAATAGTGGCTCAACAAGCATGGCAAGCACTTAATCGTTATTGGCCTTAGCTCTTCTTTACTTTATTATAATAATTTTAAGTTTTATGACAAAAATAAGCATAATATATTATTATGCTTGTACTAATTTCCAGATTAGGAGCTATGTATTTTACATACATAAATTGTACAAAAATTATTTTTTTAATTTATATATATTGTACTTAAATATTTTTGCTAAATATCTTTAAAATAAAAAATTGTATTTAATTTTAAAAAAATATCTATATAATAAACCATTATCAATAATATGAAATACATTTCATATTATTGTTTAATATAGATATTTTTAAAAATGCAAGGTTTTTTAAATAGCATGGCGTAATTTTTAATAATGCAAAAATCAGAAAAATATATTTTTCAATTAGTAAGAACTCTACTATTATACTTTGCACGCTGGTTGTCACCTAAAAGTTATTGAAAACTAAATGCGTATCTATAATTTAAGTGAAATTATTTTAATATATACAAGATATAGCATTCTTGTAAAACGAAGATATTAGCTCATTAATAATTACTACTTAATTTAAATTAAGCAAATAGGTAAGTATAATATGCGTCTAACTTTTCTCGGTACTGGAGCAGGTGCTCCCAGCCAACAACGTAATGTAACTGCTATTGCATTGACGCTATCTCAACGTAGTGATATATGGCTATTCGACTGTGGTGAAGCAACTCAAAATCAGTTTATACGTACATCTCTTAAAATAAGTAAACTTCAGAAAATCTTCATTACTCATATGCATGGAGATCATATTTTTGGTTTACCTGGCTTACTTACTAGCCGTTCAATGGCTGGAATAGAACAACCTATTAGTATATACGGACCAAAAGGAATTAAGCTGTTTCTCGAAACAGCTTTACGCTTAAGCTGCTCATGCACTAATTTTCCATTAGACATATTGGAAATTGAGGAAGGTTTAATATTGGACAATGGCGAATTTTCTGTTACAGCATGGCCAATGAATCATGTGATAGAATGCTATGGCTATCGTATTGAGCAACACGATAAACCAGGTTCACTTGATGCTATTCGCTTAAAAGCTGCAGGGATTAAAAGCGGCCCAGTATATCAACATTTAAAGAAAGGAAAACGCATTATATTAGAAGATGGTAGAGAAATAGATGGCATGGATTATCTTTTTGCTCCAACTAAGGGTAAGGTATTAGTAATTTTTGGGGATACTGGTCCAACTAATATAGCACAAGAGCTAGCAGCTAATGCCGATGTTATGGTACATGAAACAACATTAGAAACTAATCTGGCAGAAAAAGCTAATGTACGGGGGCATTCTACAACTGTCCAAGCTGCTTGGGTAGCAAAACAAGCTGGCGCAAAACGTATGATTGCTACACACTTTAGTTCACGTTATTTATTACAAGACCAACCAAGATTGCTGGCAGAATGTCAGACAGTATTTACTTCTACAGAATTAGCACGTGATTTCTCAGTATTCGAAGTATAGAAATATTACATTGGATAATTTATTTTTAAACTTAAAAATAAATTATCCAATGAGCATGTTAATGATCTATATTGATCCTCTGCTATACAAATAGATTATTAATTTTTGAATCTCATACGCGATATTATTTTAACTGAAAATCATTATTGAATTTCCAATGAAAATGGAAACTGTATCATCATCTTATGATATATTCATAAATGGTTTAATTTACAAGGTAAAAAATTTTATTTTTAGTATTATCTAAAAGAAACATGTGTTTATTTATTAAATCGTTACATAATAATTTAATTAAAGATGGATCAATAATACATTCAAAAAAATGAAAAAATTTTACTATTTTTTTTAAAGTTAAGTATTTCTATCTATTAGATTAGTATTATATTATCGAATATGTACTACCCCTATCATGAAAGGATTAATAAAGGACTGTATTATAAAATGACAAATCCATTACTTGCACCTTTTACATTACCACCTTTCTCCCAAATCGAACCAAAACATATTGTGCCTGCTATTAAAGAAATACTGAGAAATTGTCGTAAAAAGGTAGAAGAAGTTATAAAAGCAGGCAGGCCGTATTCGTGGAATAACTTAGTACAGCCTTTAGATGACATTCATGATTATCTTAACCGTATTTTTTCAATAATTAACCATCTAAATTCAACAAAAAATAGTTTAGAACTTCGTAAAGCTTATGAACAGGCATTACCTTTACTTTCAGAATACAACACTTGGTTAGGTCAAAATAAAGATTTATACCGAGCATACTGGAATTTGAAACAGAGCGATGTTTATACAACGTTTAATCTTGCTCAA
Source organism: Candidatus Pantoea carbekii (assembly GCF_000971765.1). Classification (GTDB taxonomy): domain Bacteria; phylum Pseudomonadota; class Gammaproteobacteria; order Enterobacterales; family Enterobacteriaceae; genus Pantoea_A; species Pantoea_A carbekii. The sequence continues at coordinate 955,907 of NZ_CP010907.1, read as the reverse complement.
AAGAAATCAATAGATAATAAGTTACGTGATTTTGAGCTATCAGGCGTTAAATTGAATAATGTACAACAAAAACGTTATGCAGAAATTTCTACAAGTTTAGCTAATTTAAGTTCACTGTATAGTAATAATTTACTCGATTCTACTATGGCATGGAGTAAATTAATAACAAACAAAGCAGAGTTAGTAGGCATACCAGAAAATATATTAGCGAAAACAAAAAAACAAGCAGAAGCAAAAGGACAAAATGGATGGTTATTAACTTTAGATCATCCAAGTTATGTAGGAGTTATGAACTATTGTGATAATGCCCATTTACGAAAAGAGATGTACTTTGCTTATTCAACACGTGCTTCCGATAAAGGGCCGTACGCTAGGAAATGGGATAATACTCCAATTATGGTTGAGCAATTAATATTACGTCATGAATTAGCAAAACTACTTGGTTTCAATTGCTATGCAGATAAATCACTAATAACCAAAATGGCACAGCACTCCTGCAAGGTGATGACGTTTTTAACCGGTCTTGTAAAACGTGTACGACCGCAAGCTGAAAAAGAATTTGATCAATTACATAAATTCGTTAAAAAAAACTTTGGAATTGATAAAGTACAACCTTGGGATTTTGATTATTTTTCTGAAAAACAAAAACATTCTTTTTATAATATTAGCGACGAACAGCTTCGTCCCTATTTTCCAGAAGTATTTGTACTTAAAGGTTTATTTGAAATAGTAAAACGCATCTACAGTATTTTAATTAAGGAACGTATTGATATCGATTTATATCATGCAGAAGTACGTTTTTTCGATATTTTTGATGACAGTGATAATTTGCTAGGCAGTTTTTATCTTGATCTATATGCACGTGAAAATAAACGCGGTGGTGCTTGGATGGACACTTGTATTAATCGGATGCGTAAGGGTGATGGAAGTTTACAGAAACCTGTTGCTTATATCACCTGTAATTTCAATGGTCCAGTGTATGACAAACCAGCGTTATTTACACATAATGAGGTAATTACATTATTTCATGAATTTGGTCACGGCTTACATCATATACTCTCACGTATTGAAGTATTAGGAGTATCTGGTCTTGATGGTATTCCATGGGATGCTATCGAATTACCTAGTCAATTAATGGAAAATTGGTGTTGGGAGCCAGAAGCAATAAGATTGATATCTGGACACTATGAAACTGGCGAATCACTACCTTCAACATTACTAAATAAAATACTCTTATTAAAGAACTATCAGGCCGCGTTATTTATATTACGTCAGCTAGAATTTAGTATATTTGATTTCCGTTTGCATATTGAATGTAATCCTAAAACAGGAGTTCAAATTCTTGAAACACTATGGGAAGTAAAAAAACAAGTTTCCGTAATTCCAAATTTAGAATGGACCCGCTTCCCACATTCTTTTAGCCATATTTTTTCTGGCGGTTACGCTGCTGGTTATTATAGTTATTTATGGGCTAATGTCTTATCTTCCGATGTTTATTCGCGTTTTTTAGAAGAAGGAATTTTTAACCACCAAACTGGACAGTCATTTCTCGACAACATTTTGACATGTGGCGGTGTTGAAGAACCGATAGTGTTATTTAAGCGTTTTCGTGGTCGCGAACCTAATCCTGAAGAGATGTTAAAATATTACGGTCTTTAAAGGTAATGCTTAATTGTGAAAATTCATTTAATTGATGAGACACATTCTCAAGAAAAAACTTTATTAGATTTAGTACAACGCTGGTATTTAGAACAGGATCTAGAGTCAAATTTTTCACTGGTAATAACATCCAAACACCTTGAATTACGAAAAAAAGATGAGCCGAATTTATCAGGCATTTTTGTTGATTTTGTTAAAGGTTCCTTGGCGTACCGCCGGTGTTTTGGTGGTGGTCGTTGTGAAGCAATTGCAAAAGCAGTAGGTATAAAAGGAAACTATCTTCCTTATGTACTTGATGCTACAGCGGGTTTTGGTCGAGATGCATTTTTATTATCAACATTAGGTTGCCATGTATCTATGTTAGAACGCAATCCAATAGTAGCTGCTTTATTATATGATGCTTTACAACGTGGCTACAGAGATACAGAAATTGGTACCTGGTTGTATAATCGTCTTACTTTATTGCATGTTGATAGCCAGCAAGCAATGACTATCATGCCTAAATTAGATGTTATATACCTTGATCCAATGTACCCTACTAATCCTACTAAAAGTAAAAAAGCCATGATAAAAAAAGAAATGCGCATTTTGCAATTATTAGTAGGAAAAGATGAAGATGCAGATGAATTATTAGCACTAGCTCGTCATTTAGCAAAAAAACGAGTTGTAGTAAAACGGCCGTGTTATGCAAGACCTTTAGGGGATATTGCACCACATGCTACAATAACAACTAAAAAATGCCGTTTTGATATTTACCAGCCCTCTGAATAAAAAATATCATTTAAAGTATATTGACTATCTTTTTGTGAATTACCTATCATATTATTATAAAGCAAAATTAAATAAATTTGAGAGCAATCCAATACAGTGAACCTGAAAGCACAATACAAACCGGCAAAGTAAATATCCACGCTACAGCAATATTCTTGAGAGTGCGACTTTGTAATCTGCCGCCATCAACAAGCATCGCACCAGCTACAGACGACGATAAGATATGTGTAGTCGAAACAGGCATACCCGTATAGCTAGCAATACCAATAGATAAAGCAGCGGTTAATTGTGCTGACATTCCCTGTGCATAAGTCATGTTTTTTTTTCCGATTTTTTCGCCAATCGTAATTGCTACACGGCGCCAACCGATCATTGTACCTATACCAAGTGCTTGAGCGATAGCTACAATAATCCACATTGGAGCATATTCAATGGTATCTAAAAGATCATTTTTTAATTTATTAAGAAAGATTTTATCTTGATTGTTAGTTTCAGAAAAATTAGTTACCTTATCTACAGTATCAGAAAGAAAAAGCAAAGAACGACGCAGATCACTACGTTGTTCAATTGATAATTCACCGTAATTTTGTAAATTAGAAAGCATATTCTGAGTATTATTAATAACTTGTAGTAAATTTTTACTATTACAGTAAAGAAATTGTGAATTTTGTATTTCTTTTTTTATAGATAACATATATGGTGATATTTTTATAATATGCTTCAATACTTTTTGATTTTTGCGATAGTAATATTCTAAGTGATTAACAGCATCTCTCGTACGAGTAATATCATAACCTGATGCATTCATATTAACTACAAATCCAGCTGGTGTAACACCGATCAAAACAAGCATAATTAAACCTATGCCTTTCTGACCATCATTTGCACCATGCGAGTAACTGACACCAAGCGATGAAAAAATTAATGCAATGCGTATCCAAAAAGGTGGTTTTTTTTTACCATCAATTTTTTCACGGTCGGCAGGTGTCATATGAATTCGTGAACATTTTTTAGTACCGTTGCAATAGCGACGTAACAAAAAAATTAGGCTACCAGAAATTAATAAACCTACAATAGGCGATAAAATTAAAGAAAAAAATACATTCATTATTTTAGATAAATTAAGTGCATCAAAAAGTAACGTTTGATTTATAAAAACGTTCGTCAGTCCAATTCCAATTATTGAAGCAATCAAGGTATGGGAACTAGAAGCTGGTAAACCTAAATACCAGGTACTAAGATTCCAGATAATTGCAGCTGATAACATAGAAAAAACCATAGCAAGACTATGAATACAGCTTACATTTACTAGTAAATCGATTGGAAGCATATGAATAATAGTATAAGCAACAGTTAAACCGCCTAATAAAACTCCAAAAAAATTAAAAATACCAGCCATTATTACTGCTGACTGTGCTCGCATTGCACGAGTATAGATAACAGTCGCAACTGCATTAGCTGTGTCATGGAATCCATTTATTGCTTCATAAAAAAATACGAACAATAAAGCTAGAACCAGAAAAATGCTAGTGCTAAAATCAAGACCATCAAATAAATGTAGCATAAATTTTACGCCATTTTCGAGGACATGAACGCGTGCATTATCTGTGACAATGTAGTTTATGGCAAATAAAGTATGATGTTTTTTAATTAAATCAGCCAAAATAGATTAATCCATTTTAACTACATTAGTAACATTTTAATCATCTAGAAGATCATTTGTAATTGCATAATTCTAATTTTCCTGTATCTATCTGTTTCTAAAAGTTAATAACTGACCCAGTTTAACTGCATGTATTGCTAATTACTTATTTTTTATTCTTGTTAATTGAAGAAAAAGACTTCGAATATACCTAAAACACTAAAAACAGCATAAATTGTGTAGTACTATAAAAATATCCACTAAATATTTAGTAAATCAATAAAATTGTATCTAAAACAAGATTAGATGATGAATTATACTTATCAAAAAAGTTTCATTGCATGCAATAACAATAAAGTAAGATCAATAAATATTGAGATTATTATTAATAATGTTTATTAAACAAAATTCTTTTTGAACACGTTAAAAAAAAATACATATCAATCAAATTGATATAAATACCCTTTAATAGAATCTCAGATTTCTGAAATTACATGATATTCATCAATATCACCAGAGCATACATATACAGTAAATTTAATGATTTTGCATCATATCACTTGATACATTATTAATAACAATATTATATACTATAAGAATTATTTAAAATTTTAACATAAACATCGACTTATATTAGCATAAATGAACTAACTCCTTATGCATCATTAATGAATTATTCACTAATTGTTTAGACAAAGAATTTACAAGATTGATTTGATAAATGTTTATGTGTCTTATAATATTTTTACTATCTTGCAAGAAAAAAGATCCATTTACTACTATTGTGAATCGTATTGTTTGATTTTTGCTTCACGCAGATGTATTGTTTAGTTCCAATCTTCTACAATGTGCTATAAAGCACATTGTAGAAGATTATGATCTTAATATTAGTATATAAAAATAACGCTTTTCGTACTGTTAGTAAATATTTCGATCCAATTTTTTGTGCAAAATCATCAGCAACTGTATTAATGCAATTTATATATTAACTGATATAATATACATTAGCACAGTATTTAACCATGGCAATAAGGCAAGACGTATAAGAAGAGAAGTGGAATTTTTTAAAAAGTTTTTCCAGAAACATTTTCGCCTTTTAGATTGCGATCTATGCACAACAACAACTATGCCATTAATTAAAAGACGCCTCAGAATTGATTACTAAGTACGCGCATAAACTACTGATTATCTTTCGTCGTAGTGTAGAATATTATTAAGCCAGTTAAACCTCATGTCAGTTTTCACAATGTTTTGCCATGCCATTTTCTGAAATCCAAACAGCAAAAGCAACTATTACACCTCAATATTCATTAAATATTAGTGATATAGGTCACATAAGTTCTTTGATTCAAAATAATATGTTAACATCTAAAAAGATCTGGTAATTGGTACAGTAAAATAGAGTGACAGTGACTTTACTACTGTTCCGAAATCGTTTGTTTAACATCGAAATGTAAACTAGCTTAGTATTTAGGATAAATGTTAATAACCTCAATAGATATAAATTAAACGCAATTTATTTAATAACAAATGCACGCCAGCAATGAAAGCAATCAATGATGATTTAAAAAAATTTAATAGCCATTGCAGTGTTCAAGTTGAATAAATACAGAATGCATTATTAAAACAACGACTTATTTCTCTAAAGTACAACAAAAATTTTATCTCTGATATGGTAAATGATATTAATCCTAAAAATTATTGTCAGTATTTGAAGCTCTAATCAAATCACTATTAACTTAAATCAATACTTAACATTATATAGCGTACTAACATAATAATTTATATTATATTTAGTATGGAATTTGACAGAAGCGTAATGAGGTAAATGTTACACTAGGTCTAAAGCTTGCAAAACTAAATTACAACGGTAAGTTTATGCGTTAGTAGGAGAGCTGTTTTGCATGATTGATATATACTCTAAGTTAATTACTTCTATTTTAAAATCAAGCATAAATTATGTTATAATAATAGATAACATAGTTAATAGTTGTATAAGTCATCTATAAATAGAAGATGATATAGATAGTTTGATAACTGAATTTCATTTTTGAAACAGTAAACTCGGCGAGTTAAATTTTAGTTTTATACCAGTGATGTTTTGAAGATTGGTGTAAGTTATAGTTATAAAAAATACCATATCGCTAAGCTTAAAAAATTAGAATATACACTTATTTTTTTTCAATGAAAAACCTTTCTTACATTTTTTGATATTAAAAATGATGTCGCTTAATGATTTTCATTAGAGGTAGTTAGCCATAGGACAGATGTCTACTTATAAACGAATGCAACGTTCTGTAAAAATGTTTAACGCGTATACTCAAAAATTACGTAAATATTAAAATATTTTAAACTTTAATACTATAGCTACTTTTTACTATTCAATGTATTACAATTTTTAGGTGTCATGATAATGCTTAAACTTAATATTGTTTATATTAGTACAGTTGTTAAGAAAGATATTTTACATTGTAAGATGTTTAAAGTTGAAAATAGTTGCAGAACTAACTGTTTAAAGCATCATTATTTTGCCTTCATAGAGCAATATAAAGATAACTTTATTATGCCGAATCAGAGAAAAATTAATTTTAAATCGATATTTAATTTTTTAGATTATGATAAAAATAAAAGAGGACATAGTCGCTAAAGCAAAAAAAATCCTTAACTAACCAATTCATTCAAACATACTGTATAAAGAAAAGAACATAAATTTATTTATGTTTACTCTCGTCTATGATAATAAAGAAATTAAAATTTGAAAACAATTAAGATACAGCTAATAATGTTGCACATATATTTAGTATACTTTAATTTTAATAGTAAGAATGTTTACCATGCTGATGTTCTGTAATGTCTAATACACCTTTTAAGTCTGGTACAGCTGCCAGGAGTTCTTTTTCTATGCCATTTTTTAAGGTGATATCAATCATTGAACAACCGTTACATGCGCCTCCAAACTGTAATATAGCATAACCTTCTTCGGTAATATCAATTAACGACACACGACCGTTATGCTGCGCAAGTTGAGGATTGATTTTCGAGATCAACATATATTCAACTCGTTCAGCTAATGAAGCGTCTTGCGAAATTTGAGGTATTCTAGCATTAGGTGCTTTTAATGTGAGCTGTGATCCTAATTTATCAGAAATTAAATCAATTTCAGCCCCTTCAAGATATGGTAGACTTAACTCATCTATATAGACTAAAAATTTATTAAATTTTATTTGTGTATCAGTTAGTTCTATATCATCTACTGAACAATAAGAAACACCACATTCTGCAGCTGGTGTACCTGGATTCATCACAAATACGCGAATTTGTGTTCCTTCTTTCTGTGTTGAAATAAGGTCTTCAAAATGATTTTGTGCAGCATCAGTAATTCGAATTATCATGATAATTAATAGTTAAGTAATCTTAATATGTAATAAATATAATTAATTATAGTACAATTAAAACACTTATACAAGGTTAATGCAACATGAGACCTATTGTAACACATACTTTGAAATTAGATTGAAAATAAATAACAATTATTCATTACGTCATGTAAAAAATCAGTTACAAGATAATGTCAATGCTGCTAGATCGATTTTCAAATAATATATTACATATATCATGAAAACATATAATTAAGATATTAACGTTTTTCAGTATTGGAGAATTTCAACTCATGAATTCGCTTTACTGTCACATTACTGGAGAAGGTAAGCGCAATTTAGTTTTGCTACATGGATGGGGTTTCAATGCTGAAATATGGTATAGTATCGTGCCGTATCTTAGACCATATTTCCGCCTGTATCTAGTAGATCTACCAGGTTTTGGACGTAGTCAAAGCGTAACACCATTCACTTTATCGAAAATAATACAAGAATTATTGCCTTATTTACCATCACGTGCATGCTTGCTTGGATGGTCGCTTGGTGGTTTAGTTGCTACTCAGGTAGCGTTAAATTATCCTGAACGTGTTAGCGCATTAATAAGTGTAGCGTCATCGCCCTGTTTTACTGCACGTGATAATTGGCCTGGTATTAGAATGAGTACTTTAATAAGTTTTCAAAAACAATTAAGTATCAATTTTAAAAGTACAATAGAGCGTTTTCTTAATCTACAAACTATAGGTCTTAAAAATGCGAAACAAGATGCTTTTAAGTTAAAAACAGTAGTACTTGCACAGCCAATGCCACCAGTAGTCATACTACAAGGTGGTTTAAATATTTTGCAGAATGTAGACTTACGAAGTGCATTACCGCAACTAACTATGCCGTTTTTACGTTTATACGGATCACTAGATGGTTTAGTCCCTCGCTCTATTGCAGCTCAACTAGATGCTGCTATTCCTAATTCACCATCTATTGTAATACCTAATGCAGCACATGCCCCTTTTATTTCTCATCCTGATATTTTTTGTCAACATATTTTTGGATTCGCTGAATGTATTCAATCTTAAAAAATTTTTTATATTAACAGTGTTCTTAATTAGCTCTTTGTAACATATTAATATTATTAATATGTTACAAAATAATAGTGCATTTATTAATTGGATAATATTTTCATCTAGCAAAAATATTTTAATTTTCTCAATAAGTTAAAAAGCACTTATGTTAAATAATTTTTTAAAAATGACTTCTAAATGAAGAATTTTTTTATCAAAATGTTAAGGTATTATTATTTAAATAAAGACTTTACATATTTTTAATAATAGTACAATCTTTACATTAATACTATTATATTATTAATTATATAGCAATTATGAATGAATATAATTAATAAACTAAAAAAGAGTATTACTAATATTGGATTAATATAATGTTTAAACTTAATACGATTAACATTAAATTATTATTTTTTAATTTGCATTTTTTATGTTTCGATAACGTAATAAATTCATTTTTAATTAAATTTAATAAATTTTAAAAAATAAATTCAATTTTATTAGTTTAATCATATATAATATTAAATATCTTTATGATTAAACTACTTTAACAATTTGATAAAAAGAAAAAAATATTATGGTTTAAAGATGGAAATTTATTCTTTTTATGAACAGTCTTTTATTTATGTTGTTTTTTAGATCACTATATTATTTTTTTCCAAAATCAAGATAATTAATTTTGGAAAAATAAAAAATTTTATAAATTTATAAGGTTAAAGATTGGTGATAAAAAGTATATAATAAACTATTATGTGCTTGTCATTGGTTAGGATGTATGACAGTTGATATGATTTTTCATATCAATAAAACAATCATTATGTATAAATATCATAATTTAAATTAATTTTTTAATACTTTTATATTTTTCAATGATACCAATTATGAACAAATATGTTTTTCATACATATCCCTAACAAAATTTCTATTTAAATTAAAGAATTTAATAGTACAATTTAATATGAATTATAGCATACTTTCTCGAATAATTTTTTTAAACATTTTTTCACCATATGCCTAAATTACTCTATTAAAATAAAAAAATCATAAGCAATGGAATATTGTTTATTTAAAATATATAGCTCATCTCATTCACAATTTACATCTGATATTGACTTAGATTTAAATGTGCATCCTAGCTATGCAAAATAAATAAAAAATAATTTTATAAATCATATTAAGAGATAAAAGAATAATGATATTATTCAGAAAAGCATTGTTTTTTTGAAATAGGCATTCAAAATGAAAAAAATTCTGTTTTCACAATTTGATGTGAATAGTAATATAGCATTACTTTAAATATTAAAATCAACATAATATATTATTCAATATAGATATTACTAATAACTTTCATATCCCATTGTACTAAATATAAAAAATAATAATTTCACATGAAAATTATCAAGGTGCATTTTCGATATGTTGATAATAAAAAATTTAAAATAAATAAATGGCATTTAGAAAAATAGATTGCAAATCTATATGTCAATTATGTATGCTAATAAATTCTATTTAATTTTTAAAGTAAAAATACTATTTTTATTTTACTTTAAAATAATTTTTTTTAAAATATTTTTAATATTTTCGAACAATATCTAGATTGAATGATTATCTATTCCTTAGCAAGATACGGACCAGATTTAATTAGTGCTTTTGCTGCTTTGTTATCAGAGTATTTTTGAAAATTTGCGATGAATAACTTTGCTAAAGTTTTTGCGGCTTGATTCCAACTATTTGTATTTTTAAAATTATAACGTGGGTCAAGAATGGTCTTGTCTATTTGTTTTAGATGTGTCGGTATTTGTAAATTAAATACGGGTAGTATAATTTTGTCTACTGCTTCCAATTCGCCTGTAAAAATTGCGTTAATAACAGCACGAGTATTTTTTAAAGATATACGTGAACCATTTCCATTCCATCCAGTATTAACTAAATAGATTTTTGCTCCAGCTTTTTGTATGCGATTTATCAAAACATTTGCATATTGTATCGGATGCAGCATTAAAAAAGCAGCACTAAAACAAGCAGAGAACGTAGGTATAGGTTGTGTTATATCTCTTTCAGTACCAGCTAATTTAGCAGTAAAACCCGATAAAAAATAATATTGCGCTTGATCAAATGTTAAACACGATACTGGAGGAAGTACGCCAAAAGCATCAGCCGTTAAAAATATTACATGTTTAGCATGACCTCCCTTTGAAAGAGGTCGTACAATATTATCAATATGATCGATTGGGTAAGATACACGTGCGTTTTCAGTTTTACTATCGTCACTATAATCAATATTACCATTAGAATCTATCACTACATTTTCTAGTAACGCATTACGACGAACGGCATGATAAATTTCTGGTTCATCTTTTTCGGAGAGATTAATGGTCTTCGCATAACAACCACCTTCAAAATTAAAAACACCATTATCATCCCAACCATGTTCATCATCACCTATCAACTGACGATTTGGATCGGTAGAAAGTGTAGTTTTACCAGTACCTGAAAGACCAAAAAATATAGCTACATCACCTGTTTTTCCGATATTAGCAGCACAGTGCATTGCAGCAATTCCTTTTTGTGGTAATAAATAATTCATAATTGAAAATAAACCTTTCTTCATTTCACCACCGTACCAAGTTCCACCAATCAGCTGCATATTTTCAGTAAGATTAAAAGCTATAAAATTTTCAGAATGTAAATTGTGAAGCTTCCAGTCAGGATTGGTACATTTAGCTGCATTTAATACTATAAAATCTGGTTGAAAATTAGTCAATTCGGATTTGTTAGGTCTGATAAACATATTTTTAACAAAATGTGCTTGCCAAGCTACTTCCATAATAAAACGAACTTTAACACGTGTATTAAAATTTGATCCGCAAAAAGCATCGACTATAAATAGACGTTTTTGCGATAGTTGTTGTGTGCAGCAATTTTTTAACGCTTGCCAAGTTTCTACTGATAATGGTTTATTGTCATTTTCAGCATTACTAATACCTCTCCACCATAATGTATCACGTGTAGTTTTATCACATACGATATATTTATCTTTTGGTGAACGACCAGTAAAAACGCCTGTATCGACTGCTACAGCACCACTTTTTGTCAAAGTACATTTCGAATAACCTTTTAAATTTGTTTGCATTTCTTCGTGAAATAACATATCGTAATCGGGATTATATACTAATTCTATCGGATCTATAATACCTATAGCAGCGAGTTCTTGTAATATCCGGCTATTAACGTGCATATGAATTCTCCTGTGTCTATATTTATTGATAGCTAAACGTTGAACAAAAGATGATACATCCATCCCATATGATATAAAATACCTAAATTAAAGCTGACACAGTGTACTTTTTTAAGTAAAATTTAAAAAAATATTAGTTATCTATGTGTTGCATGAGAAAATTTTTATGTTTTAAATAAATAAATTGCAAATTATCTTTAAAAGATTTAGTTCAATATTCAATAAATAGAATAAAGCAAGGTGAAAGAAATAATTGATTTAAAAGAATTTAGAACGCAGTATCTTATTGCCGTTATACTATAAAATATGATATTAATTTTTACGCTGATATTCTTGCAACTATTTAGAAATTCTACTTATGAAAATAATAAGTTAGAAAGGTTTTATTTTGATTTGAAATTATTTTTATACATTAATTATTTTAATCTTACTAAACTTAATAAAGAACAGTAAACTGTATTTTGATTATTCTAATTAAAATAATGTACGTAATTTATTAAAATTACAATAATAAAATATAGATTTTTTAAATACAGTGAGTTTGTGAAAATAATTTTCATATAAATGAAAACATTGTTATTTTTTTGGATTAAAATATATTTTAAGTATGGTTAAAATAAATGCGATAAAACATTTTCAGCGAGCTATCAATCGATTTCATGAACGTTTAGGCAATCAATTTGGAGCAGCAATTGCTTATTTCTCAATTTTATCTATTATCCCTATATTAATGTTTACTTTTTCAGTATTCGGGTTTATAGCTGCTTTTGATCAAGAACTATTCAATAAATTAGTTGATAAGATTATTCATAGCATCAAGGATCCAACTTTAGTAAATATACTAAAAAACATGATTAATACTGCTATTCAACAACGTACGAAAATGGGTTTGACTGGTTTATTACTAACTATTTATTCTAGTATCAATTGGATGAGTAATGTACGTCAAGCAATTAGCTTGCAGTTATATAACCGTTGGCAATATCAAGTATATAGCGCAGAAAAAATTTGGAAAAAATATATAAGAGATGTAATTTCTTTTATTGGATTAATAATAGCATTGATTATTACACTATTATTAACTGTAATCACTGGATGGATACAGGTAACGGTGATTCATATTCTAAAATTAAGAGGTCTTGAATGGTTATATCCTTTAATAAGTTTCTCTACAATTTTAATTTCTATATTAACAAATTATTTGGTATTTTTGTGGCTCTTTTGGTCTATTCCACGATACAAACCTAATAAAACAGCACTATTTCGCGGTACTATGTTAGCAGCAATTAGCTTTGAATTCATCAAATTCGTTATGACTTTTATGATACCAAAAATTATAAGCTCTCCTTCTGGAATAGCCTTTGGTTCAGTATTAACTTTAATGGCGTTTTTCTATTGCTTTGCTCTTATAACTCTTTTCTGTGCTGCTTGGATTTCTACTGCAAAATATACCAAAAATACATATTAACTTTATGAAAATTAAATATAAAAACAACCTTACAAGGTACAAAATGCGTAATGGTAATATTTCAAACGAATTCACAAATAGTATAATGTATAACATTTGATTTTTTTATTTTATATCTATTTTCCCTTGGTGTTTTAATTAGACTACCTGCTTGCGATCTATTAAAAAGGACCAGCAGGTAAAATAGTATAGATAACTAACTATTGTTCTCAATACACTTCATATCTCTCATATAGTAACGTAATTTACGGCCAATCATTTCAATTGGATGTTTTCGAATTGCTTCATTTATGTTACGTAACTCTATATTATCAATTTTTGTATATTCAATAATCTTACCTAAATTATCGGATTGTAATTTTTTTATAAATTCTCTTAGCAAAGGAACCGCATTAAAAGAAAATAAATAACTACCATATTCGGCAGTATCAGAAATAATTAAATTCATTCCATATAAACGTTTACGTGCAATTGTATTAGCAATTAATGGCAATTCGTGTAAAGATTCATAGTAGGCTGACTCTTCACGAATTCCCACATCTACCATAGTTTCAAATGCTAATTCAACACCTGCTTTTACTATAGCTACTAATAATATACCTTTATCATAGTACTCTTGCTCTTTAATTGTTTCATTACTTTGAAGTGTATTTTCAAATACTGTTTTGCTAGTTTTTTTACGCCAAGTTAGTAACTTTTTATCATTATTATTCCAATCAGCTATCATATTTTCAGAAAAATTGCCGGAAATAATATCATCCATATGTTTTTGAAATAAAGGACATAAAATATCTTTTAAACTTTCAGACAAAGCACATGCGCGTAATTTAGCTGGATTAGACAAACGATCCATCATTAAGGTGATACCACCCAATTTCAGCGACTCAGTAATTGTTTGCCAACCTAGTTGAATCAATTTTTGGGCGTATCCTAAATCATACCCTTCTTCGCGTAATTTGTCGAAACAAAGTAGAGACCCTGCTTGAAGCATCCCGCACAGAATAGTTTGTTCTCCCATCAGATCAGATTTAACTTCTGCAATAAAAGATGACTCTAGAACACCTGCACGATCTCCACCTATAGCAACGGCCCAAGCTTTAGCAATTGCTATACCTTCGCATTTAGGATCATTTTCTGCATGAACAGCAATTAAAGTAGGTACACCAAACCCACGTTTGTATTCTTCTCGTACTTCAGTGCCTGGACATTTTGGCGCCACCATTATCACCGTGATATCTTTGCGTATAATTTCACCTACTTCAACAATGTTAAACCCATGTGAATAACCTAACACAGCGCCATTTTTCATGAGCGGTTGAAGAGATTGAACGACTATAGAATGCTGTTTATCTGGAGTTAAATTTATTACCAAATCTGCTTGTGGAATTAATTCCTCGTAAGTACCGACTTTAAAACCGTTATTGCTAGCATTACAAAAAGAGATACGCTTTTCAGCAATTGCTTCAGAACGCAGTGCATATGAGATATCAAGACCCGAATCGCGCATATTTAGACCTTGATTTAACCCTTGAGCTCCGCACCCAACTATGACAATTTTTTTTCCTTTTAATAAAGAAATTCTATCATTAAATTCACTGCGTTCCATAAAGCGACACTTTCCGAGATGCAATAATTGATTTCTGAAATTTAATGTATTGAAGTAATTATTCATAAACACTCCGCTTAGAGATCATATTTAATAATTTTCGTTGATAAAATATTTATCATTAATTAATATGAATTTTTAATTCATTTAAATTAACATGTTTACAATTTGATATTGTAAAATACTCAATATTGATTAGTTATAGATATGTCTACAGATGATGCATTAATGAGGTAAATTCTTTATTCATCTAGCTAAGTGAAATGTTTTAATTTTAAATTTGGTATAGATGTAAAATGTAGGCAGGTAGATGAATGCAACTACCGACAAATTAATATGTTAAAAAATATTTAGTACAAATGCTATACTGTAATCGTATTGAAATTACTCAGTATAATACTAAAAATTAATTGTTAAACTAATCTATAAATTTTAACTAGATTTCTCTATTTTAAAACCTACAGTTAAGTTATACATCATTGATGTCGGCTTTTTTCTATATTGAATATGCTGATTAATTCAATAAGCATAACTTCATAACGTACTAAAAAACAAGACACATTACATCTGATTTCTTAAATGTTTTGTTTATTCTAAACAAATAAGGCTAAAGAATCTATCAAATAATTAAAAAATGATTATATCATCAGTTTCGGTAAATCCAACACTATACTATCCTTTTTAGGCAGAATCAATTGTGTCACTACAGCAGCTCCATATTATCTTTGCGATGGCATGAATATTGATAACAGTACTAAACATGGTTCGCAATTAATAAAAAATCCAATTAATGTATTGAAATATATTAAATAGATTCACTTTAAATAAAAATCACTCGAACAACTAATTATTAATATATTTCGAAATGTTTTATGCTTTATTAATTAGAAAGAAAAAGACGAAACGCTTGATTGTTTTCTTCATCATGCCACCCATAACCTAATTCAGTAAAATACTTTTCAAAGCATGGTTCATGATTATTAATTTCAAATGCTGCTAATACGCGACCGTAGTCGGTTCCATGGCTACGATAATGAAATAAAGAAATATTCCAATATACACTCAATTTTTGTAAAAATTTTAATAATGCACCAGGCGCTTCAGGAAATTCAAAACTAAAAAGACGTTCGCATAATAACTTCGATGGACGCCCTCCTATCATGTAACGTACATGCAGTTTTGCAACTTCATCATCCGATAAATCTATTACTTTATAATCATAATTTATTAGCTGCATCATTATACTAGCACGTTCTTTTAATCCTTTTGTTAAACGTACACCAACGAAAATGCAAGCATTTTCAGCATCTGAATAGCGATAATTGCATTCAGTAACTATACGTCCATTGAGAGCTTGACAGAATTTAAGAAAGCTTCCTCGTTTTTCTGGGATAGTTACTGCCATAAGAGCTTCACGTTGTTCACCTAATTCACAACGTTCGGACACATAACGTAACCCATGAAAATTAACATTTGAACCTGAAAGTATATGTGCTAGCCTTTCCTCTTTAATATTATGCTCGTGAATATACTTTTTCATACCCGCTAACGCTAATGCACCAGAAGGTTCCGCTACTGCACGTATGTCTTCAAAAATATCTTTCATTGCTGAACAAATAGCATCACTATCAACTGTAACAAGATCGTCTAAATATTTTTCACACAACCGAAAAGTTTCTTTTCCAATACGTTTTACCGCAACACCTTCAGCAAATAATCCAACTCGTCTTAGCTCAACTGGTTTCCCTGCCTTCAATGCTGCCCTTAAGCAATCAGAATCCTTCGACTCTACACCTACAACTTTAATCTGTGGCATTAATTGCTTAATTAAAACGGCTATGCCTGCTGCTAATCCCCCTCCACCAACTGGTACAAAAACGCGATCTAAATGAGCATCCTGCTGTAATAACTCCATCGCTACAGTTCCTTGACCTGCAATGATTTCCGGATGATCAAATGGAGGAACAAAGTGATAACCTTTTTGCTGCGAAAGTTCAATAGCTTTAATTTTCGCTTCGTCAAAATTATTTCCGTATAGATAAGTTTCTCCACCAAATTCTCTTACTGCATCTACCTTAAGATCTGTAGTAAATACTGGCATCACAATTATTGATTTAATACCCAGCATACTAGCCGATAACGCTACACCTTGTGCATGATTACCCGCCGAAGCAGTCACAACACCATGTGCTTTTTGCTCTTTAGTTAATTTAGCAATCATTGTATAAGCTCCACGAAGTTTAAAACTATGTACTTGATGATGATCTTCGCGCTTTACAAAAATCGCATTATCAAAACGTGCTGAAATTTTTTTCATTTTTTGCAATGGTGTCACTTGTACAATTTCATACACAGGTGAGCACAAAACTGCATGCAAATATTCTGCAGCACCAGGTGCTTCAGGCAGTCGATAAAATTTTGCCATTAATTAAAACCTCTTAATTTAGACTTATCTCGTACAGCACCTTTGTCAGCACTAGTTGCAAGCAATGCATAAGAACGCAAGGCAGAAGAAACATATCGCACACGTTGTTTGTAAGGCGTAAACGCTGAATTACCTCGTGCTTCTTCTGCATCTCGACGTATCTGTAATTCTGTATCTGTTATCATAAGCATAATCGTACGATTTGAAATATTTATTTCAATAATGTCACCATTTTTAATTAATGCAATAGATCCACCATTAGCTGCTTCTGGAGAAATGTGACCAATTGAAAGACCAGATGTACCACCTGAAAAACGGCCATCTGTAATTAACGCGCAATGTTTATCAAGATTCATTGATTTAAGATAGGTAGTTGGATATAACATTTCCTGCATACCTGGTCCACCTTTTGGTCCTTCATAACGAATTACTACTACATCACCAATTACTATTTTTCCACTGAGAATTGCATGAATTGCAGTATCTTGGCTTTCAAATACTTTAGCTATTCCTTTGAAAATAAGTAATTTTTTATTTACACCCGCAGTTTTTACGATACAACCATCTTGTGCAATATTACCGTATAAAACTGCTATTCCGCCGTCCTGTGAGTATGCATATTCACGTGTGCGTACACAACCTTCTTGACGATTATTATCTAAGGTATCCCAACGACTATTTTGAGAAAAGGCTTTACGAGTATAAATACCTGCTGGACCTGCACGAAACATTTTTTTTATCGATTCATCTTTAGTAAGCATTATGTCATATTGATCTAACGTTTCACGTAAGCTCAGTCCTAGTATATTATAAATGTTAGTGTGTAGTAGATTAGCACGATCCAATTCACCTAGAATAGCCATCACTCCACCAGCTCGGTGCATATCTTCCATATGATATTTATTAGTACTAGGTGCTACTTTACATAAATGTGGTACTTTACGCGATAGACGATCAATATCAGAAATATGAAAATCTATTTCACCTTCTTGTGCTGCTGCTAGTAAATGTAAAACTGTATTGGTAGAACCACCCATAGCAATGTCTAACATTATAGCATTTTCAAAAGCAGCTTTATTTGCTATACTTCGGGGTAGTACAGAATCATTATTTTCTTTATAATATAGGTGAGTTAACTTCACAATAAGTTTACCAGCATTAATGAATAAACTTTTGCGATCAGAATGGGTGGCTAATAAGGAACCATTACCTGGTTGTGATAAACCTAGTGCTTCGGTAAGACAATTCATAGAATTAGCCGTAAACATTCCAGAGCAAGAACCGCAGGTTGGACAAGCGGCACGTTCAATGCGTTTTCTATCTTCATCAATAAGAGTTTTATTTACTCCCTGTATCATAGCATCCACTAGATCTAATTTAATTATTTCGTCTAATAATTTTGTTTTACCTGCTTCCATAGGACCGCCAGATACAAAAACTACTGGAATGTTAAGACGCAACGATGCCATTAACATTCCAGGAGTCACTTTATCACAGTTAGAAATACACACCATGGCATCAGCACAATGTGCATTAATCATATATTCTACTGAGTCAGCAATAATTTCGCGAGACGGCAATGAATATAGCATGCCATTATGACCCATAGCGATACCGTCATCTATCGCAATAGTATTAAATTCTTTGGCCACAGCACCTGCTACTTCAATTTCTTTACCAATTAATTTACCTACATCACGCAAGTGCACATGACCTGGCACGAATTGAGTAAAAGAATTAACTACCGCGATAATTGGTTTATTAAAATCAGCATCGGTCATTCCTGTTGCACGCCAAAGAGCACGAGCTCCTGCCATATGACGGCCTTGTGTAGTAATACTAGAACGGTATTTAGGCATGCTTTTTACTCCAGTTTAAAAACTAAATTTATATTTATAATTTACTATAATGGGTTAACATAATCCAACCAACCATAAATCTCTTCAATTGTCCCCGTGAACAGACCCAAGAATGCCTTTTGAATTTCGCAGTTATAGGATTACGTACACCAGTATCTGTTTGGATATTGTCAACATTACGAATTGGAGGGAGTCATTTTAGAAGTAGTTCCTGGCATGAAAATCTCGTCCGATAAATAAAAAAATTTTCTTGATAAAATTTATTCGCTAACTTCTAATATATACCAAGATTTTTAGTTAATTTAATTATTACATTATGAGTTATAGCTACAAAGGCAGAAGAAGTTAATGATAGTGAGAATGAAATGCTATTTTTCACTTCGAAATAAATTTTCACCTATACTACTTTCCGAAAGATAACTGCTCTTATCAAGCACAATACCTTCTCGATAACGATGTAGACATGCTTCACTGCTTAATTAATAGAGAAGAACGATAGTTACTAGCAGCTTTTTTTGTAGCAGGTAATATGTTAGGGACTACAAGATTTCAACAAGAAATCATCGCGTTAATATCATATTTCAAATACATCTGAACTCAAATAAACGTCCCATGGAAAAGCGACAAATAATTACATCTGCATTATAACTATGTAGCTGGTGGATTCACCACCCTTACTTCTATATTACTAACAAACGCTAACGGACAAATATACGCACTTAATTAAGTTATTTTTATGTAACATTTTACGAGAAATTTTCATTAATACGTTAACATTATATTTCAATGTAAAACGATAAATTTTAACCGAATCTTGAAGACGTTGCATATATTTAAACAGACGAAATGTTACTGAACCTTTCAATAACGAACACCTTAAAAGACAGAAGTTTCGTAGAGCAACACGTGGGACATAACGCTAATTTGTGCATATTCCTACCTAACCATCTTGCCATTAAATTCTTTTTCGTGCTCATTATCATTTGCTTGAGTTACTATGCATGAATTTATTATGTTTGTCTATTACTAGATATATCGATATAAATAAACATCTATAAATTTGCTGAATCACTAAAAAGTAAATTTATAAAATATTTAATTTTAAAAAGTATTTCGATTTTTTTATTTATTAAATAATATCGATTTCAGCATAAAAGCACTTTCTAAATTGATTAATTTTTTTAATTGAAATTGAGATAGTAACTATTGCATAACTTTATGTAGTTACTTAAAGACGAGAGATGATTTGGGAGTATTAGTAATTATATTTCACTCAGCTAATATGTTCAACAATGTTCTATATCCGAATAGAGATAATTATAAATATAATTAAACAACAACTTAAATACTACTGTATAGCATACATAATTAACTATAACATAACATATCATTAAAAAATTTTAATAACAAAAAAATATATAAATTATGTTACTTTTTTTAGTAAAACATCTAAACATGCACTGTGAATTTTTTTCAAATTTATCATCAATTATATTTCGTATATTTATATTATATATCATGATGATATTTTATATCAAATAAATTGATTCCAAATAATCAAAAATAAGTTAAAAATTGGTAATTATACTTATCACTATTAACTTTATAGATTTTTATTAATTAAAATTATAATTTACTATTTTAACAAATAACACTTAGACAAAAAGACTTATTCTGGTAAAACTAAACAAACACAATCATTAACATTTATACAATCCCTTCTTATTAACTAATAACTATGCAATATTTGGTTGTTAGTTAATCAGGAAACATAATTGAAAATAAAAAAATTTTGGAAACTATAGTAACATTTTTAAACTTTACAAACAAGGGCGGAGGGACTTGAACCCCCAACATCCGGTTTTGGAGACCGGTGCTCTACCAATTGAACTACGCCCCTACATTACATAGACTAATAACAGCTGAACTTTATTAAAAAATTTGTCTAATGAATTTGCTCTCTTTAAGAATAGTAGTAAAACTTACAATAATGTATATGAACAAGCAAAATTTCTCTGCTAAATCACTAAAAACCTCTGGTGTTGTAAGGTTAAGTCTCACGGGATATTAGTACTGGTTAGCTCAATACATCACTGTACTTACACACCCAGCCTATCAACGTCGTCGTCTTCAACATCCCTTCAGAAGGTTTAAAACCTCAGGGAGAACTCATCTTGGGGCAAGTTTCGCGCTTAGATGCTTTCAGCACTTATCTTTTCCGCACATAGCTACCGGGCAATGCCATTGGCATGACAACCCGAACACCAGCGGTGCGTTCACTTCGGTCCTCTCGTACTAGAAGCAACCCCCCTCAATTCTCCAACGCCCACGGCAGATAGGGACCGAACTGTCTCACGACGTTCTAAACCCAGCTCGCGTACCACTTTAAACGGCGAACAGCCGTACCCTTGGGACCTGCTTCAGCCCCAGGATGTGATGAGCCGACATCGAGGTGCCAAACACCGCCGTCGATATGAACTCTTGGGCGGTATCAGCCTGTTATCCCCGGAGTACCTTTTATCCGTTGAGCGATGGCCCTTCCATTCAGAACCACCGGATCACTATGACCTGCTTTCGCATCTGCTCGAACCGTCGCTCTCGCAGTTAAGCTGGCTTATGCCATTGCACTAACCTCCTGATGTCCGACCAGGATTAGCCAACCTTTGTGCTCCTCCGTTACTCTTTAGGAGGAGACCGCCCCAGTCAAACTACCCACCAGACACTGTCTGCAACCCGGATTACGGGTCTACATTAGAACATCAAGCATTAAAGGGTGGTATTTCAAGGTCGGCTCCACATAAACTGGCGTCTATGTTTCAAAGCCTCCCACCTATCCTACACATTAAGACTCAATATTCAGTATCAAGCTATAGTAAAGGTTCACGGGGTCTTTCCGTCTTGCCGCGGGTACACTGCATCTTCACAGCAATTTCAATTTCACTGAGTCTCGGGTGGAGACAGTCTGGCCATCATTACGCCATTCGTGCAGGTCGGAACTTACCCGACAAGGAATTTCGCTACCTTAGGACCGTTATAGTTACGGCCGCCGTTTACCGGGGCTTCAATCCAGAGCTTCCCCTTACGGTTTACCCCATCAATTAACCTTCCGGCACCGGGCAGGCGTCACACCGTATACGTCCACTTTCGTGTTTGCACAGTGCTGTGTTTTTAATAAACAGTTGCAGCCAGCTGGTATCTTCGACTGGTCTCGACCTTAGGAGTGCATCCTTTGACCTAATACCAGTGTGCCTTTTCCCGAAGTTACGGCACCATTTTGCCTAGTTCCTTCACCCGAGTTCTCTCAAGCGCCTTGGTATTCTCTACCTGACCACCTGTGTCGGTTTAGGGTACGATTTCATATTATCTGAAGCTTAGAGGCTTTTCTTGGAAGCATGGCATAAATTACTTCATCACCTTAGTGACTCGTCATCACGCCTCAGCTTTAACTTTCCGGATTTGCCTAAAAAGTCAGCCTACACGCTTGAACTGGGACAACCGTCGCCCAGATAATCTAGCCTTCTCCGTCCCCCCTTCGCAATAACATCAAGTACAGGAATATTAACCTGTTTCCCATCGACTACGCTTTTCAGCCTCACCTTAGGGGTCGACTCACCCTGCCCCGATTAACGTAGGACAGGAACCCTTAGTCTTCCGGCGAGTGGGTTTTTCACCCACTTTATCGTTACTCATGTCAGCATTCGCACTTCTGATACCTCCAGCAGACTTCACAGTCCACCTTCAACAGCTTACAGAACGCTCCCCTACCCAACAATACACATGGTGTACTATTGCCGCAGCTTCGGTACACGATTTAGCCCCGTTACATCTTCCGCGCAGGCCGACTCGACCAGTGAGCTATTACGCTTTCTTTAAATGATGGCTGCTTCTAAGCCAACATCCTGGCTGTCTATGCCTTCCCACATCGTTTCCCACTTAATCATGATTTTGGGACCTTAGCTGGCGGTCTGGGTTGTTTCCCTTTTCACGACGGACGTTAGCACCCGCCGTGTGTCTCCCGTGGTACCATTCTTTGGTATTCGTAGTTTGCATTGGCTTGGTAAGTTGAGATAACCCCCTAACCAAAACAGTGCTCTACCCCCAAAGATGAATTCACGAGGCGCTACCTAAATAGCTTTCGGGGAGAACCAGCTATCTCCCGGTTTGATTGGCCTTTCACCCCTAGCCACAGGTCATCCGCTAATTTTTCAACATTAGTCGGTTCGGTCCTCCAGTTAGTGTTACCCAACCTTCAACCTGCCCATGGCTAGATCACCGGGTTTCGGGTCTATACCCTGCAACTCAACGCC
>NZ_CP010907.1:652500-930000 GCF_000971765.1 Candidatus Pantoea carbekii | reverse complement strand
GACTTGCATGTGTTAGGCTTGCCGCCAGCGTTCAATCTGAGCCATGATCAAACTCTTCAATTTAAAACCCGATTTACTTTGCATTCATCATAAAGTACAGACTATTTAAGTTAAATTTTTATACTCAATAACCCATTAACTTAACAGACATCTGTATCTATAATATTCTTGATAGCTATCAGCTAGTACTCACATAGATTGTCTGAATAAATTTTTAAAGAATTATAATACATAGTACATTTATTAATTGAAACTGTAATAAGCATTACAGTTTTTGTTTTCAAAGTCAATTTTTTTAAAAAATTTCTTAATACATCCATCTTAGGTAATTCAGTACACTAGTTTATTTACTAATTCAGATAGTGACATTTAAAAAAACTAAATTATTAATTTTTACAAATAATTGTTTTGTCCTATACAACTTTTGTTATGATAACTTTTTTGATTTATTAATTCAACTACTGACAAACAATTATTTTATCATTGTTTACATCTATGGTAATGATTTTATCTGTAATTAAATCACCTGAAAGAATTTTATGCGCTATTGGCGTTTCAATTTTATCCTGAATTACTCGTTTTAAAGGACGTGCACCATAAATTGGATCATAACCATTTTTACCAAGAAATTTAAAAGTTGACTCAGAAATATTTAAATGATAGCCTTGTTCTGCTAAACGTTCATATAAATGCTGTATTTGAACCTTGGCAATAGAAGCAATGTGATTTTCTTGTAAAGGGTGAAAAACGACCACTTCATCGATACGATTAATAAATTCTGGACGAAAATGTTGCCTAACAACTGACATCACTATTTGTTTCATTCCCATATAATCCAATAAGCTACATTTCTCTTGTATTAAATCAGAAGCAAGATTAGAAGTCATAATAACTACAGTATTACGAAAATCTACTGTATGTCCTTGACTATCGGTTAGACGACCATCATCTAAAACCTGCAATAAAATATTAAATATATCAGGATGTGCTTTTTCTATCTCATCTAATAGAATCACTGAATAAGGACGACGACGGACTGCTTCTGTTAAGTATCCTCCTTCTTCATAACCGATATAACCTGGTGGTGCACCAACCAAACGCGACACAGAATGTTTTTCCATAAATTCAGACATGTCTATGCGGACCATTGCATCATTTTTATCAAATAAAAAATTAGCTAAGGATTTACATAATTCAGTTTTGCCAACACCAGTAGGTCCTAAAAATAAAAATGAACCTATCGGACGATCAGGATCAGACAAACCAGCACGGCTACGACGAATGGCATTTGATACTGCTTCAATAGCTTCATGTTGACCAATAACTTGTCTATGTAATGATTGTTCCATACGTAACAATTTATTTCGCTCACTTTCCATCATGCGTGCAACTGGAATACCAGTCCAACGTGCTAAAACGTCGGAAATTTCTTCATCTGTTACACGATTACGCAAAAGTTTCATAGGCTTATGTTCGGATTGTATGGATTCTAACTGTTTTTCAAGTTCTGGTATCTTGCCGTATTGTAATTTAGACATTAATCCTAGATCACCTATACGACGAGCTTGTTCCAATGAAAAACGAGCTTGTTCAATTTTCCATTTGATGTTTTGAACATCAGATAAAGATGCTTTTTCCGCCTTCCATATTTTTTCTAATTCAATGTATTTGCACTCTTTTTGGTCGAGTTCTGATTTGAGAATTTCAAGTCTTTTAATGCTGGCTTCATCCAACTCTTTTTTCATTGCCTCCTGTTCTAATTTTAACTGAATAATACGACGTTCAAGTCGATCCAATAATTCTGGTTTAGAATCAATTTGTAGACGAATACTAGATGCAGCTTCATCGATTAAATCAATTGCTTTATCAGGCAGTTGACGATCTGTAATATAACGATTTGATAGAGTTGCAGCAGCTACAATTGCTGGGTCGGTAATTTGTACATGATGATGTAGTTCATAACGTTCTTTAAGTCCACGTAAAATAGCAATAGTATTTTCAACTGTTGGTTCTGCAACAAATACTTTTTGAAAACGACGTTCTAGAGCAGCGTCTTTCTCAAGATATTTTCGATATTCATCTAACGTAGTTGCACCTATACAATGTAATTCCCCTCGAGCTAATGCTGGTTTAAGCATGTTACCAGCATCTATTACACCTTCTGCTTTACCAGCTCCAACCATAGCATGTAGCTCATCAATAAAAAGAATAACATTACCTTCTTGTTTAATAAGCTCATTCAATAAATTTTTTAACCGCTCTTCAAATTCACCACGATATTTAGCACCAGCTATTAAAGAACCCATATCTAAACTTAGTACACGACGACCTTTGAGACCTTCTGGTACCTCACCGTTAATGACACGTTGCGCTAAACCTTCAACAATAGCAGTTTTACCTACGCCAGGTTCACCTATTAATACAGGATTATTTTTAGTGCGACGTTGTAATACTTGAATGGTACGGCGAATCTCATCGTCACGGCCAATGACTGGATCAAGTTTTCCCTGTTCGGCATAAGTTGTGAGGTCGATGGTATATTTTTTTAAAGCTTCACGCCGCTCTTCAAAATTTTGATCATGCACTTTCTCTCCCCTTCGTAATTGATTAATACTATCATATAATATTTTATGCGAAGCACCAGCAGTTTTAAGTAAATGTGCTAATAAACCTCGCGAATCAAGTGCTGCTAAAATAAACCATTCGCATGATATAAATTTATCACCATTTTTTTGTGCTAATTGATAACATAAATTTAGTGTGTTAAGCAAATCAGATGATGAATGTATATCACCAGCAGTTCCTTCTACTTTTGGAAGTTGATTAAGAGATTTTTCAAGATTAATACTAAGGTTCGAAACATCAATACCTGCAGTTTTTAACAATATATGTACCGACTCATTTTCCTCTTTAAGTAATATATTCATGACATGAATGGGTTCTATAAATTGATTTTCATGTCTTAAAGCAAGAGATTGAGCCTCATCAAGTACTAACTGAAATTTATTAGTAAAACGATCCAGACGCATCGTTCCTCCCATTCAATATTCAATTTACATTGAAAATAAATTAAGATCAAAGATTAAAAATCTTAAGTTAAATCTAAGTGATTTTAATTAGAATGCAAAAAGTAATTTGAATATTAAAAATATTACTATAATAATACTTAAATTTATCTATGTAAGTTATAGCATAAAATGCTAATAATTTAAGGTGTTTATGATCTACAAGCAAATAGAGCAATAAATATTAATTATATACATTAGATCCCAACCAATTCCTAAGAATTAGGAACTTGCCTAAATTTTATATACTTAAAGAAATAAAACTATGTTGGTTTTTTCTGGAAGAAATATATATGCCGCTAGCAAATTTTAATTTTATTAAAGTGTTTTAAATGTTCATAAACCAACTATAACATATATATATCAATGTATTATGATAAAAATATTAAATAATGCTTTTTTGATAAACGTTTCATTTTGTATCAATAAACGATTTTAATATCTTAAAGTTAATTTAAAAACGTAAAGTACATTAAGCACAATAATTATATTATTAATTCACTTATATTCCGTTATATGGAAAATGATTATTTTTATCAATCCTAAGTATATTAGTCAAATCCATCATATCTTTTGGTATAGGAGCACACCATTCCATGGCAATATTACTCTTTGGATGATAGAAACGCAATATTTTAGCATGTAATGCTTGTCTATTAAAATTATATGATTTACTAATCACTTCTTCAGATGCTCCTTTTTCGGGTTTATACCTACTATAAAGTGGATCACCTACTATAGGATGATTTAAATGTGCCATGTGTACTCGAATTTGGTGCGTACGACCAGTTTGTAAACGTAAATATAAGCGAGTATGCAAACGAAAATTTTCTATAATGCGATAATATGTAACAGCTGGTTTGCCCATGGAATTTACAGACATATATACACGTTTTTTAGGATGACGTCCTATTGATGCGTTTACTACACCTCCAACAGTTATCACACCTACTACTATCGCTTCATATATGCGCACAATTTTACGTAACTTAAGCATTTCCATTAGACGAACTTGAGAAGAAATGTTTTTTGCTACTACCATCAATCCAGTTGTATCTTTATCAAGACGATGCACAATACCAGCACGTGGTACATTATTAATCAACGGAAAGTGATAAAGTAGTGCATTAAGTAAGGTATTGTTAGAATTTCCAGCACCAGGATGTACGACTAAAGCACTTGGTTTGTTGATCACTAAAATATCATCATCTTCAAACAAAATATTCAATGGAATGTTTTGTGCTTTCCAATCATTGTCTTCTTTAATTTCAGCATGAATTACAATATGCTCACCCCCTGATATTTTTTTGTCAGGCTTATCGATCACAATGCCGTTAACGTTAACACGATAACTTAAAATCCACTGTTGTATTTGGGAACGTGAGTACTCATTAAACAATTCTGCTAAGGCTTGATCTAGTCGCTTTCCAAGTTGCGTCCTGGATATTTCCGCGGTAAGTTTAACTTTTTGTATCATATACAATGTCTTTATTTAAGATTAAATTTTCAAATATAAACCATATAATCTAATTATACTATGTTATGCTAAATTTAGTCATAAAGTGAAAACAGTATAAATGAATTATTTTATAGTATAAATATTTTAAGGATAATGATGTTATTATGATATATAAAAAACATTTAATTTTAATCATCATACTAAATTTAGGAATAGTTGATTGTGCTGATTTATCGTTTCCTTTACCTAAAATGCTCCCTTCTGAAATTTACGAAACAGCACAAAAAAAGTTACAAGCTAATAATTTTCAAGACGCAATTACACAATTGGAAATACTAAACAATCGCTACCCATTTGGACCTTATTCACAACAGGTACAACTAGATTTAATCTATGCTTACTATAAAAATAACAATTTTTCTCTTGCACAGACAGTCATTAAAAATTTTATACATCTAAATTCGACACATGCTAATATTGATTACGTCATCTATATGAAAGGACTTATTAATATGACGTTGGACCAAAAAATTTTCTGGAGTATTTTAAAGATAGTTGATTCGTCGGATCGTGATTCAAAATACGCTCTTGATGCTTGGCATGACTTTTTAGAGCTGCTACGAAAGTATCCTAAAAGCTATTATGCTGCTGATGCTTATAAACGTCTAATTTATCTTAAAGAACGTATAGCTAAATATGAACTTCAAGTAGTAGAATTTTATATAAATCACAGAGCCTATATTGCTGCTGTTAAACGTGTTGAAAGTATGCTGAAAAATTATCCAGATACCCTATCAACCTATAAGGCATTACCATTAATGGAACATGCTTATTACCATTTAAAAATGCCAGAAGAAGCAAAAAAAGTAACCAAAATAATTGCTTTTAATAATCGTTTTCGAATCAATTAATAAATGAAATAGCAGATTTAATCTTAACCTTTTAAAATATAAAAACAAATTTTGATTAGTTAAAGTAAAGATCATTCAATGTGATTTAGATCACATCTTTGCTTAATTGTTTACCTTATTATAAATTTGTTAGAGTACACATGGCATAGAGGTTTTATTATGATTCTAAAAATTCCAATAACGTATTTAAATAACTGAAATTATTATTAATAATCTGAATTTTTTCTCGAAATATTGGAAAAATGGCACACCCATTTTATGAATCTGAATATTATGATACTATCAAAGTACTCAAAAGAATTTGGAGTGCATGCTATTATTAACATGCTTCATGGTATACTAGTTACTAGTTCAAAACATGATGATGATGTATACATAGCGATTAAAAATGTAATGAATATACCAAATAAGATAACTACCAAGGTGCATTATAAGTATAAGTCACGTTGAGCTATCAATAATATAAAAAATTTTGGTCTAGTTGAATAAAACTTTTTAAACAAATTATTGTGAAATTGATTTCATTTTCTACTGAATGTTTATTTTTTAATATTGAATACATTAATTATTTAGAATAAAATATTTTATTATTTACTTATGGTGATATTGACGTATCTTTAACTTTTTTAAATTAAAAGATAATGTTTCATTTTAAGATGGAAGATGAAGGAGAAAATGAATAATAAAGCCTCCAGCTTGGAGGCTTTATTATTAAATAATCTTTAACAGGTAAATCCTATGAATCTTGAACATCCATTGCTTATTTTACGAGATAAAATAAGCAATCTTGATAGAAAATTATTAATGTTACTGGCTAAACGTCGTTCGCTAGTGATACAACTAGCTAAAGAAAAACTTTTTAGACATCATCCTATTCGTGATATTGAACGTGAACATACCCTATTTGAAAATCTAAGCATACTAGCTAAAAAATACCAACTTGATATACATCATATTACACGTTTATTTCAATTAGTTATTGAAGATTCTATTCTTACGCAACAAGTAATATTACAAAAAAATATTAATCATCTACATACTCATGAACCCCGCATTGCATTTCTTGGTCCTAAAGGATCATATTCACATCTTGCAGCGCGAAAATATGCTTCATATCATTTTGATTTAATAGTAGAAAATAATTTTTTAAAATTTGACGACATCATACAAGCAGTTGAAAGTGGACAAGCAGATTACGCGATCATGCCAATCGAAAATACTACTTCCGGTTCAATTAACGATGTTTATGATCTACTACAAAAAACTACTCTATCAATCATTGGTGAAGTGATTATCCCAATTGAGCACTGTATATTAGTAAATAATACTGATTCAACTTTACAAACTATTGAAATAGTCTACAGTCATCCTCAGCCATTTCAACAGTGTAGTCTATTTGTTAATCGTTTTCCACAATGGAAAAATCAATACACTGAAAGTACAGCAGCTGCTATGGAAAAAGTTGCTCATATGAACTCTCCTAAAGTTGCTGCGCTTGGTAGCGAAGCAGGAGGAAAAATTTATGGATTAGAGGTACTAGCGAGAAATGTAGCTAATCAATATCAAAATTATACACGATTTATTGTATTAGCACGTCAACCTATAGAAGTATCTATACAAGTTCCTGCAAAAATAACATTGATAATAGCAACCGGCCAACAAGCCGGCGCACTAGTTGAAGTACTTTTAGTGTTACGTAAATATGATTTTATAATAACAAAATTAGAAAATCGTCCTATTAGTGGTAACCCGTGGCGAGAAATCTTTTATATTGACATACAAGCTCATCTACAACTAGATACTATGCAGACAGCATTACAAGAATTAAATAAGTTAACACATTCACTTAAAATTCTTGGATGCTATCCATGTGAAAAAACAGTACCAATTGAATGATGTTTATAAATTTTTATTGTTATAAAAACGTTTTTTACTAAATGATTAACGATTATCATTAGCCGAACTTAACATACTACGACTTTCTAATAAAAAATTAGCGGCATAATCTCCAAACCAGCGTTCAATTCGCTTAAAGTTCTTAATAAATCCCTGTTTATCTTCTTCCTCAAGTAATGAAATGGCCTTACCAAAACGTTCATAGTAACGTTTAATAAGTGCTAAATTATTTTCTGACGCCATAATAATATCTGCGTATAATTGAGGGTCTTGTGCGAATAAACGACCTACCATAACCAATTCAAGACGATATATAGGTGAAGAAAGAGCTAAAAGTTGATCAAGATTAACATCTTCCTCTGATAAATGTAGACCATAAGCAAAAGTCGTAAAATGACGCAATGCTTGAATAAATGCCATATTTTGATCATGTTCAATAGCACTGGTATGGTGCAAACGTGCACCCCAAACCTGTATCTGTTTAAGAAACCATTGATACCTTTCCGGATAACGACCATCACACCAAATAACTAACTGTTTTGCTAAACTACCACTGTCCGGACCAAACATAGGATGTATTCCTAGCACTGGACCACTATGCACGGCAAGCATTGCTTGCAAGGGACGCTTTTTAATTGAAGCTAAATCAACAAGAATGCAGTCTGATGGCAATACAGGCAGTTGAGAAATAATTTTTTCAGTTAAATAGATCGGTACACTAATAATTACCATGCCAGCATCGTGTAACAAATCTTTTGCCCTTTCCCAATCATCTTTATCAAAAATACGAACCTGATAACCTGACAAAAGGAGCATTTTTCTAAACAAACTGCCCATTTTACCTTGTCCTCCTACAATCACTATTGGACGTAATAATGGGTTTAACGTCTTAAAACCTTTTTTATTTTCATGCACATAAGACTCTCGCATTAAACGACGTAATACATCTTCAATTAAATCTGGAGAAATACCTAAGGATTTAGCTTCCTGACGCCGCAAAGCAAGCATACTTATTTCACGTTCTGGAATATAAATTGGTAAACCATGCTGACTTTTTAATTCACCTATTTCAGCTACTAATTCAAGACGTTTAGCTAATAACGCAAGAAGTGATTTATCAACTTCATCAATTTTATTACGTAATACAGTTAATTTAGTTAACATGAAAACTCATTACGCCTCATATGGCAACGTACTGACAGCACGTTTTCAAGTTCCTGATATATCTTATACAATAAAAGTTCAGTGGTTTTCATGCTAATACAAGCATCAGTTACTGATACTCCGTACTTCATTTCACTGCGTGGTTGTTCAGAAGACTGGTTTCCTTCATGAATATTACTTTCTAACATTAAACCAATGATAGAACGGTTTCCATTTTGAATTTGTGAAATAACAGATTCCGCTACGCTGCACTGTCGACTATAATCCTTGTTAGAATTACTATGACTGCAATCTATCATTAAAGCTGGACATAGACCTGCTTTTAGCATTTCTTTTTCGCATTGTATAACATCTTTTGGACTATAATTTGGCGCTTTTCCGCCTCGAAGAATAATATGTCCATCTGGATTGCCTTGAGTTTGTAACAAACAGACTTGACCAGCTTGATTGATACCTACGAAGCGATGTGGCATTGCAGCGGCACGCATTGCATTAATAGCTGTACCAAGACTACCATCAGTACCGTTTTTAAAACCAACAGGCATAGAAAGACCTGAAGCCATTTCACGGTGTGTTTGAGATTCTGTAGTACGTGCACCTATTGCTGACCAACTAAATAGATCACCAAGGTATTGTGGGCTATTAGGATCTAAGGCTTCTGTTGCTAATGGTAAACCTATTTCTATTAAATTGACCAATAACTGACGCGCAATATGTAAGCCTCCTTCCATATCAAAAGAGTTATCCATATAAGGATCATTAATCAGACCCTTCCAGCCTATAGTAGTGCGAGGTTTCTCGAAATAAACACGCATAACAATATATAGCTGTTTGTGCAGCTTATTAGAAAGACTATATAATTGAATAGCATAATCTAATGCTGCTTCAGTATCATGAATTGAACACGGACCACAAACTACTAATAAACGTGGATCTCGACCAGCAATAATGTCTGCAATAATTTGGCGAGAGGTTGTAATCTGAGCTTCTTGAGATGAAGTAACCGGAAATTTGGCCTTTAATTCCTGAGGGGTAATTAAAATTTGTTCATCAGCAATGTGCACATTATTTAGTGCGTCTCTTTGCATAATAGCAATCCTATATTACTTTAATGATTATTTACAATTTTGCACCCTAAAACATGTCATTACTTTATTATATCATGTACATGATTCAATCTATTCGTTTTATTGTTTTAGAAATACTTGCAACTAGCTATATAGTTAAATATTTTTAATTATTAGATATTATCTATAATATTAAATATAAAAATATTATTTTAAATTTAATTACTGATTAAAATTGATTGAAAATGGATTCAATACTATGTGAACGAAAAATAATTTTAGTTAACTTAAAAACTATTTAATAATTAGGCCGTAAATTTTGATAGATATTAACTCAGTATATTTTTATTACATATAGATGAACTTAGAAATAATCATTTTATTTTTTTTAAAGCATAACTTAAATATTATTTATATATATATCGCTAATATTGTAAATATATTTTCTAAATATTTTCATCTTTATTTCAAAACAATTAAGTAAACTAGATAATTAAGAAAAAAGAGGTTGTTCTATAAAATATCATAACACAGACAATTTAATAAAATTTAAATAATGTTATTTCTAATTTAATTATTTAAAACCACTTCTTATTTCTAACTTCTAATTGAGACGTTCTTTGATACGTGCAGATTTACCTGTGCGGTGACGTAAGTAATATAGTTTGGCCTTACGAACAGCACCGCAACGTTTAACAATGATATTATCAATAACCGGCGAGTGAGTTTGAAAAACACGTTCAACACCTTCACCGTTGGATACTTTCCTAACCGTAAAAGTAGAATGTAAACCACGATTACGAATAGCAATTACAACTCCATCAAATGCTTGAACACGTTTTTTAGAACCTTCTACTACCCATACCTTTACTTCTACCGTATCACCTGGACGGAAAAAAGGAACATTTTGCTTTATTTGTTCGGTTTCAAATTCTTTGATAATTTTATTCATGATTCATGCTCTTCTTATAATTACAGAAAACAAGAAAAAATTTAAATTTCCTTCCTACATTATTGATTGTATCATATTACTGTTTTAATAGCATAGTGCTGTTTTTATTGCTTTTGATATTCAAGCTGAAATTCATTTAATAACCTTTCTTGCTCTTCAGTTAGAAGAAGATGTTCTAAAAGATCTGGTCTTTTCAACCAGGTACGACCGAGGGATTGTTTCAAACGCCAAGATTGAATATTTTCATGATGACCTGAAAGTAATATCGGCGGAACCATACCCATATCTTCCAGCATTGCAGGTCGAGTATAATGTGGATAATCTAATAAACCATTCGAAAACGATTCTTCATCAGCCGATGCTTTTTTACCTAATACATTTGGGATAAACCGAGTGATGCAGTCAATCAAGATCATGGCTGGCAGTTCACCTCCAGTAAGAATGTAATCGCCGATTGACCATTCTTCATCAATTTCTGAGTGAATTACTCTTTCATCAATACCTTCATAGCGACCACATACTAAAATTAATTTTTTATTAGCTGCTAATTCGAATACACCAGGTTGGTCAAGTTTGCGTCCTTGAGGAGAAAGATAAACAACTTTAGCTCCTTCACCTACTATTTTTGCCGCATGAATAGCATCACGTATAGGTTGTGCCATCATTAACATGCCAGGCCCGCCTCCATAAGGTCGATCGTCTACAGTACGATTCCGATCGTATGCAAAATCACGCGGAGTCCAACTATCAATATGTAATAGACCGTTCTTTATTGCCCGACCAGTTATACCGAACTCAGTAATAGCATAAAACATTTCTGGAAATAGGCTAATAACACCAATCCACATCGGACACCATATATAACTTTAGAATTAATATTGTTTAGACACTAAAAACTAGGATGCCAATCTACTGTAATCATGATATGTTTAATATCAACTGTTTTGATAACATTAGGTTCAATAAATGGAATCAATCTTTTTTTAACATTAAAGGCATCTTTTTCATTGGCTTGTACCACGAGTACATCATTAGAACCAGTTTCTATCAAGTCAACAACTTTTCCCATTTTATAGTGTTGAAGATTAACTACATTACAACCTATTAAATCTTTCCAATAATAACTACCGTTTTGAAGTATATCTAATTGATTAGAATCAATTGTAATTTTGCAATTAGTTAATTTTAATGCAGCATTCCTATTATTGATATCTTTACATTTAATAATTATACTATCGTTATGATACTTCCATTTTTCTAATTCAAGACATTTCCTTTTACGATTTTGAGAGCACTGGATAAACCAAGGCTTATAATTGAAAATATTTTCGATTTTTTCAGTAAAAGAAAACATTTTTATCCATCCATGAATACCGTAAGCTGTACCTATTTTACCTATAACCAATTCATTCATAATATTTTTTTTACAACTCATTGTTACTTGTTACTAATATTAATATGTCTGCTTTGTTCTTTTTTTACTAAAGTATTAACACGTCTTGAAAGCGTTGCCCCCTTATTTATCCAATACATTACACGTTCAAAATTCAGATGCATATTTTCAGATTTTTTGGAAAGGATAGGATTTAAAAAACCTACGCGTTCAATGAAACGACCATCGCGTGATTTACTAGAATCACTTACAACGATTTGATAAAAAGGTCGCTTTTTAGAACCATGACGTGCTAAACGAATAGTTACCATAACATCCTCTTAATATTTATTTTCTTAAAAATGGAAAATGAGTATATACAAAAACTGATAAGAGTTTTTCATTTGACTGTGATAATACAACAATAAATATTATTTGTAATTTTTCGCTAAACGCTAAATTAGTGACCAAGAAATTTAGGAGGTATTATTCCCTTCATGGCACGTACTGCATTAGTAATATTATTTTTTTTCATTTTCTTCATCATTCGCTGTATATTATCGAACTGTTTTAATAAACGATTTACATCCTGTACTTGTAAACCGCAACCCATAGCAATACGTCGTTTACGTGATCCCTTAATGATTTGTGGATTTTGACGTTCTGTATGTGTCATAGAATTGATGATTGCTTCCATACGCATTAATACTTTTTCATCTAGTTTTGATTTAAATGTATTCGGTAATTGACTGATACCGGGTAACTTACCCATTAACTTAACAATACCACCCATTTTTTGCATTTGTTTTAACTGTTCTAAGAAATCATTTAAATCAAAACTTTTACCAATTTTGATCTTTTTAGCAAATTTTTCTGTTTGAATTTTGTCTACTTTGCTTTCAATATCCTCAATTAATGATAATACATCACCCATACCAAGAATACGTGATGCAATTCTATCTGGATAAAATATCTCCAGCATATCATTTTTTTCCCCAGTTCCTAGAAATTTAATCGGTTTTCCAGTAATATGACGAATTGATAGAGCTGCACCACCGCGTGAATCACTATCAACTTTGGTTAATATTACTCCAGTAAGCGATAGTATCTCGTTAAAAGTATTAGCAA
Source organism: Candidatus Pantoea carbekii (assembly GCF_000971765.1). Classification (GTDB taxonomy): domain Bacteria; phylum Pseudomonadota; class Gammaproteobacteria; order Enterobacterales; family Enterobacteriaceae; genus Pantoea_A; species Pantoea_A carbekii. The sequence continues at coordinate 916,986 of NZ_CP010907.1, read as the reverse complement.
CATTTATTGCATCTTGGCCATTCATCGCATCAACTACAAGCAGCGTTTCTACTGGATTGATTACAGTATGTACCTGTTTAATTTCATTCATCATTACTGGATCAGTATGAACACGACCAGCGGTATCTATTAACAGCACATCATAAAACTGAACTATGGCCGATTTTAAAGAATTTTTTGCGATTTCAACGGGTTTTTCATTAGGATTAGATGGATAAAAACATACGCCGGCTTGCTTCGAGAGTAATTCTAATTGCTGCATTGCAGCAGGACGGTAAATATCAATTGAAGCTACTAAAACTTTTTTTTTGTGCTTTTCTCGCAGAAACCGACCTAGTTTAGCAACACTAGTAGTTTTACCTGAACCTTGCAATCCAGCTATTAACACTACAGCTGGCGGGTTAACGTTAAGGTTAAGCGTATTATTTTCAGCTCCCATTGTAATTATTAATTCATTACGAACAATTTTGATAAATTCTTGACCAGGTGTCAGACTTTTATTGACATCTTGACCAATCGCAATTTCTTTAACACGGCTGAGAAATTGACGTACTACCGGTAACGCTACATCTGCTTCTAACAATGCCATACGTACTTCTCGCATTGTATTGTTTATATTGTCTTCAGTTAGTCGTCCACGACTACTGATATTGCGCAAAGTTTGCGACAAACGATGAGTTAAATTGTCAAACATATGCTCTCACTTTGTAAATTTAACAATTAAGATCTCTCGCGCTTTACTCATACAAAATAAATTCAAGACAAGGAAAGTGTGAGTGATCTTAATTGTTAATTAATTTTAATATCATAAACAGGTCATTTTTTAAATCTACTCACACTTAATAATCATCAAACTTTATATAATGTGAATATTACATTTTCAATATAAAACAATAATTTTTATAATTTATGTATGAGTAAACACATACTATAGTAAATTACACTAATTAAACACTATATCATATATAATACTTAAAATTATAGCTGTATGTTCAATTAATTTTAAAAACATAACTATGCATCTTTACATATATACATAGCGTATGCTCATACTATGACTGTTAATTAACTTTAAGTTAAAGTCTTCATAATTTTGATGACACATTAAATTGAGTTTACATCGAAATTTATTTTTTATGTTTAATACCCATGATGTTAAGACGGATCAATTATTGTACTATAATCTTTTCTGAATTAGAAGTAATTGATTTTTAAATCAATATAAAAATATATATATCAAGTATCTTTTTTCATATTTCTTTTGTCTTGAACTAACATTGTAAAATTTAAAATTAATTTAAAAAAAATAAATACTTTTACAGATTTTTTGTATTTAACAATATAATCTAATTATCCATAAACATAATATAAAATGTAAAATATAAAATGTAAACACACCTATAAATAAAATATTATTAATTATAATCAAGGTAAAATATTAAATAAAAAAATAAATTAATCATGGTATTATAAGATAATAATCTACTAAAAAATATGACATTATATAATAATGTATGTTTGCTAGACATAGAAATATAACAATAAAAAAAATAAAATTTTCTCTAATTAATAATCTTAAAACATGCTGATAATTATTATTTATCTTATAATTGTTTTCTCATCCTGATCAATATCTTATATATTTCACTACATAATGCAATTTATAATTCCTACTAAAATTTAATTTTCTATTATTTTTTATAATATACTTCATCACTTTTTTTATTATCTTTTTCAAGAATGCGTAGAATGCTTGTCTTTGTTTAGTTAATATACGCTTACTTAAGAAACAAGATAGAACTATGTATAGTAATATTTCAACTACATTTAGTGATTTTGCAAATTTACTATTAACAACTCTATAAATTTATTGTTAAGTTATTTTTAATACAGCTAAATATATTAAAAGTGTTTATTTTTTAGTAAATAATATTGCAGTTAATTGATAAGAATTTAATTCTGTATAAATTTAAATGTGTTAATCAATATGCTATTAGTAATGTTCATAATTTCTAATATGTTGGAAGAAAATTATTCTTTCATATTAATTTTGAAGATTTTTTAAATAACTTTCAAAATCAATTAAATCATTTTTTTCTATTTTCTTTTGGGCCTTGATTGAGTGATATGCTTGCCGCTTGAAATCATCTTCTCTTAGTAATTCTAATGGTTCTTTACACAACTGATTATGATACTTTTCCGCTAAGTATAAACCCGTTTTCATTAGACCATTCTTCTCAATCGCATCAAGTAAACGTGCTGAATAAGTTAAATTAGGGTTGTCAAATAATAGTGTTAGTTTAGAACAGACTTGACAATATTTTTTATTCAATTGATTTTTGTCAAATACTTTTGCAATACGATATAAATCTGCTAAAAGTGCTTTACCTATATGTTTTAATGTATATTCAGTTTTTTTATTGCTACCAATGAGGATAACTTGTCCTGGTTTTCGTCCTTCTATTATTACGCGATTCCAGTTTTCACATATATATAATAGTTCTTCGGTACTCATTTCCTGTGCATCTGCTAAAACACACCAGACTAAAAAAAGATCTAAAAAATATGTTTGATCAGCATCAATACCAATAGCAGAAAATGGGTTAACATCTAATGAGCGTATTTCAACATACTCAATGCCGCTACGTAATAAGGCCTCGGAGGGTGTTTCATCTGAATACACAATACACTTTGGTCGGATGGGCGTATATAATTCATTTTCGATTTGTAGAAAATTTGTATTAAGTTGTAGCCAATTACCATTTTTGTCCTTAGTATGCATCGCTACATATCTTTCTAATGGCATTTTAAGTGCCTTTTTTAAAATATTAAGATAACTTTCTAATGAATTAAAAGTTATACCTAAAATATTCTGCGAGTTGTTTGTATAGCCCAGATCACTTAACCGTAAAGATGTGGCATACGGCAAAAATAATGTGTTTTCATTATTACGTTGAAACGGTAATTCAATTTTAGCATTGTCTTGTAAAAAAGAAGAAAAAATAGCAGGTGAAGCACCAAATAAATACGAAATTATCCAACCAAAACGATAGTAATTGCGAATTAAACGCAAATAACCAGAGGAAATGATCCTCTTACCACTTTTTACATCTTGTATACCTTCGCGTTCTTGCCAAAATGATAATGGTAATGAAAAATTATAATGCACTCCTGAAATCATCTGCATTAAGGCACCATAACGATTTTTCAATCCTTTTCTGTATAATGTTTTCATTTTTCCAATATTAGAATCACCATATTGAGCAAGTTCAATATTATTGATATCATTAATAATACATGGCATACTAAAAGGCCACATAAGTTCACAATCAAGATTTTTTGATACATAACGATGTATATCACGTAAAAATGCCAACATATAATCAATCTTTTTGTTTGCAGGTGTGATAAATTCTAATAAAGTTTCAGCAAAATCTGTAGTAATCCATTTATGTTTTAAAGGCGATCCAAAAAGCATAGGATGCTTTGTAGTTGCTAGGTAACCATCTGGTTTTACGCGTAATGTTTCACGCTCAATACCACGACAAATATTCTTTAATACATCGGGGTGAGCTTCCAACCAGCAGAGCGCTTTTGATACGTCCGGAATCACATTAACCTCCTGCTGCGGAAAGAATTTATTTTTTTCTAGATAAATTTGTTTTGGTAAAGTTGAAGATACAAATACATTTTTTACTTACTACTATATACGTTATGAAACACTAATGACATGAATAAGATAACGTAACGTTTAGAAATATTGAATTAACAACTAATATTAATGTAGATTTAAAGGTAGGAATATGTATACTTTTATATTATTCAATTCGTTAGTACTAGAAGATAACTTATACTAAAATTTTCACTACAATATAATAATAATTCATTGTATTTATATCTTTCTTAATCGCTGAACACTATAATGCTTGATTTTTATAATCTTAATAATATAAGGCTATTATTACGTATAATTATTTTTTTAATATCTAATAAAAACGAGTCTTTTGATTATATTTAAAATATATCTGTAAAGATAATATGCTAATTATTCAAATCCCATTAATATTTTTAGCTAACTATATGACATGATGATAACCTATCAGTAATGAAATTTAATATCTTTGCGCTATTATTCAACATTTAATTTAAATACTATATTAACCATGATAGAAACATACAGATTTTATTCTATCAGATGAATGAATACATAAAACTTATATTCTATGAAAAAAACTTACTGATATTCTATATATTAATCTAAATACAATATTTTAAATTCCTGAATCAATATTCATCATGTATTTAAATAAATTTAAATGTAAATTTAAAATATAATGTTGTAATTACATCAAACAACTGATGATTTTTAAAAATGCACAATAATACCGTTCGTTATATTAATAAAAATTAATTTAGATCAAGACCAGTGTGCATCCAGGAGGATTCGAACCTCCGACCGCTCGGTTCGTAGCCGAGTACTCTATCCAGCTGAGCTATGGATGCATGATATAATAATGACGGTGAGACGGGGATTCGAACCCCGGATGCAGTGCGTAACCACATACTCCCTTAGCAGGGGAGCGCCTTCAACCTCTCGGCCATCTCACCTTTTCAAGTCTATTAACAACTATATTTATTCTATACTGTCTACTATTATTATACAAAGTATGTTACTTCTCTATATTTATAAGTCAAATGGTTTTTAAAAACTTATAGTATATTTATACATATTAAGCTAATATAACGAAACAAACACAAAAAATAAATATTGACAGTGCGTCAAAAAATTACGTGAAGCACTGTCAATCCGTTAATAATTCGAGGTTTGAGTTTTTTCAGCTTGAATACGCTGATATATTTCTTCACGATGTACCGAAACTTTTTTAGGTGCGCTAACACCTATACGTACTTGGTTACCTTTTACTCCCAGCACCGTTACAGTTACCTCATCGCCAATTACGAGAGTCTCACCAACTCGACGAGTTAGAATAAGCATTCTTTGCTCCTTGAAGTATTATAAAAAGTCTGGCCTGTAAGTTTTTCGCCTACACTCATCATATGATGCTGAAAAATGCTTATGATAAATATATTCATGCGCTTTATTACGCCTAATACATGTTCCCGATAGTTAGTTTAGCCAAATAATTTTACATTAACCAGACTTCATCATTACTTTAGCGTTTGTTTGTACGATGCTTAATATTGTTTTTTTTAAAGTCGATTATTTACCCAAGTATGTACACTAGATAATGCATTACCTAAAGCTTGTATATTCATTCCACCACCAGCTTGAGCTATATCAGGTCGCCCACCACCTTTTCCACCAACTTTTTTTACTAATTCATTTATTAAATCAATAGCTTGAATTTTTTTTGTCAAATCCGGTGTTATACCAGCTATCAATGAAATTTTACCTTTAGAAACAATTGCTAGTACAATGATAGCTGATCCCAGTTGAGCTTTGAGCTTATCCATTATATTACGCAACATTGTAGGTTTAACATCTTCTAATTTACTTACTAGCAATTTAGTACTTTTCAGTTCAACAGCTTTTTTACTTAGTACAATGCTTTCACGTATAACGTGTTGCTCTTGCAACTCTTTTAATTCCTTTTCCAATGTACGTAGATAATCAAGCATACTGCAAATTTTTTCTTTAAAATTACTTTGATTCGCTTTTACTAAACGCATTACATCTTGTATTTGCCTTTTTTGAAAATGTACTTGCTCTAATGCAATTTCACCTGTAAAGGCTTCAATACGACGCACTTTCATTGCTACACTCGATTCAGACTGAATAAAAAATAAACCGATTTCACCAGTACGCATAACGTGGGTTCCGGTACACAGTTCACTTGAAAAATTACCTATGGTCAATAAGCGCACGTACTGATCATATTTTTCACCAAACAATGCTATTGCTCCCTTCTTCTTTGCTATATCGAAATTTACAATTTCATTTTTTACTTTAAGATTATAACGTATTTGCTTATTTACAATATTTTCAATATTACAAATTTGTTGAGGTGTTAAAGCTTCAAAATGAAAAAAATCAAAACGTAAATATTTATCATTTATTAATGATCCCTTCTGCACTACATGTTCTCCGAGTACTTCGCGCAGTGCCGTATGCAATAAATGTGTGGCTGAATGATTCAGACTAATGCATTTACGACGAACTTCATTAACCTGTGCATTTATATGATCACCAATACATAAATTACCTGTTTTCAATTGGCCAATATGACCGATAGCTTTGTTATATTTTTGAGTATTTTCAACATTAAATTCAGTGTTATTACCTATTAGTATACCTGTATCACCTATCTGACCACTAGATTCACTATAAAATGGTGTTTCATTTAAAAATACTACAGCATTTTGACCAGAAAAAATTTGATGAACTTTTTGGCAATTAACAAATATTGCTTGTACAGTAGAGTCGACGTTTAACTGCTCGTAACCTTTAAAGTTAGATTCTATATCAATACAAATGGTGTTATTGTAATTAGCTTTAAAAATATTTTCTGCTCTATATGCACGTTGACGTTGTTGTTTCATAGCTATTTCAAAACCATTTTTATCAATTTTCAAGTTACGCTCACGGCATATTTCTTCTGTCAAATCCATCGGAAATCCAAAAGTGTCATAAAGATCGAATACAGTTTGACCATCAACAGTATTGTTTGTTAGGTTGGACAATTTTTCATCTAATATTACTAAACCACGTGTCAGGATTTTGGAGAATTGTTCTTCTTCTTCTTTTAGAATATTTTCAATATATACTTGTTTGTACTTTATATTGTTAGCTACATGATCCATGACCTCTATAAGAGGTGTAATAAATCTATAGAAAAAAGTTTCCTTGATGCCTATTTTATTACCATGTCGAACTGCTCGACGAATAATACGCCGTAGAACATAACCACGATATGCATTTGATGGTATTACACCATCAGCAATTAAAAAAGCACATGAACGTATATGGTCAGCAATAACATACAGCGATTGGCTATGAAAATCATCATCTAATCCAATTATCTTTTTGATGCGATTAATAAGCTTTTTAAACAAATCTATTTCATAATTTGAATGTACATTCTGCAATACAGCAGCAAGACGTTCCAGTCCCATTCCTGTATCAATTGATGGTTTTTTTAGTAGTGTCATGGAACCATCAGGGTGACGATTAAATTGTATAAATACAATATTCCAAATCTCAATGCATTGATCACGATTATCTTCAGAAACCGAGAGTGGATTTTTTGAAATATCATCACCATGATTATAGAAAATTTCAGTACAAGGACCACATGGACCGGTATCACCCATCTGCCAGAAGTTGTCTGATGAATAAGCATCGCCTTTATTATTACCAATACAAATAATACGGTCTGTAGCGACACCAATATTATTTTTCCAAATTCCTAGCGTTTCATCGTCGTTTTCATAGACAGTAATCCATAGACGCTCTTTTGGTAAATTAAACCATTGATTAGAGGTTAATAATTCCCAAGCATAACTAATAGCCTCTTTCTTAAAATAATCACCGAAACTAAAATTTCCTAACATTTCAAAAAAAGTATGATGACGAGCTGTATAACCAACATTTTCAAGATCATTATGTTTGCCACCAGCACGTACACAACGTTGTGAAGTAGTTACACGTTTATAATCGCACCTATCTTGACCAATAAAAACATTTTTAAACTGTACCATCCCTGCATTTGTAAACAACATCGTGGGATCATTATCTGGTATAAGGGAACTGCTAGAAATAATTTGATGCCCCTTAGTGTGAAAAAAATTTAAAAACGTTTGACGAATTTCATCAGTACTTTTGCTCATAAATTTCCTAAAAACCATTCTTACAAAATTTTCTTTCAATGATAATCTGCATATATTATACAATGCCAATATAGTTTAGCATTAATTGTGGAAGATAAGATTTGAATCTAAATTAATAATAAATATGCTTTAAATAATTTATTGAAAGTTAAATTTATTTCAACCATTCAAAATAAATTGGATTATTATAATGCTATTTTTACTGTGTCATTTAATTTGTTATTATATGTAATTAATCTTCTGCGTATTTTTAAAAAAATATTTTAACAACTTCAATAAAGTTAATATATTATATTGCTAATTATTTTAATAAAATGTTTAGATGGTATCTTTTTAAAAGATATCTATTAAAATAGAATATTTAGAAGGAAGATACATATAAAAATTAGACATGCCTCTTTTATAAAATTTATCAAAGCTTCTCTTTATTTTCAATGAATTTTTTATTTTCTTCAGCAAAGACATCTATTGCATCTATCTCCATTTTTGTGCCTGTTAAGAGCAAATTACGTAATTTTTTATCAATTTCGTTTGCAATCAGCACATTTGCTCTAAGAAAATTAGTGGCGTTCATTTTACCTTGGCCAATTTTATTACCATTATAACTATACCAAGCGCCTGCTTTCTCTATCATTTTATATTTTACACCTAAATCTAATAATTCACCAAAAGTGTTAATACCTTCACCATACATAATCTGAAATTCAGCCTGTTTAAATGGTACAGCGACTTTATTTTTAACTACTTTTACTCGAGTTTCGCTACCTACGACTTCATCGCCTTCTTTGATAGCACCAATGCGGCGAATATCAAGACGAACCGACGCATAAAATTTTAATGCGTTTCCACCGGTAGTAGTTTCTGGATTACCAAACATAACACCGATTTTCATACGAATTTGGTTAATAAAAATCAACAATGTATTAGATTGTTTTAAATTACCTGCTAATTTACGCATTGCTTGACTCATCATACGTGCTGCTAAACCCATATGTGAATCACCAATTTCACCTTCAATTTCTGCTTTCGGCGTTAATGCAGCTACAGAGTCGACAATGATTACGTCAACAGCACCTGAGCGAGCTAGTGCATCACATATCTCTAATGCCTGTTCACCAGTATCTGGTTGTGAACATAGTAAATTATCAATGTCCACACCTAATTTTTTGGCATAAGTAGGGTCAAGTGCATGTTCAGCATCAATAAAAGCACACGTTTTCCCTTGAATTTGAGCTGAAGAAATGACCTGCAAAGTCAAAGTGGTTTTACCAGACGATTCCGGCCCATAAATTTCAACAATACGGCCTATTGGTAAACCACCTGCACCCAGTGCAATATCTAATGATAGTGAACCAGTAGAGATGGTTTCAATATCCATTGATCGATTTTCACCTAATCGCATGATAGATCCTTTACCAAACTGTTTTTCAATTTGACTTAATGCAGCCGCTAATGCTTTCTGTTTATTCTCGTCAATCGCCATTATCTACTACTCCTACATTACTTACTTGCTCCCAGGTAGTGCTACATGAACTAACGATATTGTTTTAATACATATTTAATGATTAATTATACTGTATGCTCATACAGTATCAACTAAAATTTTTTAGAAATTGATCATGTAACACTTGCAATGCTCGGATAACTGATTGACCACGTATTGTACTGCGAGTACCTGAAAACATATTGAGATAAGTGAATATTTGTCTATCAGGACCAGTAATTGCAAACCATACTGTACCAACTGGCTTAGTTAAAGTACCACCATTTGGCCCTGCTATCCCACTGACGGCGATACCATATTCTGCCGAAGCAGCCTTGCAGGCACCTAGAACCATTTCAGATACAGTCTGCTTGCTAACTGAACCATAGTATGCAAGCGTAGCAGCTTGTACACCAAGCATCTGCTGTTTTGCTTCATTACTATAAGCTATAAATCCACGTTCAAACCATTTAGAACTGCCATGAATATCTGTAAGTACTTTAGCAATCCATCCGCCAGTACAAGATTCGGCTACAGTAACTTTTTCTCTACGACATCTTAATTTTTTACCAATACATTTACTTAACCAATATGATTTCTTATCATACATTATTTTTTCCTATTATATGAGAACGTTTCTTGTGAACATATAAAATATTTATACATACTTTGAAACTCAATCATGAATATTGAATCATTTTTATTCTCAAATTTAGTATCATTTTACAATTCTTATACGATAACAGATCAATCTCTAAAGATAGGCAAGCTAACTTTCTAATATGAATAATTATTTAATTATGAAGAGCTGTTAAATTGATGGAAAAATTATTTATGAAGTTTTGATTTACTATTTTATAAAAAATCAAATCATAAAATTGATAATAATAATAGATATTAAAATAATCTCATATATTTAAATTAACTAATAATTTATATTAAATTTAATTTAAAAGGTTTGTATTTATAAAAAATTCATTTTTAAAATGAATGTAATTTCATTATGATTATTCGTGTATCTTAAATTAATTGGTATATATATGAAATATCGATTTAGTTTATTGAAATAAAAGTTTAGCTAATATACTAAAACAAAAAGTCCATATATTAAAATGATTGTTTTTATAATATAATTTATATATCAAAAACTAATTTATCTACAAAAATACATTAGAATTCTATAAAAATCATGTGTTATTTAGCACTAAATCATTAAGCAAAAATATTTTAAAAATCAAAGGATAAATTGAGATGAACTCTAATGTTCATACACCAATGATACAACAATATCTAAAACTCAAATCTGAGAATCCCGATATTTTACTATTTTACCGTATGGGTGATTTTTACGAACTTTTTTATGATGATGCTAAGCGCGCCTCCCAGTTATTAGATATTTCATTAACTAAACGCGGTTATTCAGGAGGTGCACCTATTCCAATGGCTGGTGTGCCTTATCATTGTATAGAAAGTTATTTAGCAAAACTAATAAAACTAGGGGAATCAGTAGCTATCTGTGAACAAGTTAATGATATTATATCTCATAAAGGTGTAGTTGAACGTAGAATTACTCGAATTGTAACACCAGGAACTATTAGTGATGAAGAATTATTACCAGATCGATTGGATAATTTACTCGCGGCTATTTTCCAAAATCAATTAGGTTTCGGTTATGCTACACTAGATATTAGTTCTGGTCGTTTTTGCTTAAATGAACTTACTGATGAAATGAAAATGGCAGCAGAGTTGCATCGCACTGATCCAGTAGAACTATTATACCCTGAAAATTTTCAAGCGATGCAACTCATTGAACAACGTCACGGACTGCGTCGTCGTCCACTCTGGGAGTATGACATTGATACTGCTTCCCAACAACTTAATATGCAATTTGGTACTTACGACCTTAGTGGTTTTGGAGTTCATCAAGCATATTTAGCACTACGGGCTGCAGGTTGTTTATTACAATACGTCAAAAATACTCAGCGTAGTTCTTTACCTCATATTACTTCTATCAGTATAGAAAGGCAGCAAGATAGTATCATGATAGATACAGCTACGCGCCGAAACCTTGAAATTACTCAAAACTTAGCAGGTGGAATAGAAAATACGTTAATTACGGTACTAGATAAAACTGTTACAGCAATGGGTAGTAGAATGCTAAAACGCTGGTTACATATGCCGTTACGTAATTTTGATATTATTAAACAACGACAACAATCCATCAGAGAATTACAAATTATTAGTGAAGATATACAATCTGTACTTCATAAAATTGTTGATTTAGAACGTGTTGTAGCTCGAATCGCATTACGGACTGCACGTCCTCGTGATCTAGCACGCATCCGTGATACTTTTCAACAATTACCTGAATTACATAAACAATTGGCCAATGTTGAAGTTGAACAGCTGATTGACATACGTCTGAAAATAGGTTATTTCCATGAGCTACGTGCGCTTCTTGAAAACGCTATAATTGAATGTCCACCAGCTCTAATAAGAGATGGTGGTGTTATTGCAACAGGCTATAATACCAAGCTTGACGAATATCGTTCACTAGCTAACGATGCTAATAGTTATCTTAAACAACTAGAAATTCGTGAACGTAAAAAATTAGGCCTAGATACTTTAAAAGTTAATTTCAATGCTGTACATGGTTATTACATTCAAATCAATCGCGCTCACAGTCATTTAGTCCCAATAAATTACATACGACGTCAAACTCTCAAAAATGTTGAGCGCTATATTATTCCAGAATTAAAAGAATATGAAAATCAAGTTATAAATTCTAAAAATAAGGCACTAGCTCTAGAAAAAAATTTATATGATAAGCTTTTTGACCAATTTTTACCTTATCTTGAAGCACTGAAAGCAAGTGCTGCTGCATTAGCAGAACTAGATGTGTTAACAAATCTATCGGAACGAGCTCAAATTCTTAATTACTGCTGCCCAATATTACAGCAAGACATCGGTATTTATATTAAAAATGGACGACATCCCGTCGTTGAACAAGTTTTAAAACAACCTTTTATCTCTAATTCTCTTGCTCTGTCGTCTCAAAACCATATGCTGATTATTACTGGTCCGAATATGGGTGGTAAAAGCACTTATATGCGCCAAACAGCTCTAATTGTTCTTATGGCATGGATTGGCAGTTATGTACCTGCAGAGGAAATGGCTATTGGTCCAATAGATAGTATATTTACACGTATTGGTGCAACAGATGATTTAGCATCCGGCCGTTCAACCTTTATGATCGAAATGACCGAAACTGCTAATATTCTTTATAATGCAACTAAAAATAGTCTAGTACTTGTAGATGAAATTGGAAGAGGTACTTCTACATATGATGGTTTATCATTAGCATGGGCATGTGCAGAACGCCTGGCACACTATATTAAATCAATGACACTTTTTGCAACACATTATTTCGAGTTAACTAAATTGCCTGAAGAGATAGAAGGCATATTAAATGTACATTTAGATGTCGTTGAACATAGCAATGGAATTGCTTTTATGCATAGTGTACGAACTGGAGCGGCAAGTAAAAGTTATGGGTTAGCCGTTGCCGCATTAGCAGGGATACCCAAAGAAGTTCTCAAATGTGCACGATATAAGCTAAAAGAGCTCGAAAGTTTATCAGATAGCCCACCTGTTACCGCTCAGAAATTTATAAACAAAGGGTCACAATTATCCTTATCTGTATTAGCAAAAGAAAAAATCTTATTAATAAAAGAGAATATAGAAGCTATAGATCCGGACAACCTGACCCCTAAAGAGGCTCTTGAGTGGATTTACAGACTCAAAAGTCTTATTTAATTCATAATTAAATATTAAAAAAAACGCAATGCATTAATATATATATATGATAGTACTATTAATGTATGACCATATATAATATTATTTTTGAAATAGCGATTCTATATTAAGCCCTTGCGTTTGCAGAATTTCACGCAGACGACGTAAACCTTCAACTTGGATTTGACGAACACGCTCTCGAGTTAAACCTATCTCTCGACCTACATCTTCTAATGTTGATGCCTCATAACCTAATAAACCAAAACGACGTGCTAATACTTCACGCTGCTTAGCATTTAGTTCAAATAACCACTTAACGATGCTTTGTTTCATATCATCGTCTTGTGTAGTGTCTTCTGGACCATTATCTTTATCATCAGCTAAGACATCCAACAGTGCTTTTTCTGAATCTCCACATAGTGGAGTATCAACTGATGTGATACGTTCATTAAGACAAAGCATACGGCTGACATCATCAACAGGTTTATATAGTTGTTGTGCAATTTCTTCAGCACTTGGTTCGTGATCCAGTTTATGTGAAAGTTCACGCGCAGTACGTAAATAAACATTTAACTCTTTTACAATATGAATTGGTAAACGAATAGTACGAGTTTGATTCATAATAGCTCTTTCAATAGTCTGACGAATCCACCAAGTAGCGTATGTTGAAAATCGAAATCCTCGTTCTGGATCAAATTTTTCCACTGTGCGAATTAAACCTAGATTACCTTCTTCAATCAGATCTAATAACGCTAATCCGCGATTACTATAACGACGAGCAATTTTCACGACTAAACGTAAATTACTTTCTATCATACGACGACGTGAAGCAATATCCCCACGTAATGCACGACGTGCAAATAATACTTCTTCTTCTGCTGTTAATAGTGGAGAATAACCTATTTCAGCTAAATAGAGCTGTGTAGCATCTAAAACACATTGTGTTATACCCTGAGATAATAATTCATCTTCTGCTAATTCGTTATCAACAGGTTCATTTTCAACAATAACTTCCTCATCAAAAACCTCAGATCCATTTTCATCAAACTCTGAATCAACCTTTAACTTATTGATTTCTGGCTTATTATGGTTCATAAGCGATTCCTGTCCGTGATGAAAAAGCAGAACTAATTCATTCTACCGTATGATTGCTTCGGTAAATAAAGTAAGGGATTTACGGATTTGCCCTTATAACGAATTTCAAAGTGTAATCTTACCGAATTAATGTCTGTTTTACCCATAGTAGCAATTTTTTGTCCTGCTTTAACTTGCTGTTTTTCTTTGACTAATACTGTATTATTATGAGCATAAGCACTTAAATAATTATTATCATGTTTAATAATAATTAAATTACCATAGCCATGCAGTGCATTACCTGAATACACTACTTTTCCTGAAGCAGTAGCAAAAACAGGCTGTCCATATGAACCGCCAATATCAATTCCTTTGTTGCCATGCTCTGCAGAAGAGAATTCGCTAATGATCTTACCATGAGTTGGCCAATACCAACTAGTGGTTTGTGTAACTAAAGGTGCTTTACTAACAGAAAGTATCACTTTATTGTTTAGTTTCTTTGAGATAAATAATTTGTGATCTGAAGCAGTTACTAAATTAACAGCACAAATAGGTTGTTGTATAACAGGATTACATTTGATTTTTGATTGCTGTATATTATTTACTATATTGTTTTGAGTATCATTTTTTTTATTAATTATTGAACTACTACTATTAGTTTTCTTATTAACCCTTACCTTCAATATTTGTGCATGAATAACAATATAAGGTTTTGAAATTTTATTATATTTCGCTAAATTACGAACATTGTTTCCAGTAACCCAGGTTATGTAGAATAGAGTATCATCGTTTTGCACAGTGTAAATGTTAAAATGGTATATTTTTTTCGGAATCTTTATATAATTTCTATTATATACCATATACTTATGATCATTCAGCTGATGTTTTTTACTGAAAACAGTTGATTTAGATCCATTTACTTCCTTCTTATTTTGCTTTGTTAGCATAGTATTACTTAAAGATGATGTTATGGTAGACATTACTTTATTCTTAATCTGTCTAATGGGAGCTGGACTAGTGCAGTAGCTACATCCTATCAACCAAACACTTCCCAATAAAAATACTGTTAAACAACGCAATTGAAAGACTATGCCTTCCATATTTATTGCTTCCCCACTATCCCCCACAATAGCAATGTTAAAAACCTTTTTTTAATTAATTAGTTAGTTATGTATTTATATTAAATGTTGATTATTATCATTCGTATTCATTAAACTTTAAAAGTTTTTTGCTTTGAATATCATACATTATAAATGTATTTGTAATATAGAATGTTATTATTTTTATTTAAAATAAAGATAAAACATTTTATCAACTACAAAATAATGGTGATAGCTATATATTAACGACTATATTGAGATATAGCTCAAATTTTACATACGCATACAAAAGTTAATGATGGGAATTGTTGTATAGCGGTAAATTTTTATAGGTAAGTATTACAGAATCATTGCCAACTTATATGAAAAGTTCTTATTTTATTCTTAAATAATATTTAACATCAATGTGATGGAATCAAAATTCTTTTTAAAACAATAACTCAAAATTCTTGCTATAATCTGTGACACAAGAAAAACAAGAGTGTTGCATTACCATCGAATTGACAGCTATTAAGTCTAAACTTAGAATTTATTGTTTATTATGGTATTTTAATAGAGAAAGAGCTTCACAAGCAATTCCTTCACCTCGACCAATAAAACCTAATTTTTCATTCGTAGTTGATTTAATACTAATACGATGAACGTCACAACCGAGATCTTTAGAAATATTGATTCGCATTTGTGGGATATATAACAACATTTTAGGTGCTTCAGCAATAATAGTTAGGTCAAGATTACCGATTATATAGCTGTTAAGTTGAATCAAATGCCAAATTTTACGCAATAAATCACGACTATTTGCGTTTTTAAATTTTTGTTCTGTATTAGGAAAGATTTCTCCAATATCTCCCATTGCAAGAGCACCAAGCAATGCATCCATCAAAGCATGTAATGCTACATCACCATCAGAATGTGCAACAACTCCCTGTTTAAAAGGGATATTTACACCTCCAATTACTAAGGGCCTATTACCCCCAAATGCATGAATATCGAAACCATGACCTATACGTATCATATTCTGATTTTTAAATATAGTTAAGATAGGAAGCGGCTAATGCTAAATCTTCTGGTTGAGTTAACTTAATGTTATCATTTCGCGCACTGATTAAATCGGGATAATAACCGCAATATTCAAGAGCTGAAGAATCATCGGTAATTATAGCACCTTTATTTATAGCATATATAAGACAATTTTTTAACAAAAGATAAGGGAAAAATTGAGGTGTTAAAGCATGCCACAAATTTTGACGTTCGATAGTACATGAAATAACAGCTTTACCTCTCATACTTCGCTTGATAGTATCATTCACTGGGACTGCTAAAATCGCACCAATTTTATTGTCCTGGCTACGACAAGCTAATAAACGTTTTAAATCATCCATATGTAAACAAGGACGTACTGCATCGTGTACTAATACCCAATTAGATTTGACAGCTACTAAACATGCTAAAACCGATTCTGCACGTGTAGTACCACCTATCACACGAAGTACTCGCGAATCTTTTGAGAACGGTAATGCATCAAACCAACCATCATTTATACTCAGTGCTACTACTGCTTTTTTGATTTGCGAGTGTGATAATAAACAGGTAATACTATGTTCAAGTACTGTAGATTGACCTATAGTTAGATATTGTTTGGGACATATAGTTTGCATACGACTACCGATACCAGCAGCAGGTACCAAGGCAATGATATCTATCCCTATAGAACAGCTATTCATAATTAATTATTACCAATTTGTATGCCTAATATTATATATAATGATCTATTTATCATCTATTGCGGTATATGTACTAAACGATAAAAAACCTCACCCGGTTTGATCATATTTAGTTCATTACGTGCATGTTCTTCAAGTGTTTCATATCCCGTAGTAAGTTCATCAATTTCAATAAATAACTGACGGTTACGTGCTTTAAGTTTAGCATTGTTTACTTGCTGTGACAATACAGCGCTATTGATACGCATGTAATCATGTATGCCATTTTTTCCTAACCATAAGGAATATTGTAGCCATCCAAGTAGCATAAGTAGAATCCAAATAATTGCTTTCCCATCCTACTACCTCCCTAAATACAGCTCAATTATTCCCTATAATTATTTTTGAAAATTTCAATAAAATGTGTATACATAACATATGTGATAATATATGTATTATTAAAATAATTTAACCTATATTATGAATATGAATCACTATGATTTAGATAGAATCTGATCTTTATAGTATAGAAATGATTAAGTATTCAAAAAATTTTCGATACTAAAGTAAGTAACATGAATGCTATTAAAAGTTTTTTAAAAATTAATAATATTACGTTGACGTAAAAAATTTAACACTTGAATATTCAAGACGTTAATTGGTTTCTCTCCATCAACATGAATCTCTGGATTGTTTGGTATTTCGTATAAGCTATCTAGTCCAGTAAAATTGAGCAGTTGACCAGAACGTGCTTTTTTATATAAATTTTTAGGATCACGTTCTTCGCATACTTGCAATGGAGTGTCAACATATATTTCAATAAAATGGCCTTTTCCTAATAAATTACGCACCATTTTCCGTTCAGAAGAAAACGGAGAAATGCACGCCACTAATAC
Source organism: Candidatus Pantoea carbekii (assembly GCF_000971765.1). Classification (GTDB taxonomy): domain Bacteria; phylum Pseudomonadota; class Gammaproteobacteria; order Enterobacterales; family Enterobacteriaceae; genus Pantoea_A; species Pantoea_A carbekii. Next base: position 899,087 of record NZ_CP010907.1, on the reverse strand, counting down.
TACTAGCCCTGCATCAACCATGAGTTTTGCTACTTCTCCAACACGACGAATGTGTTCTTTTCGATCACTATTACTAAATCCAAGATCACGACATAAACCATGACGTATATTATCACCATCTATTAAATAAGTACTAATACCTAATTGATAAAATTGTTGCTCCAGCGAATTAGCTAAAGTAGATTTTCCGGAACCTGAAAGTCCAGTGAACCAAAGTAGAATACTTTGATGACCATGTCGATACTCGCGATCAATACGCGTTATTTTAGACTTATGCCATACTAAATTATGATCATACAATTTCATTAATTACGACCTAATAAATTTCGAGTATGCCAGTGTGGAAAATAACGACAAATAAAATTATTCAATTCTAACTCAAAATTACTATACTCGTGGTTCTGATAACCCTTTAGTTGCAGTTGATTAATCATACCTGCTCCTACAGTATTATTGCTTATTCGATCGATAAAGATCATACCGCCAGTAACTCGATTTTGATGATATTCATCTAAGGCCATCGGTTCCTCAAAAGAGATTTCAACTAAACCAATACCATTAAGTGAAATTTTATCAGTAATATGTTTTTGTAATGTATTTATTGCTATTTGGTAGAAAATTTTTTCTATGCTAACTCGAGTTTTTCTATTAGCTATTTTTACCTCATAATTTTGGCCTACTTTTAATGGTTGTTCTACCATCCATACCACATCAACAGTTGCAGATTGCACTACTTTTATAGTAGTATCTTTTGAATCAACTAATAAATCGCCACGACTAACGTCAATTTCATCTTTAAATATTAAAGTTATTGCTTCACCAGAACTTACCTTTTGTAGATCTCCATCAAATGTTACTATACGTGCTATAGTAGTGTGAACTCTAGATGGTAATACTTTTAAACATTGTCCTACATGCAACATTCCAGAAATTAGAGTGCCGGAATAACCACGAAATTTACAATTTTGCCGGTTAACATATTGCACTGGAAAACGTACAGGTTGATTATCATTCATACGATTAACATTTGTCATTTCCAATATTTCAATCAATGTTGGACCAGTATACCATTTCATATTGTGACTCGATATAGCTACGTTATCGCCTTCTAATGCTGATATTGGCACAAACTTTATATTAAGATCTTCAGATAACTGAGTAGCAAAATCGCAATAATCTTTTTTTATCTTTTCAAAGATTTCTTTTCTATACTGTATTAAATCCATTTTGTTAACAGCTACCACTAAATGTTTAATACCTAATAATACAGATATAAAACTATGTCGACGCGTTTGATCTAATAGACCTTTCAATGCATCGATTAATAAAATAGCTAAATCGCTAGTAGAAGCAGCTGTCGCCATATTACGAGTATACTGTTCATGTCCTGGCGTGTCAGCAATGATAAACTTGCATTTTTCAGTAGAGAAATAACGATAAGCAATATCAATGGTAATACCTTGTTCACGTTCAGCTTGTAACCCATCTATTAGTAAAGCTAAATCAAGTTTTTTTCCTTGTGTGCCATGACGTTTATTATCACGATATAAAGATGAAAGTTGATCTTTATAAATATGTCCAGTATCGAGTAATAACCGACCAATTAACGTACTTTTACCGTCATCTACACTGCCACATGTCATAAAACGGAGTGAATTTTTATATTTTTGTTCAACTAACCAGGCTTCTATGCCACCTTTATCAGCAATCTGTTTTACAGTAATACTATTCATCTATACCACCTTAGAAATAGCCTTGACGTTTCTTTAGTTCCATTGAAGTATTTTGATCATAATCAATAACACGACCATGACGTTCGCTGTTAGCTGATACTAACATTTCCTCAATAATTTGTGGTAATGTCTCAGCTTTTGATTCTATTGCTCCAGTTAGAGGCCAACAACCAAGGGTTCGGAAACGCACTATACGTTGTTTAATTACTTCACCTAATTGTAGATTAATACGATCATCATCAATCATGATCAGCATACTATTCCGCTCTAAGACTGAACGTAATGCAGCAAAATACAAAGGAACAATTGTGATCCCTTCTAAAAAAATATATTGCCAAATATCTAATTCAGTCCAGTTAGAAAGTGGAAAAACACGAATATTTTCTCCTTTATTAATTTTACTATTGTAATTATGCCATAATTCTGGACGTTGATTTTTAGGTTCCCAACGATGAAAACGGTCACGAAATGAATATATCCGTTCTTTAGCTCGAGATTGCTCTTCATCACGACGGGCTCCACCAAAAGCTGCATCAAAGCTATATTTATTTAAAGCCTGTTTTAATGCTTCAGTTTTCATAATATCAGTGTATTTAGCACTACCATGAATAAAAGGATTAATATTCATTGCTACACCTTCTGGATTACGATACACCAATAATTCGGCTCCTATCTCTTTTACTATACGGTCACGAAATTCATACATTGCTTTAAATTTCCATCCAGTATCAATATGTAATATAGGGAACGGTAGCATACCGGGATAAAAGGCCTTACGTGCTAAATGTAACATGACCGAAGAATCTTTACCTATTGAATACATCATTACTGGATTACTAAATTCTGCTACTACTTCACGTATAATATGAATACTCTCTACCTCTAGTTGATGGAGATGAGTCAGATGGTTTTGCTTCATAATATTCCTTAAAAAAAATAATAATATTATATTATATATATCAAACTGTTAAAAATATCTTATGTTAAAACCAAGCTAACCTTTTATGTAATTTGACCACTTCACCTATGATTAAGATTGATGGTTTAGGAGCAGTTGCAACAAGTATGTCAAGTTGTTTTAACGTACCAATTAAAACCTGTTGATTTTGTCGTGTACCACAGCTGATCACTGCAACGGGTGTTATAGGATCACGTCCATATGTAATTAACGCTGTCTTTATTTCTCTCGCCTTGAGTGTCCCCATATAAATTACAATAGTTTGGTAAAATGAGGTTGTTAAAGATGGCCAGTGTATCTCTTGTCTATTTGCGCAACACTGGCCAGTAATAAACAATACGCTATGTGCAAACTCACGGTGAGTCAAAGGAATGCCAGCATAAGCTGTGACACCTATACCAGAAGTAATTCCTGGTACTACCTGAAATGGAATACCAGCAATTTGTGCAGCTTGTAATTCTTCTCCTCCCCGGCCAAAAATAAAAGGATCGCCATTTTTCAAACGCACTACTCGTTTACCTTCTTGAGCTAGTTTAACTAATAACTTATTGATTCTATTCTGAGAGATCGAATGTTCGCCAGCACGTTTACCAACACAGATGCGTTCTGCATCGCGGCGTATTAACTCTAATACTTCATCACTTACTAGATAATCGTATAGGACTACATCAGCTAACTGCATAACTTGTAATCCTCTTAATGTTAGTAATCCGCTATCACCAGGACCAGCACCTACTAACGTAATTTGGCCTTGATTTTTTCTATGTTTTGCTAGTTCATATTTTAAAGTAGAATTTGCGTCGTTAAATTTTCTATTTATTATCTGACCAGTGAATAAACCATTAAAAACATCTTCCCAAAAATGACGTCGTTCAGATATTTTACGATATGTTTTTTTAACTGTTTCTCGCCATTGACCCGCTATTTCAGCGACTTGTCCAAAATTAGCAGGTAATAGGGATTCGATTTTTTCACGTAATAATCGAGCTAAAACAGGTGCAGTTCCACTAGAAGAAATAGCTACTAAAAAAGGGGAACGATCGACAATTGAAGGAAAGATAAAATTACATTTTTTTTGGTCATCTACAACGTTTACAAATTTATATCGAGAATTAGCAGCTTCAAAAATTTGTTTATTACAATCATGATTATCAGTTGCAGCAATGACTAAAAAAACATTATCTAATTGTATTGGATCAAAATTATGCGCAATCCACTTAATAGTTTTAATATTTAGTAACGCTTGTAGTTCATTTCCTAGCTTATGTGCTACTATTTGTATAAGAGCTCCGGCACGATGTAAAAATTTAACTTTTCTTGCCGCAGTATTACCACCACCTACAACTAGTACTGAACGGTTTTTAAGATTCATAAAAAGAGGTAAGTAATCCACATCAACCATTCTCATATTAGAATAATGTACAGTAAATATACGTTTCCTCATTTTGATAGCTGAAATTATCAATAGGAATAAATAGTTACAAAATGGAATAACATTACTCTATCATCAATTTTATGTCATAATTAATATATGAAAATATGGTTTTTATTTAAAATACATATTACTTAGTAATAACTATTTTCCGATTGAATAATTAAAAACAATGAAAATTTCATATATAATTTTTATATATCTAATGCTAAATAAAAAAGTATTTAGCTATTCTCTATACTAATAGACAAAAAATCTTACTCTGTTTAAAATAAGACTGTTTAATCTTCATGTAGCCCACATTCGCGTTTCAAACCGAAGAAACGCGTTTTTTCTTCGGATATATTTGCATGCCATTTACTGCTAGTATGAATATCCCCTACGGATCGGTATCCTTGTTCCCAAAGTGGATGATATTTGAGTCCATACTGTTTAAGATACTTGTGTACTTCATAATCATTCCAATCGATAATAGGCAATATTTTGAAGACAGAACGTTGAATTGCTAAAATTGGTAAGTTTGTACGACTACTCGATTGCTCTCGGCGCAAACCGGAAAACCAAGTCTGTGCACATAAAGTTTGTAAAGCACGATTCATTGGTTCTACTTTATTTATTTGGTTGTACCGTTCAATGCCCTTAAGACCCTGTTCCCATAATTTTCCATAACGAGCCTCTTGCCACGATGGAGAAATTTCAGCGCGAAAAACATATAGATTGAGATTTAATTTTTCGGTAAGTTCATCAATAAAATGATAAGTTTCAGGAAATAGATAACCTGTATCATTTAATATTATTGGAATTTTAGGATGCTGCTGTGTAAGCATATGCAGTAAAACTGCTGCTTGAATTCCAAAACTAGAGGAAAGTACGGGCACGTCTGGTAATGTCTGCAACGCCCAACTCACACGTTCTTGGGCAGAATATTTCTCCAATTTTATATTAAATTCTGCCAATGCTTGAATACGATCGATTTTCGATAGATTATTCAATTTTGATAAATCTATTCTTGCCATACAAAATCCTAATTCCAAAAATCGCGTGCGGGATCTACAACAGCTCTGATAATACCTACACGAATCACGAAATCACCGAAATTTTCATCAATATTACGCTCATCAGCCCAACGTGCTACTAATTGATCAATATTTTTAAGAATTTCATTTTCTTTAATATTTTCAATATACATACGAGCAATACGGGTGCCAATACGATTACCACCAATATGTAAATTATAACGTCCAGGTCCTTTACCTATTAGCCCTAATTCAGCTAACATGGCACGACCACAACCGTTAGGACAACCGGTAACACGTAACACGATATATTCTTGATCCATACTATATTTATGCATAATTTCTTCAACTTTAGTTAAAAATAATGGCAAAAAGCGTTCAGCTTCAGCCATTGCAAGTGGACAAGTTGGAAATGATACACAGGCCATAGAATTTTCGCGTTGTTTTGTAATTTTTTTCAATAAGCCATATTTATTAGCTATATGTTCAATATTTATTTTTTGCTCTTCTGGCACATTAGCAATAATTAAATTTTGGTTAGCAGTTAAACGGAAATGACCTTTGTGTATCTTAGCTATTTCCGAAATACCGTGCTTTAGTGACGATGATGGATAATTTGACAAACGTCCATTTTCGATAAATAATGTTAAATGCCACTCATTATTAATACTTTTAACCCAACCTAAACGATCACTTCTTGTAGTAAAGTTATACGGTAAGATCGACTTAAATTTTAAACCAGCACGTTTCTCAACTTCTTTTTTAAAAATTTCAATACCTACATGCTCTAATGTATACTTAGTTTTAGCGTTACTCCGATCAGTACGATTACCCCAATCCCGTTGCGTAGTAACGACCGCCGTCGCAACATCAAGTATTTTATTTACAGGCAAGAAACCAAATTCACTAGCAGTACGTGCATAAGTATTTTTTTTGCCGTGTTCAATTGATAATCCACCGCCTACCAATACGTTAAAACCTATTAACTTTCCTTGTTTTGCAATAGCAATAAAGTTCAGATCGTTTGCATGTACATCAACATCGTTATAAGGCGGTATTGCTAAAGTTGTTTTAAATTTACGCGGAAGATAAGTTTCACCAAGTATGGGTTCGCTATCCGCAGTTTCTAACTTACTTTGATCTAACCAGATTTCAGAATATGCACGTGTCTGAGGTAATAGATGTTCGGAAAGCTTTTTTGCCCACTCATATACTTGCGCATGCAGTTCTGATACTAAGGGATTCGAAGTACACAATACATTTCGATTAACATCGTTAGCGGTTGCCAAGGCATCTAATCCTACTGCATTCAGCATACAGTGCGATGCTTTTACATGTTTTTTTAAAATTCCATGTAATTGAATAGTTTGACGATTGGTTAAACGTATACTATTGTAAAACGTGTGTTCATGAGAAAATGTATCAATTGCTAACCATTGTGTAGGTGTAATTACACCACCAGGCAACCGACAGCGTAACATCATTGCATGACGTGGTTCGAGTTTTTGCGCTGCACGCTCAGTGCGAATGTCACGATCGTCTTGCTGATACATACCATGAAATCGGATTAAAAAAATATTGTCTCCTCTAAAACCACCTGTTAAACCATCATCTAAATCTTGAGCAATAGTACCACGTAAATAATTACTTTGTTTTTTAAGACGCTCTGCATCTGATAGATTTTCTTGAACAACTAGCGGTCTAGGATATGTTTTGCTCATTAGTAAATATCTCTTTGATAACGGCGATCAGTACGTAATTTATTTAAAAATATATGAGCCATTTCAAACGTCATTTCGCCATGTTTAACTAATATCTCTAGCAATATATGCTCAACGTCTTTAGCCATATGTTTAGCATTACCACAAACATAGAGGTGTGCACCTTCTTTAATCCAATGCCATACTTCATCACCTTTTTCCCGAATTTTATCTTGCACATACACCTTTTCAAGCTGATCACGTGACCAAGCTAAATCAATATTAGTTAGCAGACCATCTCTTACATATTTTTGCCATTCTAGCTGATAAAGAAAGTCCTCAGTAAAGTGAGGATTGCCAAAAAATAACCAATTTTTACCTATCGCTTTATCTTTAATTCGTTGCTGCATAAAAGCACGAAAAGGAGCGATGCCAGTCCCCGAACCAATCATAATAATTGGGGTATTTAAATCAATTGGTAATCGGAAATTTTGGTTGCTTTCAATAAAAATTCGAATAACATCATTTTCTGCTATACGATCAGCTAAAAAAGTAGATGCTCCACCTCCTCGTGCACGTTCATTAATTTTATAACGAACTACACTAACAGTAATGTGTACTTCTGTTTCATTTTCCGATTGAGCTGATGAAATTGAATAAAGGCGCGGAGTTAATCGACGCAATAAAGTAAGCAACTGCTCAGATTTCAATAAAGTTGGTGCTTGACGCATCATATCAACTATTGGAACACTTTGTGCGTAACTCTTTAATTTTAATTTATTATTAATTAATTTTAACAACATATCATTAGATGATAGAATGGCATATTTTTCAATTATTTTTGGTGTATTTACAGTTAATTCAAAGTATTTTTTCAATGCATCATTTAATGATAAAGTTTCATTTCCAACATTAACTAGCTCATCGTATTGTAGTCCTAGTAATTCCATAATCTCCTGTACTAAAACTATGTCATTTTCATACCAAATACCCACTGCATCGCCAGGTTGATAACACAAGTCCGAATTACCTAGATTAATTTCAATATGTCGCACATCTCTATCAGAATAACGTCCTGTAATTTTTTGATTAATTAAAATATTAGTCGAAAATGGATTTTCTTTGTTATATACATTTCTGTATATTTTGTTTATACTATTGTCTGCTCCTCTTATACCTTTGTTAGGTGATGGATTTGATAAAATGCGCATTTTTAAAATTTCTGTTAACTGCTTGCGCCAAACGACAGCTTGTTCATGATATTCTATATCCGCATCCACCCGATCTAACAAACGTTCAGCACCTAATTCAGCAAAACGAGTATCAAAATCTTTACCAATTTGACTAAAAAATTCGTAAGAAGTATCACCAAGACCAAATACTGCAAAAGCAGTATTTTTAAAATTTGGGGCGTTATTTGACATGAGAAATTTATATAATCCTAATGCTTCATCAGGTGGTTCACCTTCTCCGTGAGTAGAAGTTATCACTACTAAAAATGTTTCCTTATTAATTTGCTTAAAATTATAATCGCTGGCATTAGATAAGTTGACTGTTAATTTAGCTTCTCGAAGATCATTATATAATAGTTGAGCTAATTGACGAGCATTGCCAGTTTGCGAGGCAGAAATTAATGTAATAGTGGTTAATGACTGTGTAAGTAACTTTGGAACACTAGCAACGATCGTAGATGTCTGTAAATTGGCCAAACCAAAAAAATATCCTGAAATCCAAGTTAGCTGGGTGGCATTAAAATCCATACTCATTTTTTTTAAATGTTCAAGTTGCTCAGGTGTAAATAAGAGCAATGAATCTAAATCTTCTTGAGTAGTCATCGCATGTCCGGTATCAGAAGTATAAAAGACGATCTAAATAAGGAATAGTCACTACGTTACTATTATATCTTCTAATGATTAAATAAAGCTTAGGGATAATAAATAACTAAAGTTACTAAGCAGTTATTTATATATCTAAAATAAATAAATAAAATTTTGACTAATAATTTAGCGTTTAAAAAAAATATTAGTTTACAATAAAGATTTTAAATATGTTATTTAACTAATAATAGAAATATAAACTTAGATCTAAAATTAGATTTGATGTTAAATTTGAGAATTACTATGACTACTACACTATTTAAAGAATTTAAATTTGAAGCGGCTCACCGTTTACCCTATGTTGCTAAAGAACATAAGTGCAGTCGTCTACACGGCCATTCTTTTAGAGTATGCTTAGAAATAACAGCAGAATTGGATATTCATGCCGGTTGGGTAATCGATTTTAGCGAATTAAAAATGGCTTTTAAACCAGTGTATAATTTGCTTGATCATCATTATCTAAACGATATTCCTGGCCTAGAAAATCCTACTAGTGAAGTATTAGCTGAATGGATTTGGAAAAGAATCAAACCAACATTACCATCATTAAGTACTGTAATAATTAAAGAAACATGTACAACCGGGTGCATTTATCGTGGTTAACTATTGCGTTCATTATACTTGCCCTGATCGTTTTTAACTAATATTTCGTATTTATTATAATTAGGTATGTATATAAATTCCATTTAATTCACTATTAATTAAAATTATAGCAGTCTGAAGTCTAAAACATGTAATCCTTTTATAACTGCTCAATCATTATTAAATATAATATTAAGTAGGCTGCTAGATAATTTTTACACCTATTATTTATTTGATCTACTTAAGATAAAGAATGATCTTACTATACTGTTGATCATTGCGATATTTACAATAGTAGATAGCTTATCTAATACAATATATTATGATGAGAAATCACTATTCTACTTATGTGGATAATAGTAACTTTTAAGATAAGTAATCTTATAAAAAACACATTAATATCATTAATAATAAAAAAAACACCTACATTATATAAACATTGTTCAATTAATTTTCAATTAACTGATATTAATATACTTATGCATTTGAATTGAAAACAGCCAGTTACGATCAATGCAAGTTTTAATACATAGTTTAGTTGCTGTTTCATCCAGACTGATCGGCTGTAATGCTATAATACGTTTCTTACTATCTCCTAATCTTAATAATAACTTTTTTAATACTTCAAGATCTTGAGCATTTAATACTGGATATTTGATTTCATCTGCACGCTGTAAGGTTTGATCTAATACTGGATACCCGTTATGCATATTTACTTTAGGCGAAACTGTTACCCATGTATTATGTGAACATTTTAATTTATGTGTTCCACTAGTTTCAATCTGACAATGAAAGCCTAATCCTTCTAAAGCATGAGTTAAAGGATATAAATCGTAGATAGCTGGTTCACCACCTGTAATAACTACATGACGTGCCGTCCAACCTTTCTTCTGAATTGTATCAATCAATGTAACTAAATCAGCATTACTCCAAGTATCGTTTTTAACTTTTTTTAATAAAATAGCATTTAATGAATTATTTCGATTAATCAATTTTTTCCAAGTATATTTTGTATCACACCAGGTACAACATATTGGGCATCCTTGTAAACGAATAAATAATGACGGAACACCAGTGTAAAAACCCTCTCCTTGTAAAGTCTGGAATATTTCGTTAATAGGATAGAACATATTGACTCACAAAAAATGAAATAAAATATAAAGTTATCATTCTAATTAATAATAGATGTTTAGCAAAGCAAACGATTTCTAATCAGCTACTCAATTAAACCTGACCTTTTACTTCTTTTAAACCATAAAATGGTGCTTTATTCATTAATACTTCTTCAATACGTATCAACTGATTGTACTTAGCAACGCGATCGGATCGGCTCAAAGAACCGGTTTTTATTTGACCAGCACAGGTACCTACGGCTAAATCAGCAATGCTGAAATCTTCAGTTTCACCTGAACGATGAGAAATCACTGTAGTATAACCTGAATCTTTTGCCATTTTTATTGCAGCTAAAGTTTCAGTTAAAGAACCAATTTGATTTAATTTGATAAGTATAGAATTAGCAACACCTTTTTCAATACCTTTTTTTAGAAGTGTAGTATTAGTTACAAAGAGATCATCACCTACTAATTGAATTTTATCACCCAACACTTTGGTCTGATAACTAAAACCTATCCAATCAGATTCATGTAAACCGTCTTCAATAGAAATAATGGGATATTGTTTAGTCCAATCTTCTAAGAAGTGAGTAAACTCTTTAGAAGTAAATGCTTTTTTGCGATCTTGACCTGCTGTTAAGACATACTGACCATTTTTATATAATTCAGATGCTGCACAGTCTATTGCTAAAGTGATATCTTTACCTAATTCGTAACCTGCTACTTTAACAGCTTGAATAATTACTAACAATGCTTCGACGTTTGAGCTTAAATTAGGCGCATAGCCGCCTTCATCACCGACTGCAGTATTCATTCCTTTTTCTTTTAATATGTTACCAAGATGATGGAAAATTTCAGTTCCCATACGAATAGCCTCTTTGAGATTTTTTGCTCCAACTGGCTGAATCATAAATTCCTGAAAGTCTATATTGTTATTAGCATGTACACCACCATTGATAATGTTCATCATAGGTAAAGGCATAGAATATTGCCCCGGGGTATTATTTAATTCAGCAATATGAGCATAAAGTGCTAACTTCTTAGAAGCCGCAGCAGCTTTAGCGCATGCTAAAGAAACAGCTAAAATGGCATTTGCACCTAAATTAGATTTATTGTTAGTACCATCTGCATCAATCATAAGTTGATCAATATTAGCTTGTTCTTTACTATCCTTACCCTTTATTGTGTTAGCTATTATATTATTTATAGCAGAAACCGCTTTAGTTACCCCTTTACCTAAAAAACGAGAATTATCACCATCACGTAATTCTACTGCTTCTTTAGAACCAGTAGACGAACCAGAAGGAACAGAAGCCAAACCAATGAAACCACCTTTTAGATGCACTTCTGCTTCTACTGTGGGATTCCCACGGGAGTCAATGATCTCTCGACCAATGGTTTTTACAATCTTTGACATTTTATTTTCCTTAAACAAGTTTTGACCTTAAGCTAAAAGTGAGTATGAATTTACATTTATATGTATGAAATAATAATGTATAATATTTGCTATTCTTAATTTTTTTGATATATAAATGCAGCTTTAATAAAACTCGTGAATAATGGATGGCCATCTCGCGGAGTGGAAGTAAATTCTGGATGAAACTGACAACCTACAAACCATGGATGGATTGGAATTTCTATAATTTCAACTAGTTGTTTATCTATCGAATATCCTGAAATATGTAAACCTGCTTTTTTAATTTCATTTAAAAGACAATTGTTTACTTCATAGCGGTGCCGGTGTCGTTCTGTAATAACGTCACAGCCATACAGCTGATGAACTTTACTGTTGGCAATTAATTGACATTTATAGCCCCCTAGACGCATTGTACCGCCTAGATTACTATCTTCACTACGTTGTTTTATTTTACCGTTTTGATCACGCCATTCAGTAATTAATGCAACTATCGGATATCTACAGTCTGGTGCAAATTCTGTTGAGTTAGCATCTTCCATTTGAGCAACATTTCGCGCAAATTCTATTAATGCTACTTGCATACCCAAACAAATACCAAAGTAAGGTATATTATTTTCTCGAGCATATCGTACAGCTATTATTTTCCCTTTTATACCTCTATAGCCAAAACCTCCTGGGATTAAAATAGCATGTAAACTATTTAATAATTTAGCGCCGTGTGTTTCAACATCTTGCGAATCAAGTAACTCAATATTAACATTTACACGATTTTTAAGACCTCCATGTTTAAGTGCTTCAATGACTGATTTATAAGCATCTGGTGACTCAACGTATTTTCCTACTATCCCAATATTGACTTCGCCAATAGGGTTAGCTTCCTCATAAATCACTTGTTCCCATTCTGATAAATCCGCTTCTGATACGTTTAGCTTAAAATGCTTACTAATATAATCATCCAAACCTTGTGAGTTTAATAGACCTGGAATTTTATAAATAGAATCTACATCTTTTAAAGAAATCACTGCTTTTTCATGTACATTGCAGAATAAGGCGATTTTTTTACGTTCAATTAATGGTACTGTATGATCAGAACGACATATCAATGCATCGGGCTGAATCCCTATTGACAATAGTTGTTTTACTGAATGCTGGGTCGGCTTGGTTTTCAATTCACCTGCAGCATTAATATATGGCACTAATGTGAGATGGATATACATTATATGATCACGGCCAACATCAGCAACCATTTGACGAATTGCTTCAAGAAATGGTAGTGATTCAATATCTCCTACAGTACCACCAATTTCTACTATAACAATATCATAACTAATACCAACTTCCATAATTCTTTCTTTGATAGTATTAGTAATATGCGGTATAACCTGAATTGTGGCTCCTAGGTACTCACCGCGTCGTTCTTTACATAATACCTCTGAATAAATTTTGCCAGTAGTAAAGTTATTACGACACGACATTTTAGTTCGGATAAAACGTTCATAATGACCTAAATCTAAATCAGTCTCAGCACCATCATCAGTAACAAAAACTTCACCATGTTGCCTAGGACTGATAGTACCAGGATCAAAGTTAATATAAGGATCTAATTTCATTATTGTTACATTTAATTTACATGCCTCAAGAATTGCTGCAAGTGACGCTGCAGTAATTCCTTTCCCAAGCGAGGATACAACTCCTCCTGTTATAAAAATATAGTTCGTTGTCATTCTAGATCATCTGGTAAATTAATCCAAAAAAAGTAGAAGGAATACTGTAAAGTGAATAGAAAAACTTATTATATTTGTATATAATGTTATATTATTTACTGTTAGGTTATCTATTCTTCGGCACAGTGATCACATTGCTGGTTGCATTCCTTCAAATGCATTATCATTATGATTATAACCAATTTGATTTTTAAAAGGTAAAACTTTTACTGATTTCTATTGAATAAATTTTTGCGTATCGTATTTTCAAGAAAAATTCCTCGGTTTCTATATAATTAGATTACTGCTTTTTACCCTATAAAATTTACAGTACTGTAATTTAAAAGTAAAAAATTACATAAATATTTTAATTTATTTAAATAATTTTAATTAATTAAAAATTAAAGCTCTTAAATATTATTTAGCTATTATTTATTGTCAAATTTATAAAATAATTGAGCATTTCAAAGAAATTAATTCGATACCATATTAAAATAAAACTTATTTTTCATAACATTCCTAAAGATTATACTGAGTAGTTTCTTTAAAAAAACTTGAGCTTACGAATGCAAGAAGACGACTTCTAAATAATAAACATAATTAGAAAAGTTCTGTCAATATCTTTAGTTAATGTAAATAATGTATTCTAATAATATCTAGAATTTGGTTAATAGAGAGTTAATATACGCTTAGCGCTTTGCTGATAATGTATCTCTATATCGATATTAAAATTTCCTAATTGCTTCTTAGTATTGTTATGACTAAAAATGTACATTAAATTTACTTATTTATTGGCTAACATCCTACTACTATCACTTAGTAGACCAGTGCTAACACTAACAGTTATAAGTAATTATCAGTGATAAAAATGCTAGAGTATCTATACTTAACTGTACAATGCTGTATTGGCAATATACTCAGCTCTTTTTTTTAATTAATCGAATCAATTTGTTACAATTAATATAATAAATAGAAATACAGTTTTTTCGGGTAATAAAACCTGCTATATCATCGTTAAGTGTCAGTTGGCAGTAAGGTGCAATATGATTTAAAAAATTATTAGATCCCTGTACTATAATGTAATTATTGTTCTTAGATAACATCGATAAAAAGCATGATCTCTGCATTACTTGACGCAATGTTTTTTCGTTTTCATTTTTTTTAATAATGTTTGAATAATCAAACTGTAATTGTAAACAATGTACCATTCGATGCAAACGCAAGTCAAGATAGTAGATGATACCTAGCAACTCATTGTCTGCATAATGATTATAAAAAAAAACTAAAAGTTTCTTTACTTCACGTGAGTAAATATTTTCTCTATGTGATTGATTATAAATGATATTAAAACCGAGAGTAACATTTTTTCCACGGTTTTGCTTACGAAACCATGTTCGAATTTTTAAGTGATTTTTATAATTAATTAAATATGTTAAGCTAGCATTACACACATCGTACGTGGAATGTATTTTTTTCTGAGAAATAATTTTAATGTAATTTGTCATTTTAAGCTGATCAGAAAAAGCAATTATACTACTGTTAATTTTACTGACAATGCCACGATTCTTAATATCGCCGCTATCAATGCAATACGTAATATCAATTATATTTGAGAGGGTTGCCAATTCTTTTGTATTGCCTTTTGGCATCATAAAATAAATACGATTTTTCAATATTTGATAATCCGTCTGATCCGATATTTTGTTAGAGGTTGATATTTCCTGTTGACAAGTAATTAATTTACGTAACCAAGCAATATGCCCTTCAGGTTCTCTGATATTGCGTATATTACTCAACTGTAAATTTTCTTTATATTTCCAGTGTGCAGCAAAACCCATTTCAGCATTTTCATGCATCTTTCGTGTACGAAGTTGGATCTCTAACGTTTTATTTTCTGGTCCTAATATTACAGTATGAATGGATTGATAACCATTTGGCTTTGGGTTAGTAACATAGTCATCAAACTCACTCGGTAAATGAGGATATAATGCATGCACGGTACCAAGTGCACCATAACAGTCTTTCAGACATTCAGCTACAATACGAACTGCACGTACATCAAATAATTCATCGAAAGTCAATGATTTCTTTTGCATTTTACGCCATATGCTGTAAATATGTTTAGCACGACCATATATTTCTGCACATACACCCTCTTTACGCATCTCTATTTTTAAAGTATCAACAAATCTTTTGATATATTTGTCACGATCAATGCGGCGCTCGTGAAGTAGTTTGGCAATATACTTATATTCATCAGGATGAAGATAACGAAAAGAATAATCTTCCAACTCCCATTTGAGTTGATCAATGCCAAGACGGTTAGCAAGAGGAGCATAAATATTCTTGCTTTCTTTAGCAGCTAATAGACGTTCTTTTTCTGATGCATTTCTCATTTCACGTAAGTGCACAATACGTTCAGCTAATTTAATAACTACACAACGTAAATCCTGCACCATTGCCAATAAAATACGTTGAATATGATCTATTTGCTCAGGTACTATAAAGTCATAACGAATGGTTTTTAGCTTACTGACTGCCTCCATATTACGTACACCATGTACTAATAATACAATATTTTTACCAAAAATCTTTTCTAGCTCTTTTTCTCTTATTATTTGTGCATCAGCTAATGGGAATAATAATCCTACACATAGACTATCAATATCCAGACCAACTATGTTAAGAATTTCTACTATTTCAATACCGCGTAATAACAATAAACATTTTTCAGAATGATTAAATGTTTTAGTTTTGCAGTAACGCCATACGTGAGCTAACCGTTGGCAAAATTCTAGATTATTAATCTTTAAGCTAGCAATCCAGTGGTCGAAAGCAAAAGCCTCGGCCTGTTTTAGATGCGCACCTCTAATTGCAACCATACCCTCTCCCGTCGGTACGATGTGTACATCACCTATATATTTATATATAATAACGACTTAGGATGGGTTAGATGTTAAGAATATATCTAGCATGACTACAATTAGTTCTACTAGAAAATAAGCTCTCTATATCAACCCTTATTGATAGTATTTTAGTTATTATAACTCACTACTCTTAGGTTGTCAGGGATCTATAGATTCATGCATTATAAAGAAATTTTAGTTTTAAAATAAAAAATAGGCAGTAGTTTTAATTAATTCAATATTTACAATTCTCTTGAGTGGAAATTTTTTTATTCTAAATTCTAGAAAGACAAGAAAATATTTTTAAAATTATTCTAATCTAAATTCAAGTCATTTTATTGTTAATCTTTCATTAAATTGCATATAATCAATTATTAGATGACAGTATTGAATTAATCATTTGATTTATATGATAGTATTTATAAAAAATTAAAATTTAGATACCTACTTTTTTTATTGAAGCAACTATTTAGTTGAATATATAATATTAATTATTTTAATTTAAGAACATATCTGCATTTTTGATCAAATATTTATGCATGAGTGCAATATATAATTTAAATAAAAGCATAAATATAAATTTCGTGATTAAATTAGTTATTTTGTTATGAATGATAAATTAAACTTTTTTATGATCTTTATTAACTGTGCATATTTTTAGATAAAATACTCTACTATAGACTAAAAAACTTATTTTTTAGCATTATCTATTAAAGTTATTATTTATGAACCTATAAAGTCATTCGAGTTAGTGAATATTTTATATTTTTTGTGATGTTATAATAACTATACACATGCATTATATGTTTTAAATTTTTTACCTAATCTGATTAGGATATATTTTCAATATATATTAGCTAAATAAAATTTATTCGTTATTATAAATGATAGTCAAAAATTTTTTAAAATAGATTTAAGAAACCTCGCAGTATGCGATTTCTTACATTTAGCTACAATCTCTGGTGTTCCTTGTACTAATATTTCTCCGCCTTTTTGTCCACCTTCTGGACCTAAATCAATAATCCAATCAGCAGTTTTTATGACATCGAGATGATGTTCAATAACAATAATTGTATTACCTTTGGTACGTAATTGGCATAATACTTCTAGTAATTTTTGAATATCAGCAAAGTGTAGACCTGTAGTTGGTTCATCGAAAATATACAGTGTTTTACCAGTACTACACTTCGACAGTTCTCGTGCTAATTTTACACGTTGCGCTTCTCCTCCAGAAAGTGTAGTAGCAGACTGACCTAAACAAATATAGGATAAACCAACATTTATCATGGTTTTTAATTTACGCGATAATATAGGTATAGCATCAAAAAAATAAAAAGCATCTTCAATAGTCATCTCTAATACTTCATAAATATTTTTACCTTTATATTGAATTTGTAGAGTTTCACGATTATAGCGTTTTCCTCCACATTCGTCACATGATACATAAATATTGGGTAGAAAATGCATCTCAACTTTAATAACACCGTCACCACGACAAGCTTCACAACGTCCACCACGAATATTAAAGCTAAAACGACTCGCCTTATAACCTCGCAAACGAGATTCTGACACATTAGCAAATAATTCACGAATCGGCATAAAAATACCAGTATAAGTTGCTGGATTAGAACGGGATGTACGACCAATAGCACTTTGATCGATATCTATTACCTTATCAAAATGCTCTAATCCAGTAATCTTACGGTACGGTTTAGGAGATTGAGCTATAGTCATACCGCTTAATTTTGACTTTACTACGGGCAATAACGTGTCATTAATAAGGGTTGATTTACCAGACCCAGATACACCAGTGATGCAAGTAAACAGTCCTACTGGTATCACTAATGTAATATTTTTAAGATTATTTCCAGATGCTCCAGTAAGTATAAGCATTTTTGATACATTAGGTTGCACACGATTTTTCGGTACAATAATTTTACGTTTTCCACTTAAATATTGCCCAGTAAGCGATTTTGCTTGATTTTTAATAACTTCTATATTACCTTCTGCCACTACATAACCGCCATGTCTACCGGCAGCTGGACCAATATCGATAATATGATCAGCTGCACGAATTGCATCTTCATCGTGTTCGACTACAATTACCGTATTGCCAAGATCACGTAAGTAAATTAACGTATTTAACAAACGGTTATTGTCGCGTTGATGAAGACCAATAGAAGGCTCATCTAGAATATACATTACACCTACTAAGCCCGAACCAATTTGGCTTGCTAAACGAATACGCTGTGCTTCTCCTCCTGATAACGTTTCTGCGCGACGAG
The DNA here is from genome assembly GCF_000971765.1 of Candidatus Pantoea carbekii. Lineage (GTDB taxonomy): Bacteria > Pseudomonadota > Gammaproteobacteria > Enterobacterales > Enterobacteriaceae > Pantoea_A > Pantoea_A carbekii. Next base: position 880,366 of record NZ_CP010907.1, on the reverse strand, counting down.
ACATTGATAAATATTCAAGACCTACATTTACTAGAAATCTTAAACGATAGTTAATCTCTTTTATTATGCTTTCAGCAATGATGGCACGTTGTCCGCTTAACGGTAAGTTATAAAAGAAATTTATGACATTCGCAACGCTCATTTCTAAGATAGTAGGCAAATTAATATTTTCTATGAAAACGTGACGTGCTTCTAAACGTAAACGAGTTCCTGAACAACTTGTGCAATGACGGCTATTAATAAATTTTGCTAGTTCTTCCCGTACTATATGAGATTCTGTTTTTTTATAACGACGTTCTATATTGTTAAGTACACCTTCAAAAGGATGATATTGTATACAACTATCACCGCGATCATTTATATATTTGAATGGAATATTGTCTTTACCTGAACCATATAAAATTATGGTACGTATTTTTTCATTCAAACTACTATATGGTGTTTCAATATCAAAATTTAGGTATTCCGATAATGAGAGCAATATTTGGAAATAATATAAATTTTGGGGACCCCAACCTTGCACTGCTCCATCTGCCAATGATAATTGTGGATTTAATACGACACGTTTAGGATCAAAATACTGCTGTACACCAAGCCCTTCACATACAGAACACGCGCCTAATGGATTATTAAAGGAGAACATTCGTGGTTCTAGTGCGCACATACTATAACCACATAGTGGACAAGAAAAAGTAGAAGAAAAAAATAGCTCTTTTTGATTAACATCATCCATGTCAGCTACTATGGCAATTCCGCGACTTAATTGTAATGTTGTTTCAAAAGATTCAGCTAACCGTATACTGATGTTTTTACGCACATAAAACCGGTCTACAACTACTTCTAATATATGTTTTTTTCTGTGTTTTAATGCAGCAGGAGCATCTGACAGATCATATAATTTACCGTCTATACGTATACGTATGTAACCCTGAATAGCTAAATATTCTAAAATATTGATGTGTTCTGCGTTTCGTGCTGTAGCTATAGGAGCTAACAGCATTAAACGACGTCCTGCCTTCTGTGTTAATACTTGATCAACCATTTGACTAACAGTTTGGGCTACAAGTACGATATTATGCTCTGGACAACGAACTTCGCCAATGCGAGAAAATAACAAGCGCAAATGATCATAGATTTCAGTAATCGTACCAACAGTTGAACGCGGATTATGGGAATTGAATTTCTGTTCAATAGCAATAGCAGGCGATAAACCTTGAATATGGTCGACATCCGGTTTATCCATTGAACAAAAAAATTGACGCGCGTATACTGAAAGTGATTCAATATAGCGACGTTGGCCTTCTGCATATAATGTATCAAATACCAAAGAAGATTTACCAGAACCTGATAGACCAGTTACCATAACGAGTTTGTTACGAGGAATGCTTAAACTAATATTTTTTAAATTGTGGGTACGTGCACCACGGACCTCAATCTTATCCATTCACTTTTCCGAATTAAACTTCATTAAAAGTATTTTTGATTGATACAAAAACATAAACATAGCTGATTCAAGTTTATCATAAATTGATATAAATATCTATAATAGTATTTTATATTTGCTATTTTGTACCAAAAAAATTATATTTAGATCATTTTTTTTAAAATTGACTTTAATTAAGTATGACTTAATATTATCTCACTATTTTAAATTGAAAATTTTTTTAGAATTAGTAATTAATTATTCTATAATTTATAGGGGGTTAGTGATATGGCTAATCGTGGTATAAATAAAGTAATTCTTGTAGGAAATTTAGGTCAAGATCCAGAAGTACGTTATATGCCCAATGGAAGTGCGGTAGCTAATATTACCTTAGCTACATCAGAAAATTGGCGCGATAAACAAACTGGGGAAAACAGAGAAATTACAGAATGGCATCGTGTTGTACTATTTGGCAAGTTGGCAGAAATTGCTAGCGAGTATTTACGCAAAGGATCTCAAGTTTATATTGAAGGACAATTACGTACGCGTAAATGGCAGGATCAAAATGGTCAAGATCGCTATTCTACCGAAATAGTTGTCAACATAAATGGTACTATGCAAATGTTAGGTACTCGTCAGTCAAGTATTAATATTAATGGTCTAACAAAAGTAGACGATTATAATAATAAACTTGAAACATTACAGAATAAGAAGAGCAGCCAAACTACTCAGCAACATTCACAAGAAAGTGGTGTTGTACACAACGAACCCTTAATGCATTTTGACGATGATATACCCTTTTAGCTTTGTTATGTATGAAAAGATAACAATCTATGTAAATGTATTACCTTATTTAATTTATCATTAGTTTTGATCAACATTATGGTTCTACTATCATTCTTGATGAATGATTCGATTATTATATAAACGTATCGAGCTCATGCAATGAAACTAAAAAACTATCAATATTTAAAGTTTATTAAATTAAATTTAATATTTTTAAAACAATATCTTTTATTAAATAAACTTAAAAAACATAGTCTTTATTATAGAACCATACAGGTTACGCAAAAAACAATAACTATAAATCTTTTAAAATAGAAACATTCTACTAACATGCTTATTTTTACTGCATAACTCAGCATTCTGCAAAAGACAGATTGTAATTAATGAATTTTATTTAAAATAAAGTAAGGTAAGCATATATGACTTTCAAAAATCAGCATAAAATAATCAATAATCTAGTATTAGGTAAGCCTACAAGTTATCCTATTGGTTATCAGGACACATTATTACAATCTCTACCACGTAACCTCAGTCGCAACGTACTAAATATTCAAAAAAATAAATTATCATTCCATGGTGCAGATATTTGGACATTATATGAATTATCTTGGTTAAATAAGAAAGGATTGCCGCAAGTAGCAATAGGTCAAGTCATTATATCTGCTGATAGCCAAAATTTTATTGAATCTAAAAGCTTTAAACTGTACCTCAACAGTTTTAATCAAGCAATTTTTGCTGATTGGGATGAAGTACATCATATCTTACAAAAAGACATCAGTAATTGTGCTATGGGTAATGTTTGTATAAAATTATTTAAATTGAGCGACCTAAACGATCAGAAAATAGGATATTTTGAAGGCGAATTACTCGATGAACAAGATATTATAATAACTGATTACAATTTAAATATAAACTATCTTGCCTGCATGAATAGTAACGATAAAATTGTAACTGAAACTCTAATCAGTCATCTACTAAAATCTAATTGTATGATTACTAATCAACCAGATTGGGCTTCAATAATGATTCGTTATGAAGGACCGCGTATTAATCGTGAATCGTTACTATCTTATTTAGTATCTTTTCGTCAACATAACGAATTCCATGAACAATGCATTGAACGAATTTTCAGTGATCTTCTTCGATTTTGTAAACCCACAGCGCTAACTGTGTATGCTCGTTATACAAGACGGGGTGGTATTGATATCAACCCATGGCGAAGTAACGTAACTTTTTTACCGAATTACTTACGTCTAGCTCGTCAATAAATTAAGACAATATAAAATTAAAAATGAATAATTAACTAATAGAAATTCCTTAGTAGAATATATTTTCTAATATTTTTTAGCATACTTAATTACAGGTCTTCTAAACTGAGAGTATTGTTTATATTTATTCATTAAATTGCATGTACTACTTCATAGTAGTCGAGTATCCCTGTCGCTAGAATAATTAATTTATATCAATTTAAAGAAATATTCCTCATAAGCAGTACTAGAGGGATAGTATAAATTTAGTAAGCATTCTTCTAACTATTAAAAAAAAATCAAAAATTAATTATCTAGGAGAATAAGTATTTTATGTGGTATATTTTCTATGTACTTGAACAAGGCACATTTACATATATTTATTCTTTATTTTATTTAGTTTGATTAAACATTAACCAACCTATTATACATGCTGCTATTGTTACCATTATATCTAAAAAATGTTAAAACACGTGTATCGTAAAAATCAGTATCCGTGCTAACTTGTACTCTAAAATTTAATTATTGATTAAATTTTCATATTTTACCTAATATGATGCTTTAATGGGACAATCAAAAATTAAGAATCCTTTTTTACAAATTTTTGTTTCTTTTTTAGAAACATCTAATCAATTAGATATTTAAGCTTATTTTTTTTGACGAGAATAACATTATGCATGAATGCATTTAAATAATGTGGTGTAATAATAATTGGTAAGGCTTAGTATGTATGCGTTCTGTCATCTGATGGAAAATAAATTTTAACTGATTGAATCAATTTATATATCGCAATAAAAAAACAATTTTCAATTTTACGGAAAATTCTTTTTTTCAGCTTTAATGTTACTCAATTTGTAAAATTTGATCTTAAATATTTCTATTCACTCACCTTCCTTCTAACTACATATTCATGTGTTTAATAAATTTAGTGTTTTGATTTAATTTTAAAAATATAAAATATAGTGACTGTGTGTAATTACTATTTTGTAACCAATATATAATGTTGACAAATAAAATTTATTGATCTACCTACATTGCGACAAACTTTTTCTATGTAATTTCTATTTTTTTCTATATTATAAGTTACAATGTTAAGGTAAGATAAAATTTATCTATATATGTCGTATTCAAATATTGATTAAAATCAATAGATAGATATCTTTTTATTTTAAATATTCATTAATTGACATTATTTTACTTTTTTTTAGAAAAAAGAAGTTGCATCATTCAATATCAAGAGTACATTATATAGTATTAAAGACGCCGCGGGGTGGAGCAGTTTGGTAGCTCGTCGGGCTCATAACCCGAAGGTCGACGGTTCAAATCCGTCCCCCGCAACCAAATTAACATGTATAATTCTAAAATGCTTAGAAATCAGTTATGTCAATGAAATCACAATCTCATTAATTGAAAATTAATATTCAATTATCCGTAACTATGTCAAAATTTTTGTAATGTTAGTATATTCATCCTAAAAGGATTACGTTTTTCTAATGTTTTTAAATCCTTGTTTATTTTGAATAGCCTGGTTACATTAAAATCATTAAAAATTAATAACAAGACGTTATATATAACACCGATAAAGTAAGTTACTGAGTTATGCGATAACTTTAAAAATTACTACATTAATTCACTATAACTAAATTTTTATTAATGCCCAAACATCAAATATTATTATGTCAATAAATTTTAGAAATTGTTTAAATTTTTTTTAAATTATTCGTAAAAATTTTATAAATATAAATAATATACAGCATATTATATAAGCATATATATATAAATACATTTAAACAAATGGAATGTATTAAATAAATATGATTTATAAATAACAAATAACATTTTGACTCAACATTGTATAATAATATGAAAGGCTAACATAAAAGTTTTTAGAGGATCTATCGTGAAGAAACGCAGTACTGAATTAGTACAGAGTTTTCGTCATACCGTTCCCTATATTAATACCCACAGGGGTAAAACTTTTGTTATCATGTTATGTGGTGAAGCCATTGAACATGAAAATTTTTCAAATATTATTAACGATATTGGTTTACTACATAGTTTAGGTATTCGCCTGATTTTAGTATACGGCGCACGGCCACAAATCCATATTAGTGTAATACAACAACAATTAGAACCGATTTACCATAAAAAAATACGAGTCACTGATCTACGTTCGTTGGAATTGATAAAAAAGATTGCAGGACGTTTGCAACTAGATATAACAGCACGTTTATCGATGAGTTTAAATAATACTCCATTAAAAGGTGCGCATATTAATGTTGTAAGTGGAAATTTTATTATTGCTCAACCTTTAGGTGTACATGAAGGAGTAGACTATTGCCATAGTGGTCGAATTCGTCGAATTGATGAAAAGGCAATTTACCAACAATTGAATAACAATAATATCGTTTTGCTTGGACCAATAGCAGCATCAGTAACCGGTGAAAGCTTTAATTTAGTATCAGAAGAAATAGCTACACAGATAGCGATTAAACTTAAAGCCGAAAAAATGATAGGTTTTTGCGCAGAACAAGGTGTTACTAACCAAGATGGTGAAACCATTTCAGAATTATTCCCTTATGAAGCTCAAGTATATATTGATAATATAAAAAATGACAATCATTCGCTTTTGAATACTATGTATTTTCTTTCTGGTGCAGTTAAAGCATGTCGTAAAGGCGTGCGACGTAGCCACTTAATCAGTTATCAAGAAGATGGTTGCTTGCTACAAGAACTATTTTCTCGTGACGGTATTGGTACACAGATTGTTATGGAATCGGCTGAACAAATTCGCCAAGCAACTATTAATGATATAGGAGGTATTTTAGAACTCATTCGTCCTCTGGAACAACAAGGAATTTTAGTACGTCGTTCTCGTGAACAGTTAGAAATGGAAATTGATAAATTTACCGTTATTAAACATGATAATTTAACCATTGCCTGTGCAGCACTGTATCCATTTTTAGATGAGAAGATAGGAGAAATTGCTTGTGTAGCTGTGCATCCAGAATATCGTAGCTCATCTCGCGGAGAACTTTTATTAAATCGATTAACTTTACAAGCACGTCAAATCGGATTACGAAAAATTTTTGTACTAACTACATACAGTATTCATTGGTTTCAAGAACGGGGTTTTGCGCCAGTCAGTATTGAATCACTACCTGAAAGCAAGAAAAAAATGTATAACTATCAACGTGGTTCAAAAGTTTTGATGGTAGAAGTATATTAATATTAATTTTTAAATAGAAACACATAATCGTTCTAGTAAGCCACTATTTCGTTGAGTGCGTAATTGTATAGCATAAGAAAAAATGTTATGATCACCATATAAAGTTAATTTATTGCGCGCACGAGTAATTGCAGTATAGATTAATTCTCGAGTTAGTACTGGCAGACAATGTGTTGGCATTACTAACGCAACATGATCAAATTCTGATCCTTGTGATTTATGTACCGTCATAGCCCATGTCGTATTATGAGTTGGCAAACGGTTTGGTTGTACCATTTTAACTTTATTATTATCTAATAGAAAAAATACTTTTAGAAAACCTTGACGATCATACATAGTAATACCTACATCCCCATTAGATAACCCCAGTATACTATCGTTACGAGTTACCATTATTGGTCGTCCTTGATACCAAAAATTAGTAGTATTTATACTACAAGAACAGCGAATTAATTGCATTTTTCTTAACTTTTGCTCAATGCGCTGATTTAACCCTTCAATCCCGAATGGTCCCTCTCGAAGAACACATAAAAGTTGATACAAGTTGAATGCAGTTAAAATTTCTATAGGATCATGATTTTTTTGAATCAACCGTAAAATTGGACTATAACCTTCTATTACTTGTTCTAACATAGTTTCATAAGTTTGACTAGAGTTTATTGAATGACGATTAATATCAGTAAGGCTAGATTTTAATAAGTCTTCCATTAATTGAGTATTTCCATTAAGTACAGCTGATGCTAACTGAGCAATACCAGAATTAAAATGAAAACGATAATTTTTTCGCAACAGACAAATAGAATCACGGATAACTGGTGCGTACGCATTATTATTACCATAGACATAACAGCCGGTAAGCTTTCTAAGCTGTGAAGCACGTACAGTACTGTACCCAGCTTCAGCACAGCGGCAAATATCACCAAAGATAGCACCTACCTCTACGGAAGCTAGCTGATGATGGTCACCGAGAAAAATGACACGTGCTTTTAATGGTAAAGCAGCTATTAACTTTGTCATCATACTCAAATCAACCATAGAAGTTTCATCTACTACTAATACATCGAGATGCAAATGATGTTTATCATGATAATGAAGACGTTGTGTTTGCGGATGTGCTCCTAATAAACAATGCAGTGTTACTGCTTTTTTAGGAAAACTATTTTCTTCGTTTTTACTTATCGAAAGTTGATGTAACGTTTTGTGAAGAGCTTCACTTAAACGTGCTGCTGCTTTTCCTGTAGGAGCTGTTAACTGAATCCGTATTTTCCCTTTACTTAGTCGAATCAATGCTGCTAATAACTTTGCTACTGTAGTAGTTTTACCAGTTCCAGGACCTCCACATATTATTGTAATTTTTTGGGTTATTGCTGCTGCAGCAGCAATTTTATGAAAATTTTCTTCTTGAGTTCCAAAGAACTGATCTAGAACAATGCGAACTTGATTAAATTCAAAATCTTGCAATATAGATTGCTGTTGGAAAAAACGTGCTATTTTCCCTTCATCTTGCCATAATCGATGTAGATAAAGTCGATCTGCAACCAAAACAATTGGTGCTGTTTTGCTACCAATAATGCTAATTGCTGACCAACCATAAAATATAGTATACCAATCTTTCGGTTGACCAGCTGCTTTCCAAATTGCATGAGCAAGCTCAGGATGACGTCCTTTAAAAAGCAATTCACAAGTTAACTGCGACAATGGCAGGCAAACATGTCCATCACCAACTTTAGCGCTTAGACAAGCTGCTGCTAGGAGACGTGCGGGTTGAGAGTTGTTAGTGACTAATTGAGCAAATTGAATATCTAATGCACGAAATAAGTTTAATGTTGCTGCGTGTTCTAATAGCTGTATCATGTCGGTCATTGTATCATTGCCTTAGTACGAAATAAGGTATCTAACTGAAAAATACATTCATACTTCGGTCGTGTGTAAAATATACTGCTATTAGAAAAATTATTACTTTCAATACCACGTAAAAATAAATAAAATACACCTCCAAAATTTTCCTCATATTGATAATTAACAAGATGATGCTGTAAATAACGATGAAGTGCTAAGGTATAAAGCTGATACTGTAAATCGTATCGATGATTAATCATGGTCTCTATTATAGTTTTAGAGTTATAGGCTTTAGAGTTCGTACCTAACCAATTAGATTTATAATCTAATAAATAATATTTACCTTCAAATCGAAAAACTAAATCTATAAATCCCCTCAGCATACCTTGTATTTGTATAAAATCAAGTGGTGGGGCAAGAGAAGATAAAATATCATTTTTTCTTAATATGTTATTAAAGTCATTTGCCTTCAATAAATTATTAATCGGTAAGTAAAAGGACATCTCTGTTAATCGATTATGCTGAGATATCTGAGAAAGCGTCATTCCTTTCATGTTAAGTGGTACATTAACAACGTCTGTAATCCATTTTCTAAGCATTGGTTGCCAATAGGCAGAGTGACCATTTTTCTCTAAATATTGAGTTAGTTTCTGTTCGGTAGGAAGTTGTGAGAAATCTAGCAATTTAAATAATTCGTGTAAGAAAGTACCTGCTATAGTACCTCGAGGAAATTCATGAGGGGTTAATGATGTTATGTTATCTTTTTTAAAATTATTTTTTTCTGTAGTAACATCTATGTCTAAATTTGGTATTATTTGATGCAAAATATCAGCATGATGATGTACTAATTTAGTATAGCTAGTCACACACCATGGATCACATAGTTGACGCGTTATTTTACGAGCGCTCAGCAGAATATTATCCTTAACTTTTTGTTGTTTGTTTTGCTCTACGCCTACTATGTTACTAGATATTACTTCAAAAATAGGATTATTACTACTTATTTTATCTAGTATTACCTTTAGCTGATTTGCAGTGGCTTCTTTACCTTGCTGTAGTAAATAACCAAGCGCACTGAGATGTAAATCAGTAGTTACATTTGCTTTGTTAATTTTACATTCACGTAAGTTACGAACAATTGGTGCAATACCTACACTGCAATGATAGATTGAACGTGTTAATGCTACATACAATAAACGTAAGTCTTCTGCCAATCTTTTTTGTTTAGCTAATGCAAAACTTTCATCAGTAGATTTCATCAAAGTTAAGATTGTATTCAGTTCTCGAAATGCTACAGCAAACGGTAAGCATACTATTGGATATTGCAGTCCTTTAGATTTGTGAATTGTAACAATATGTACTAGACAACGATCATGTTCTAAACGTTGTTGTTCTTTAATAGATGGAGTATTTGGAGATGCTACTTTCCGTTCTAAATAGCGCACTAAAGCATGTTGCGTATCTAGTTTGAATGAAACTTCCTGCAATAATTCTCCTAAATGCATTAAATCAGTTAAGCGGCGTTCTCCATTTTTTGATGCTAATAAATTTTCTGGTAAATGATATTTATTCATAATTTGACGAAGCATGGGTAATAAACCGTATTGCTGCCATGTTAACTGCCATTCTGAAAAGACATTTACTAATTTATCCCAATAACGTATATCTTGATATAAATTCTCAAGCTGTAAAGCGCTAAAAGAAAATAGCGAAGTTGCTAAAGCAGTTCGTACTGTGCTTTCACATTCAGGTTCTAAAACTGCTTTTAATAACCATATTAATTCACGAGCTTCCAGTGTGCTATAAACACTATTCCGGTTCGAAAGATACACAGAACAAATATTAAATTGATTAAGTGCATTGCATATTAGATGCGCTTCATAATGGTTTCGAACGAGTACGGTAATATCAGATGCTTGAATCGGCCGTAGCATTTTCTCTTTACCCAATTGAGCACGCTGTTGTTGACCAGCTTCTAGCCAGACACTAATACTAGCTGCACACTGCTGTGCCATATATTTTTGATAATTATTAATGCTACAACTATTACCAGGTTGTAACCAAAAACGAAAAGCTGGCTGTGGTTGATTATCCAAAAGAAAAGTTAGCTTTTGATTCTCAAAGGCGCACTTTACTGGTAAAAAAGAAATATCATTAAAAATAAATGGATTATTAATTCGAGAAAAAATTTGATTAACACTATCAATCATAGCTGACGAAGAGCGCCAGTTAATATCCAAGGTATAATGTGATTTTATTTCATTGCGTGCCTGAATATAAGTAAAGATGTCCGCACCACGAAACCCATAGATAGCCTGTTTTGGATCACCAATTAGCAATAGTGCATGCGAAGGCTGATTTGAATATAATGCACGAAAAATACGGTATTGCAATGGATCAGTATCTTGAAATTCATCAATTAGAGCTACTGGAAAACGCTGTCGAATAGATTGTGCCAATTCATTACCACTAGTTTTTTTAAGAGCATCATCTAGCAAACTAAGCAAATCATTAAAACTGAGTATTGCCTTTAAGTGTTTTTGTTTTTTTACTGTACTATGTATTTCTTGTAATGCTTTACTAATAATTAGATTATGTAATGAAATATCTTTTTCCAAAAACTCGTCAATTTCTAAAAACAATGAATCGTAAGGAACATTGTCTTTATTTTTTTTTTGTCGTAATTTCTTTTGTCCAAAACGTATTAGTTCAGAAGGTATTTTATAATCACAAGTTTTACTGTCTGCCCACAGTGAAATTTTCTCAATCCATAAAGGTAAATATTTATTATTATATATACGTTTATCAACATCAGCTTCAGAAAGTAGCGTAAATATTGTTGGTACTTTTTTTAGCCACTTAGTTTTCATGGTATCAATAAGTAATAAATTTTTTTCATGTAATGAAATTAACGTTTCATTTTCATTAAATTGAAAATTTAAAGTAGGACCTTGACTTTGTAAAAAAGGGTATAATGTTTCCAACAATTTTTCAGGTCCACTCCATTTTTCAAAAATTATTTTTGCAATATCAAATGGTAGGGGATAGAAATGAGATCGCCAAAAATCGGTCGTGGCCTCTTGAAATAGATTTTTTTCATCTTCAATTAATTTTTGATTAAAAAAAATTCCAGATTCAAAAGCATTAATAGTAAGCATGCGCTGACAGAAACCGTGAATAGTAAAGATAGCTGCTTGATCCATTTGGCGCTCAGCCGCTAGCAGAAGTAAAGCAGCATCAGCAGGATCTAGAATATCGTTCAACAATTCCATTAGCATAGAATTGTAACTGTATTTACGAATACAAGCTAACCGTAATTCATGAATATTTTGATGAATACGATCACGGATTTCAGCAGTCGCTGCTTCAGTAAAAGTAACGACTAAAATCTCTTCTACTGATAGAGGTCGCATATATGCATATTTACCACCCAACCCTAGTAATAATCTTAGATATAGTATACTAATAGTAAAGGTTTTACCTGTACCAGCAGACGATTCAATAAGACATTCACCGTACAATTTAAGTCTCAATGGGTTAAAAAAAAATTCAGATGATTGCATGATCATAAGGCTTGCTGAGTTAATTGTTTGTTATGTAAGTATTTTCTTCATTTTGAATTTTTAAATTTTTTCGCTTTTAATTATTTTGTAGAATTTTAAAAAATCATAATTTTATCCTTTAGTTTCAATAAAATTCAATTAATTAAGTTAAATATTTTTAATTTATTTAATAACTTTCTTGAAAATATGAAAAATGCTATTTTTTTTGGGATCATTTTTATAAAGTTTTCTAGTGTTTTTTAATGAATGCATGCAAATGTAAGCTCAACTGCTAAAAAGTGCCTTGTTTGTTTAGAAAAAATTTGTATATTGTGTAAAGTATGTAGTTACTTTCCAAATTTAAAATAAAACAATTTAAAATTTTCAGTACATACAGCAACTTTTACCATTATTTTGTAAGCTATAAATTTTCCATATTATGCTAATAGAAGCCTAATTAATGAATATAAGTTTTTATTAGCAAAATTGATTTTATAACTAGATATAATTTAGCTTAAAATCTACTATTTACTTTTTACATTTTAAGTCGGTATAAGTTTATACTACAATTGGTACTCGTTCATGGTTTCTGTCTAGACTAACCTTTATAATTTTGTTATATATCTATTTAAGATTTATACTTAACATCTTTGGCTTTATCAATACTAACACTAGTATACACAGTACATATGTATATGAAATAATTATTAATTAATATATTAGATCATCTAATCTTTGTAGCATTTGATTATTATTTTTATGTTTTTTAAGTGTAGTGTTTTTATGGTAAGTTTACTTAATGGGAACATTTAATTAAAGCAGTTAATCTGATTTTTTTATAAAAATTTATGTTATTTCAAAATATTTTACAAATTCTCAGTGCCAATATTTAATTTACTTTCATATAAACGTAATGCTACGCCAATGTTTTTAAAACTTAAAATATGAGAGTAAATTGTACAAAAATGCCTTTATTTTATAATGATAAATAAATTCATTTAACTCATCATATAATAAATTGAATTAAATTAATAAATTTTATTCAATTTATTAAAATTTAAAACAATAATTATTAAAAGAATCATAGTAAGTAATGATCACCAAAATTGATTAACGTTATAGATAATATCAGAAATAAAATAATTAAAACTTTGCGTGTAGACGTAGATATATAAAAAATAAAAATTGCATATCTATTTTTTAGATATCAAAAATTGTAAGTTTGTCTATTATTCACAATGATAAGTAAATCAAATTTAATATATATTAGTAAATTTTATTGAATATCAAATATACTGTATATTTTTATTTTATTTTTTTATTTAATTCTCTTTATTAAAGATAATAAATTTAAAAAGGAATTTATTTTAAAATCATTATGTACTAATAGACTAAATTCTTATAGTCTGCTGTATTATCTTATTTTGGATAGCAAAATTGACAATTAATTCGATATCAGCTAAATTGTTTGAAACATATTACCAATATACAATACACTATTAGATGTAAATACTAGAATTTATAGAACACGCTTATAAGAATATAGTTTCACCATCAAAATTGATTTAACCGACGTCCAGTAATAACCCATTCAACTATAGTATCTAATCATTGAGCGATAACATCGTTTGTAGCATAGCCTTTTTGTTAAAATAGAGAATCTGTATCTCAACTAAGATAATATTAAAATGGTGTACTAATCTTTAATTTTAGTTACGTTATTCCAATACACTAACATATATGTTCAATATCATTAGAAATTTTAAACAACATCGCATACTGATAATTTAAAATTATAATTTTAAAAAAACACAGTATTATTATGGGTAATTTATTGCATAATAATACTATTATAAATAACTCTATTGATAGACTATTAAAACGATTTTATAAAAATAGTGTTCATTAATGAAATCGTTAAAACTTAAATTTACTTAATATAAATAAATATTAGTTTATAACTATTTATTTTAAGTCATTTATTATTTTTTAACTCAATCTTAATTTTTTGTATTGACTTAATCTTTTTTAAGTAAAGTTTTTTAAAAACCATTGTTATTGTATTCCGTATGATCATGCGATACATATACTAGTAAATACCATTTTCGTGCAGTATCGACAATCATCTGTTGTACAATATTATTGTGTAACGTTCGTGTAAGACGATGAAAATAAGGATCATGGCTTTCCCCTCTAATTTTAGAATCACCTTGCCATTTTTGAATTAATTTATTCATTGCCTCCGTCTGTGTTTTTTGATTGTTAATTAATTGTCGCGATTCAGTATCAAAACTAATATTTAACCACGCACTGCTAGATTGATTAGTCAGCATTAAGGGTTGTGTTAGTCCCATTTGATAACCATTGACATAATTCTTTAAAATTAATAAAGCTTTGTTTTTTTCTAGTGCGTTAAAACACCAACGACTTTTTTTGCATCCATATATACGACTTGTCCCGCTACCGCCCATTGCGCAATATACTAAATGCTCTAACCATAATAGTAAACCATCACTTATACTCAATATACTGGGACGGAATCGTAATAAGCCATTATTAACTTGAATCTGATTTAACCACCCAGTTAATTGGATATTATCTAATTGTAGATTCACTTCCCAATTTTCTATTTCTTGAGATTGAGTACTAAAATTAGAAACTATTTTCTTCATTTCTTCAACTTGAGTTTTCCAAAAAATTTCTCCAAATGCACCATAAGGTAAATTACCGGCAGTGCGATGATACTTATAGAGTTGATCAACATTCTGATTATTTATTAATGCATTAAGTAATTGTGTATTAAGTTTATAACATTCTAATTTATTAAGAAAAAAAGGTTCGCTATCTGGCAATTCAGTGTTACTTTGAGTTGAAAAATTAACACCTAGGGATTGTTGAAACCAAGTTCGTATTGGATGACGCCAAAAAGCTAATAATTGTTTTATTGAAAGACTGTTAATACGCTGTATCCGCAATGGTTTAGTAAAAAAGTTTGATGGTACCACACCGCTGTTATTTGCTGCATTCAACCATTCGCTTGCAAAGCTTTGTCTGTTTTCACTAGAACGAAAATTTTCTGGAGAAAAAGGCATACGACTATGCAATATCTGAAGATGATTGCGTACACGGCACGCACTAACATCTGGTACACACTGCTCGTCGCCAGCTAAACAAAAACTGTTAGAAATATAATCCATTAATTCTTTTACCATAATTGATGGATAAAGCTTACTATTATCTTGTATGGTACGACCAATATAGCTAATATAGAATTGATTTTGACATGCAATTAATGCTTCAAGAAAAAAATAATGGTCATCATCGCGAGAACTGCGATCACCTTTACGTATTTGTTGTTGCATCAGATCAAAATTCAAGGGTAGTAATGAACGAGGATACATACCATCATTCATCCCTAATAAACAAATGACCTTAAAAGGGATTGAACGTATTGTTCTTAAGGTACAAAAATTAATTGGCCCACTAGAAAAATGTTGATTAATATTATGTTGTTCTAAGCGTGTGCGAAGATTATCATATAATAACGTAATAGAAATAGGTTTATCATATTTAGCTTGAATACCCTGTTCAATAATTTCCTTCCATTGTATTTCTATAAATAGTAATGCCAAGTGACTTTCAGAATCATCGATGAAAAACACATCAATTAACTCACGGCATAATGGTTTCCATTCACTAAGTGTTCTGGCCTTTGATAGGCGAATGTGCCATACCTCAAGACAAGATAGTAACTTTGCAAGATGACCGACTATTTCAGCTATTAAACCTCTAGATTCATCGTATGGAAGAATCCCCTCCCAATCACCATGAGAGCTTTCTAATGCATAGCCTAGCAACATCCGCTGCAAGCCAAAACGCCAAGTATGTTGCCCAGTAGTAGGTAGTGATAAAGCTTCTACATTAGTATCATCTAATCCCCAACGGATACCAGATTCAACTACCCAACGACGTAGCAAACGTAAGTTACTTTCGTCTATTGAAAAACGTTGTGCTAATGCAGATACCTCTAGCAATGCTAATACTTCTTCTAAACAAAAGCGACTGAATGGTAATTGTAGTAAATTGAGCAATGCTACCATTACTGGATGTATTTGAATTTTATTACGATCTAAAATAGTAAATGGCAAATAACATTGATCATGCACTCTGCTAAAAGTTGCTTGAATAAAAGGAGAATAACTATTAATATCCGATACCATTACAACAATGTCGCGTGTTTTCAGTTCAGGATTTTTTTCCATTATTGTTAGCAAATAATTTTGTAAGACTTCTACTTCACGTTGTATACTATGACAAACTTGAACAATAATAGAGCGATCTGTAGGATTAAGTGTAATCTTTTTAGTACTATCAGTAAGTTCAGCAGCATTCAATCCAATAATTGTATTATCATCTAAATTAAGAATATCCCTCTGGACACTATGTAATAAACTATCTTTTTGTATATCAACGAACGCATGGATATCATTAGCTGAACATTCCATTTGGTTAATAAGATAAAGATTATCACGACCTAATTTTCCCCATGAAGCTAATAGCGGATTAGTTAATTGTTGTTCACTTAGTCTATTAAATGATACTGGTACTATATTTGATATAGGTAAACAATACAGGCGACGCCGTTGACGACCTTGCATCTTTGCTAAAAAAGAGTAATCTTGAATATCACCCCAATAGTAACGACAAGGATTAATAAAAAACAAATGAATACTAATATGTCGTCCAAGCGCTTCTAAAACTTGTAGATACATGGGAGGTAATGCTGAAATACCGAAGATAAATACACGCCTTGGCAAATTTAGCAGAGATATTGGAACTTCTTCTAATATCTGAATAAAACGAGTATAAAGATTAGCATAATGCCATGCTGGTTGTCCTTTTTTTTTAGTCATATAAACTAAATGGCACCATAATTCAGCTTGCCACTGCTGTGTTTTTCCTAATCCATCTATCAACTGACCATTTTCCCAAATATTTAACCAATCAGGACGATATATAAGATATTGATCAAATAAAGTAGCAATTCGCATGCTGAGTTGATGTAACTTTCGTTTATCATCATCGGCATAGAGATATTGTTTTATTGAATAAAAATTTTTTTTGTTCAATAAATTAGGAAGACAATGCATTAATTTCCAAGTCATTTGCGTTTTAGTAAAAGCATATTCTTCTGGAATTTCAGGTAATACCTTCAAAAACATATTCCAAATAAAAGTTTCTGGAAATAAAAAATTTATATTAGCTGAAATACTAAAATGTTTTGCTAGTTCTATTTGAAGCCAATGAGCCATACTTGTATTATGTACCAGGATTTGATCAGCATAAAATGGATCAGAAAATGATTCGATTGTTATTAATTTTATTAACAAATCTTTTAAAAGATCGAGCTGATTAGAATGATAAATTCGAAGCATAAGTTCTCTTAAGAAATTAAAAATAGGAAAATACAATTAAGGAAAAATGTTTGCTGATTTTTATATCTTAGTAAGATACATTTATACCAATATCCATATATTTATATGTTTGTCATGGTTTTTACGTAATTTAAATATTTAAATGAATTTTTTATAAAAAATAAGATTCTATCTATACTCATAAAGCGAATGCAAAGATTTTAATCTAACTGTATATGCAATGAAATTAAATTTCATTTTTAGTACTAACTAAAGATAGTAAAAATCTTTAAAAATCTCTTATTGTATGGATTGTTATTGTTTGTAAGAATATTTTAGGTATTGATTTTGTATATTAAAAACTAAGGTTATTAATTTATACATGCATCATATTCTTTATATTGAATAAACATTGCTTAATTTTAATATAAAAATTTTATATAGACTCAATAGATATTCGTAACTGATTCATAATATGCTTGGAAATAATAATCATTAAATTTTCTTTAAAACAAGACTAAAATTTTCATAATTATAAATTTAAATTGCAACGGGTGCTGTAATTTTTGAATATGGATCATAATTTTCTATCTTAAAATCACTAAATTGATAACCAAATATAGAAGAGGGTTTACGTTTGATGAGTAATTTGGGCAATGAACGCGGTTTGCGTACTAGCTGAAGGCGAGCTTGCGTTAAATGATTAATGTACAGATGAGTATCTCCACCTGTCCAAATAAAATCACCAACTTCTAAATCGCACTGTTGTGCCACCATATGTATTAACAATGCATAGCTTGCTATATTAAATGGTAAACCTAAGAATATATCACACGAACGCTGATATAATTGACAAGATAACTGACCATTCAAGACATAAAATTGAAACAAGACATGACAGGGTGCTAGTGCCATTTTATTCAAATCACTTACATTCCATGACGAAATAATCATACGTCGTGAATCAGGATCACGTTTTAACTGTTCTATTACAGCAGTAACTTGGTCAATTTCTTGACCTGATGCGCACTGCCAATGTCGCCATTGTTTACCGTATATAGGACCAAGATTACCCTGTTTGTCTGCCCATTCATTCCAAATAGTAACTTTATTTTTGTTTAAATAATGAATATTAGTATCGCCTTTTAAAAACCATAATAACTCGTGAATAATTGAATAAATATGTACTTTTTTAGTTGTAAGTAGCGGAAAACCTTGTCGTAAATTGAACCGCATTTGATAACCAAAAATGGAAAGTGTACCTGTTCCAGTACGATCATTCTTTCTACTTCCTTGATTGATTACATGCTGTACTAAATTAAGATATTGTTTCATAATTACCTCGCACTTTTTTATTTCACATTACAAAAGTATGCCCAAGTAATTATAATGATGCCAGATAAAATCATGGGTATGGAAAGGATTTGACCCATGCTAATATAATCTTTAAATAAACCAAGTTGTATATCTGGCTCTCGTACAAATTCTACCATTACTCGGAAAACACCATAACTAATTAAGAATAAACCAGAGACACTACCTGTAGGATGTGTTTTTCTAATAAAAATATTTATAATTATAAACAATATAATACCTTCTAAAAATAATTCATATAATTGTGAAGGATGTCGTGGCAATACGCCATATTTATTTAATAACTCTGCATAACATGGATGATGAGCTACAACTATCATATCTTCCATTCTTGAACCCGGAAACAACATAGCAAACTTAAAATTCGGTGCTACTCTACCCCATAATTCACCATTAATAAAATTGCCTAATCGACCTGCGGCAAGGCCAAACGGCACTAAAGGTACAATAAAGTCTGAAACTTGAAAAAAGTTGCGATGAGTATAATACGAAAACCATGATATAACCACGATCACGCCAATTAATCCACCATGAAAAGACATACCACCATGCCAAATTTGAAATAAACTGATTGGATTTTTTAAAAAAAATGGTAGGTTATAAAATATCATATAACCAATCCGTCCCCCCAATAATACACCTAAAAAACCAGCATATAAAAGTGTTTCTACTTCTTTTTTTTTCCACTCACTCATAGGTTTATTAGCACGACGTAATGCAAGCCAAATAGCAAATAAAAAACTTATTAGATACATTAAACCATACCAATGAACTGAAAGAAGTCCAATAGAAAAGATCACTGGATTAATATCTGGGAATACAATATAATTGCAATTCATGTCGTTACCATTAATGTGTATCTTAAAAAGATACATACTATATATGTGATTAATAGAGCTATTTCGTCATTTAAGTAAGTGAGCGTACAATTAAGATCCACCTCTAATTAAACTACTTAAACCACAACCTTCCATAAATACTGAAATAAGATGTCTAACTTCTGATACAGTATTTGCTGCTATTCCATATTTACTGAGTTTGCGTGCTTCCTCACGATCTATATGATTTAGAAGATATTTTATCCGAGGAATATTTTTGCCATTTATACTGAGATTAAAATAACCCAAACCGATTAATACAGGAACACACATGGGATCACTGGCCATTTCACCACATAAGCATACTTCTATCTTAACTCTTTTGGCTTCATAAGCAATAATATGCAGTGCTCGCAATATTGCTGGATGAAGAGGATCATATAAACTGGCAACTCGTGTATTATTACGATCTACTGCTAGTAAATACTGTATCAAATCATTTGTTCCCACTGAGATAAAATTTACACGAGTTGCTAACTGTGGGATCATAAATAACATTGATGGAACTTCGATCATAAGCCCAATACGTGGCTTTAAAATTGAATAACCTAACATTTCTTCTACTTCACGACCAGCACGATCAATTAAATTACAGGCGTCTTCAATTTCATCTATATGACTAATCATCGGCAATAAAATACTTAGATTACCAGATGCTACATTAGCACGTAACATGGCACGAATCTGTACAAGGAAAATTTCTGGCTGATCGAGTGTTAAGCGAATTCCTCGCCAACCAAGACAAGGATTCTCTTCACTAATTGGCATATACGGTAATTGCTTGTCAGCTCCTATGTCCAATGTACGTAATGTTACCGGTTTATTGTAAAAAAGCTGCAGCATACCTTGATACTGTTCTACTTGTTCTTCCTCAGAAGGTAAACCATTTTGTAGCATAAAGGGAATTTCAGTGCGATAAAGTCCGACACCATCAATCCAACTATCTAATGCGTATTCATATTCTGGACTTAAACCAGCATTGAGCATAACTTGAATACGTTCACCGCTTTTCAATTTTCCAGGTTGTTCAGCGATATGTTCGGCCATTTTACTTAATGCATTTTCTTCACTGATTAATTTTTGATATTCCTGTACTAATAATGGCTCAGGATCAATTAACACTTCTCCACAGTAACCGTCTACAATTAACTGGCGCTTATTAAGACGTGACAGTAAAACATCTGCACCCATTACAGTAGGAATTCCCATGGCACGAGTTAGAATTGCTGCATGTGAATTAGATGCACCATCACGCACTACTATACCTACAAGTCGTTCATGTGGTAACTCTGCTAACATTGTTGCAGTAAGTTCTTCTGCTACTAATATAAAGTATTCTGGCCAAGTATTAGTATTAACTACATTATCATCTAGGTGAAATAGTAAGCGCTGTCCAACCACGCGCAAATCAGCTGCGCGTTCACGCAAGTATTGATCTTGTAACTTATTAAATTGTATAATTAATTTTTCAATTACAGTTTTTACTGCCCATTCTGCAACAGCACCGTGATCGATTTGATTAAAGAGATCTTTCTTTAATCTTACATCACTTAATAGATGCGAGTATAGATCAAAAATTGCTGCACTTTCTTTTTGAACACGAGCTGTAAAACGTTTGCTAAAGCGACGAAATTCATTAATTGTTTCATCCATAGCTACTATTAATCTATCACGTTCACGTTGTGTATTTATGGTTGAAGCAACACAAACCTGTTCAAGAAGAGGTTCAGTTTCGTTCATCCACCCTAGTGCAATAGAAATACCAGGTGCAGCAGGAATAGCTTTAATTCGCTTTTGACGAAATTGACCGAACAACTGACTAAGTTGAGATTGTGATAACAATGCTGCTATTTGCATAGCCAATGTAACTAAAAAAGATTCTTCAGTTTCATTAAATTGACGATGCTCACGCTGTTGTATTACCAATACGCCTAGTAACTGTCTTCGACTGATAATCGGAGCTCCGAAGAAAGAACGATAGCTCTCTTCTTTTACAGAAGGAATGTATTTAAAGCTAGGATGATTCTGTGCATCTGCAAGATTAATTGGTTCAGCTAAACGTCCAACAAGACCTACAATACCCTCATCAAATGCTAGAGTCACAGTATATCCTTGAGGTTTTTTTAATCCTCGTGTTGCCATTAAGTAATAACAATGATGCTCGTGATCCGCAAGATAAATCGAGCAGACCTCTGTTGCCATTGCAAGACAAATTTCGTTTACAAGAAGTTCAAGAGCTTCATTTACACGATGTTCACTTGCTACTTTTTCTACTATTTCGCGTAATTGAGTAAGCATGAAAAGCTTGGTCGCCTATCCTCCTGTACTTTAAATGTAAAGCGCTTTTATACTACCCAGTCCCCTGTACAGATATTACTACAGTAGCAAATTCTTTCATGACGCGCTGATATACATCGCGTTTAAAAGAAACAATTTGACGAACTGGATACCAAAAACTAACCCATTGCCATTTATCAAATTCAGGTTGTTTACTATTATTTTGCATATTAATGTTTATATCACTGCCTATCAATTGCAGAAAAAACCACTTTTGTTTTTGGCCAATGCATACTGGTTTTGTGTCCCAACGCACTAAACGTTTTGGTAACCTGTAACGTAACCAACTACGGGTTGAAGCAAGTATTCGGACATCTTTATAGCGCAAACCTACTTCTTCAAACAGTTCACGATACATTGCTTGTTCAGTAGTTTCACCTAAATTAATTCCTCCCTGAGGAAATTGCCAAGACTGTTGTTTAAAACGTTTAGCCCATAATACTTGTTTCTGTATGTTACAAATTACAATACCAACGTTTAGGCGGTAGCCATTACTATCTATCACTAGACTACCTCAAAACTAAATTTAAATAATTTAATTGTTTCACACTCCTTTAAGATGGTAAACTGAAGAGTATGTATTATTATTTAATATAACTAAATGATTAGTTACTAATTTAATAAATATCATAACTAATCATCATAATTACTTTGTATATAAAATATTTGATAAATATGATTTAGTTGACTTTATGGTCTTTTAATAAAAAAAATCAAACATTTTAATTTTTAAAAAATCATTTAAAATGATTTTTTAAAAATTAATAATACAACTTGAATATGATCTACATCACTAATCTTTCTTTTACTCTATAGATGATAAAATATGAGATTATCCATGATATATCCAAATTTACTATTTCCTAGACCACCGAAAAATGAGATAGAATTACTCAAGCGTGCTTATGAATTAACTGGCAAAAGTTTGTTGTCATTAGCAAAAAATTTTAATCTGTCAATACCTACTAATTTAAAACACGCTAAAGGATGGATTGGCATGTTACTAGAATTATACTTAGGCGCTAATGCAACTAGCAAACCTCAGCAAGATTTTTCACATCTTGGAATTGAACTTAAAAGCATTCCAGTGAATACAGAACGGAAACCTTTAGAAACTACTTTCATTTGTATGGTACCTCTAATTAAAAATAACAATATTACTTGGGAAAATAGCTATTTAAGATATAAGTTAAAACGTGTATTATGGATACCCGTAGAAGGAAATCATTCTTTAGAATTAGCAAAACGTCGCATAGGACAACCGTTGTTGTGGAGTCCTAATAAAGAAGAAAACCAAAAACTACATCAAGATTGGGAAGAATTAATGGAAATTATAGCATTAGGTAAAATAGACTTTTTAAATAGTCGATATGGCGAATGGCTACAAATTCGACCTAAAGCCGCTAACAGTAAGGCTCTTACTCCAGCTATTGGCGAAAACGGAGAAATTATAATGACACTACCTCGTGGTTTTTATCTTAGAAAAAACTTTACTGAATTACTTTTAAAAAGTTATTTTTAACTATAACAACTAATTAAATTAAAAAAATATAATTGCAAATTAATATTAGTTGTTTTTTTTTGCATACATTGTATCTTGAACTAATATAAAAATTACATTTTTGTCATGTGTTTCTATTCACTATAGCTAAATTAAATTAAAAGAATTTTTCTATCATCAATTAATTTTTTTACTCCTATAATTTTGCTTACTGTTGATAAATGTCCTTTGTGTTTGTAAAAATGAAACTAGATCATTTAAAATGAAATATCTTTTTTAAATTCAAGTTTCAACAATTCGTGTATAGTTTGAGCTCGACGAATCTCACTTATTTGACCATTTTTAAACAAAACTTCTGGGATCAAAGGACGACTGTTATAATTTGATGACATGGAAGCACCGTAAGCGCCGGTATCATGGAATACAAGATAATCACCTACTTTTACTGCAGGAAGAAGGCGAGTTTCCAATTCACCATTTTCTAATTGAGTAAATACATCACCAGATTCGCATAGCGGACCAGCAACTATACTGTCGATGAGCATTGGATTTTCATCTAAAGTGTGCCCATCTGCGCGTAATACAGAAATATGATGATAACTACCATACATAGATGGACGTATTAAATCGCTAAAACCAGTATCCACTATAACAAAATTCCTACTACCCATCTGTTTAACTGCGCGTACTTGTGACACTAGTACGCCAGATTCAGCTACTAAAAATCGTCCTGGTTCAATTTCTAGTTTTACAAGATGACCCAAATGTTTAGAGATACGTTTTTTTGCATGGTTCCAAAGTTCGAAATAATGCTTTATATCAATTTGTTGTTCCCAAAAACGATATGGTATTGACAAACCGCCACCTGCTGAAATTACTTCTAAATCTTGATTCAAGCTTATTACCTGTTCTACCATTGCATTGCAAACTTTTTTTAAATGTATGTAATCAACGCCGGAACCAATATGCATGTGTAATCCTACTAAACGCAAACGATAACGCTGAATGATTCTCATAGCTTGTAATAAATCAGCGTGCCAAATACCATGTTTGCTATTTTCTCCACCAGTATTTGTTTTACAACTATGACCATGTCCAAATCCTGGATTTACACGTAACCATACTGTATGACCAGGTGATATCCTGCCTAATTGATCTAGCATATCTATGGATCCAGCATTAACTGGTATATTTAATTCAGCAACTCGTATTAATGTTACTTCATCTATTACGTCTGCAGTGAACATAATATCTTCTCCACCAGGTTTATAACCAGCAGTTAGTGCTCGTTCAATTTCGCCTAGCGACACTGAATCTACTTTTACACCAGCGGTCTTCATCAAACGTAAAATGTGAATATTCGAACAAGCTTTCTGTGCAAACCGAACTATATCAAAATCACGTAGTTGTTCAATACGTTTTTGAATAATAGCAGCATCATATACCCAAAATGGACTTTTATAATACATTGCTAACTGTATTAGATTTGAAGTGTTTAATGCTGTTTTACTGTCATTTAAAGCATATGGCATTATTAAGTTTCCTTTAGCAAAATTGAATTAAAAATAATATGAAAAGTTTTTATATGTATATTAAATAAGACATTTTATGAATACAGAATGATTTATGAAGCAGATTGTTCAGTACCATATTATTTTTACGTGAGTAAAATAATATGGTACCTTTTTACTATTCATGAAAATTTAATAATTAATATAATTGGCTGAGCTAATCTAATATTAAGTTACAAACTTTATATCTGTTTAGCTTTAATCATAATTATTTGAAAAAAAATAATAAAAAATCTACTAAAAGCGGCTTATTTAATGAAAGGGAACATGCATTGCATGATATTTTTTACCATAAATCACAGTAGCTCTAAAGGAATTTAAAAACTAAATCATTAAAATAAATATTAACTTACAATTTAAAAAAATTTAAATTGATATATTAACTTAGTTTTGATAGATCCTGTTTTATCTACATTTAAAACTATCACATTTAAAAAATGTTATTTAAAAATTCAGTATACTTATTATTAATAATTTTTTGTCTCTTATACCTTGATAAGGTATTTATTTATATTAAAGAATTTCACCTTACTCTATTATGATACTATTAATCAAATTGAAGAAAATTGTACATAAAATTATGCAATTAATTATATTAAAGGAATAGAAATATTTTACAAAATATAATTGATAGCTAGTGTTTTTTAAAACGCATTGACGGAAATAAAATCACGTCTCGGATAGTATGGCTATTTGTTAGTAACATTACCAAACGATCAATACCAATGCCTAATCCTGCCGTTGGTGGCAAGCCATGCTCTAATGCAATGACGTAATCTTCATCATAACAAATCGTTTCACTGTAATCTGTTTTTTTTGTAATTATTTGTTTTTGAAAGCGATTTGCTTGATCCTCAGGATCATTAAGCTCAGAAAAACCATTACCAATTTCATGACCACCAACAAAGAACTCAAAACGATCTGTAATTTCCAATTTTTTATCGTTACGACGTGCTAATGGAGAAACTTCAACTGGATATTCAGTAATGAATGTAGGTTGAATCAAGTTTTTTTCAACGATTGCTTCAAAAATTTCTGTAATTATTCGCCCTAAACTCCAATGTTTTTCAGTTTTAATATGTAGTGAATGCGCCATAGATACTACTTTATCAAAATTTTCAAAATCTATCATATCTGTTTTTGGACAATATTTCTGAATAGCTTCAGACATAGTAAGTTTTTCAAAAGGCTCACTAAAATCAAAATTATATTTTCCATACGAAATCTTTGTGGTACCTAAAACTTTTATAGATAAAGTTCGCAATAGATTTTCCATCAATTGAATCATATCATTATAATCTGCATATGCCATATACACTTCCATCATAGTAAACTCTGGATTATGATGTGTCGAAATGCCTTCATTACGAAAGTTACGATTTAGTTCAAAAATTCTCTCGAAACCACCTATTACAAGACGTTTTAAATATAGCTCTGGTGCAATTCGTAGGTACATATCAATATTAAGTGCATTATAGTGTGTAATAAATGGTCGTGCGGAAGCACCACCGGCAATATTTTGCATCATTGGCGTTTCTACTTCCATAAAATTATTTTCGATCATAAAGTTACGTATGCACATGATGATGTTAGAACGTACTTTAAAAATTGTACGCGATTGCTTATTAATAAGTAAATCAAGATAACGCTGACGATAACGAGTTTCTTGATCAGTTAACCCATGAAATTTGTCAGGCAATGGACGCAATGATTTTGTGAGTAAATGTAGTTCAATACAATGAATAGATAGCTCACCGGTTTTAGTCTTAAATAATTTACCACGTGCACCAATAATATCCCCAATATCCCATTTTTTGAATTGTTCATCGTATATACCTTCAGATAAATTTTCACGCATTACATAAAGCTGAATACGACCACCTACATCTTGTAAGATTACAAATGAAGCTTTACCCATTATGCGTCGATTCATCATGCGACCAGCTACGCTCACTACAATACCAAGTTTTTTTATTTCTTCGTTACTTTTTTGAGAATAACGATCATGGATTTCATCAGAGATAATATCTCGACGAAAATTATTAGGAAAAGCTATATTATTTTTTAGTAGTATATGGAGCTTTTCACGACGTATTTTTAGTTCATGGTTTAATACGAGCGTATTATTAGGGTCGTTTGGTTCTTTTTCAGACATATTAATTATAATCCTGCTTTCAAACTTGCCACAATAAAACATTCGAGATGACCATCTAGTACCAGTTGCGTATTACGAGTCTCTATACCAGTTCGCAAATCTTTGATACGTGAATCATCAAGAATGTAAGAACGAATCTGACTACCCCAGCTAATATCAGATTTACTTGCTTCTGTAGTCTGTTTATCTACATTTTTTTTCTGCATTTCATATTTATATAATTTTGCTCGCAGTTGTTTTAAAGCTTGTTCTTTATTCTTATGCTGAGAACGACCATTTTGACACTGTACTACAATATTAGTTGGTAGATGAGTAATGCGTACAGCAGATTCAGTTTTATTTACGTGCTGACCACCAGCACCAGATGAACGATAAACATCAATACGAAGATCAACTGGATTAATTTCAATATCAATATCATGATTTATTTCTGGGTAAACAAATACTGAACTAAATGAAGTATGGCGACGACCAGCAGAATTAAAAGGGCTCTTACGCACTAAACGATGTACACCTGTTTCAGTACGCATCCAACCAAAAGAGTAATCACCTATCACTTTAAAAGTAACAGATTTTATACCAGCTATCTCACCTTCAGATTCTGCAATAATTTCCGCTTTAAGACCTTTCAATTCTATCCAGCGAAGATACATACGAAACAACATGCTAGCCCAATCTTGTGCTTCGATACCACCAGAACCGGCCTGAATATCTACATAACAATTAGCCCTATCATTCTCACCAGAGAACATACGATAAAATTCTAAGTGGTTTAATTTAACTTCCAGTGCATTCAATTCAGAAATGGCTAACTTAAAAAGTTCTTCATCCTTACATTCTTCTGCAAATTCTAATAGCTCATTTAAATCGTTTGGAGTCTGTTGTAAAGTATCTAATGTTTCTATTACTGAATTTAATAATACTTGTTCTTTACTTAAAGATTCTGCACGTTTAGGTTCATTCCATAGATTTGGTTGTTTTAATTCAATGTTCACTTCTTCAAGGCGTTCTTTTTTGAGATTATACTCAAAGATACCTCCTAAGAACACCAATACGGTCTATTAATACTTCAAGACGATTTTTAAGAAGAATAATTTCAAACATATATTTTCTTTTTAATTAATGGTTTAATGAATTAGGAATACAAGTTTAGCTGTTAATTTCTCACAAATGAAAATAAATTTTATTTATATAGAATTTTTTCTATAACTTTCAGCTATTCGTAATGAAATAACATATTTAGTTACAAATGAATTAATTATATCATCCTGAAAGGATTTTCAAAATTCTTGAAGAATTTTTTACTACTTATATCTGAGGCCATATATAATGTATATTTAATTGAATCAATTTATTGCCACGATATTCATTAATCCCAAGTTTATATGCCATAGTTATCTGGTATACTCTGTAATTCGGCCATTTATTAGTATCAACATTAAAAACTATACCATGTAGAAATGCTTTGCTATTTCCATCAAGCGGGCACACAATAACTTTGAGATGGTTTCCCCCTACTAAACGTTGTTGTAATAATTTGAATTTGCCATCAAATATAGGTTCTGGAAATGCTTGCCCCCATGGACCAGCTTCACGTAGCATTTGAGCAGTATTCAATGAAAATTGCTGTACATTTAATTCGCCATCAGACCAGATTATATCTTGAAAAGATTTTCCTTTTAAGCATTGGTTAATCAGTATAACAAATTGCTTACAAAATTCTTTATATTTAACTTCTTCTATACATAAACCAACTGCCATAGAATGCCCACCAAATTCGATAATCAAGCTAGGGAACAAACTATTAAGACGTTTTAGCACATTATACAAATGCAAACCGGAAATTGAACGACCAGAACCTTTTAGCACTCCTTGTTCAGCAGGTGCAAAGGCAATTACTGGGCGACGAAAACGTTCTTTTAAACGTGATGCTAAAACGCCTATTACTCCTTGATGCCAATTAGAACTATAAAATACTAAACCCTGTGGAAGAACTTTATATTGTGCTTGGAACATATTGCACATAGCTAAAGCGTCTCTCTGCATATGATATTCAATTTTTTTTCGAGTTTGATTAAACATATCGAGTTTATTAGCTAATATTTTTGCTTCTGTATTAGTATTGCTGAGCAATAATGCAACACCGACTGACATATCATCTAAACGCCCGGCAGCGTTCAGTCTTGGTCCGATATTAAAAGCAAGATCATTTTCAACTAATTGATTTATATTGCATTTACAAAGATTTAATAGGGCACGTATCCCTTTTCGACATTTACCTGCACGAATACGCATTAAACCTTGCCATACTAAAATACGGTTATTACAATCAAGAGGTGCCAGATCAGCAATAGTGCCAAGTGCCACTAAATCAAGTAATTCTGCTAGATTGGGCTCTGAACGGCTATTGTTAAACCAATTATGTTTTTTTAAGTAAGCACGAAGTGCAACCATAAGATAAAAAGCTACACCTACACCGGCCATTGAACGCGATGGAAAAGTACTATTAAGCAAATTAGGATTTACTATAGCTTCAGCTAAAGGCAATTTTGCATTAGGCAGGTGATGATCGGTTACTAATACGGGAATTCCATATCGGTGACATGTCTCAACACCAGCATATGATGAAATGCCGTTATCTACAGTGAGAATCATTTCAGCACCACGATTTCGTGCTTTTTGAACTACTTTTGGGCTGAGACCATATCCATCTTTAAAGCGATTTGGTAATAAATAATCAATATTACCTCCCATGCTACGTAACGCTAACACAGTTAAAGCGGTACTGGTAGCACCATCAGCGTCGAAATCACCTACTACCAAGACTCGTCTTTCGGTTTGCAGCATCTTATACAATAATCTAACCGCACTATTAATATTATTAAGTCCATGCCAAGGTAGCAAATATTTGGTACTACGCTCAATATCGCTTGTTTTTTTTATCCCGCGATGGAGATAAATTTGACGCAATAACGGAGG
The DNA here is from genome assembly GCF_000971765.1 of Candidatus Pantoea carbekii. Taxonomy (GTDB): domain Bacteria; phylum Pseudomonadota; class Gammaproteobacteria; order Enterobacterales; family Enterobacteriaceae; genus Pantoea_A; species Pantoea_A carbekii. Next base: position 850,091 of record NZ_CP010907.1, on the reverse strand, counting down.
TAAATCAATGAGTAAATTAGTATTAACCTCAACTTTACGCCTGCGCAGTTCGACTAAAGGATCTTTAATAGATCTCAAAATTTTGATTTCACTCCTCCGAATTTTTAAGCATTCATTATATTGTTTATAATATATATTAATAAAATTTTTCTCTTAGACAGATTAACCAACTGATTTATAATCATATCCTAGCAATTAGGATTCTGTTAATTTAAATTGAAAATAGCGACTAACATATCTATGCTATTATGCATATAAATATAATAAAGTAGCTACGCTTAAAATATATAATTTGATTTAAAATTTAAATATTACACTTTATTTACTTAACATATTAATGTTATACATTAAATAATGTTATGAATGAACGTTGTAAATATAAAACCTAATTTTTGTTGAAGCAGATTCACTAGTTACATATTGCACATTAAATAAGACATTTTCTTTTTTTTAAAAGAAATAACATTATAAAAAAAGCTCATTCCTTTTACGTTGAAAATAAAAATCTTGTATAATCTTCACAATATGTTTGATCTGTAAGTCATCGGGCTCATTATTATGTACAATCCAATTCAACAAATCAATATCTTGATTTTTTAACAATTCTTTGAATGCTAATTTATCAGTTACCTTTAATAAATCATACTGATTTTTAAAAAAAGACATAATTATGATTTCTAATTCTAGTAAACCTCTTCGACAGGCTAAATCAAGATAATTTTCATTATACATTTTGCTATATTTCTTTTTAGATCTGTTGATATAAATTATTTATTATATAGTTTATCTATTTTATATTTGTGGTAAACCAAGCCGTAAAATCTACATGCAAGAACTTTAAGAGCAATTACAGATTTTATCTATTCAAATGACTTATAGTCAAAAACTATTAATTCAATACAATTAATTTTTATATAATTTTATCAAAATTAAAAGAACTTAATTTTATTATTAATTAATAAGGTTTTTAAAATGTCAATTTTTATCTTTCCTTCACGAAAAATATCTACAGCATCACAATTACCCTTAACGCTGATATCTCTCGAAGAATGGGCTTTAGTATCCATACAAGGCATTGATAGTAGTTCATATTTACAAACTCAATTGACTATAGATATTTGTAGTATGGAACGTACACGGTATTATTTTGCTGCACATTGTAATGCTCAAGGTAAGATGTGGAGTAATTTATGTCTCTTTCATCATAGACAAGGATATTCATATCTATTACGTCGTAGCGTATGTGAGCAACAGATATCAGAGTTAAAAAAATATGCTATTTTTTCAAAAGTAACTATAATACCTGATAACAATATAGCACTATTAGGTATAGCAGGTGTTGACGCACGTTTTGTTTTATCAAATTTTTTCAATTTATTACCTAATGCTAAAACGTCAATGATAGAAGAAGATGAAACAGTTATATTATGGTTTTCAGAACCTAAGGAGCGTTTTTTACTAGCGACTACCTTTATTAAAGCACAACAGCTTAAAGACAAACTTATATCCGTAGCACAGTTTAACAACAGTAATCAATGGGTAGCATTAGATATTGAAGCAGGAATACCTATAATCGATAGCCCTAATAGTGCTAAGCTGATTCCGCAGGCGACTAATTTACAAATGTTTAATGCTATTAGCTTTAAAAAAGGTTGTTATATAGGTCAAGAAATAGTAACCCGAACTAAGTTTCGTGGTACTAACAAACATGCTTTATATTGGTTACTCGGAAAATGTAGTTTAGTGCCTAAATTGACAGACTCTATGGAATTACAAATAGGAAGTAAATGGCGTAAGACGGGCATTATATTAAGCGCAGTAAAATTAGAAGACGGTAATATATCAGCCCAAGTTGTTCTAAATAATAACTTAAAACCTGACAGTATTTTTCGATTGAATGATGATAACGAAGGAAAATTCACTATTCAAACCTTACCATATTCAATGATACAATAATTAGTTAATTATTAGCACTATTAACGGTATTTAGTTACTTGAAAAGTATTTAATTAGCATCTTTTAGATTTATGCGATTATTTGATTTAATTTTAAATAAATTTTCATTTAATTTGTTGTTAATTGTGTGTTTTTGCCATTATTAACTCTATTTCATTGATATCTTTTACAACACTATTAGTTAGATTTTCATTATTATTTTCAGTAATAAGAATGTCATCTTCAATACGAATGCCAATACCGCGGTATTGCTTGGGCACACTAGTATTATCTGAAGAGATGTATAAACCAGGTTCAACAGTTAATACCATACCTGGTTCTAATATATGATCACGATGTAAGATGCCGTAGTGGCCTACATCGTGCACATCCAAACCTAACCAATGACCTAATCCATGCATAAAAAATGGATAATGAGCTTGTTGTGAAAGTAACGTTTCAAGATTACCTTTTAGTATACCAATATTAAGCAAGTTAAGAGTCATAGTACGTACGACTATGTCATGAATATGATTGATTTTGATACCTGGACGAAATAATGATAATGATTTATATAAACAGTTCAAAACAATATTGTAAAGAATACGTTGCGGTTTACTAAATTTACCGTTAATAGGAAACGTTCGGGTAATATCGGCTGCATAGCCATGAAATTCACAGCCGGCATCGATTAATACTAAATCACCATCACGCATTTCACTATTATTTTCAACGTAATGTAAAATACAAGCATTTTCACCTGCGCCAATAATGACATTGTAAGATGGAAAACGAGCACCATGGAGATTAAATTCATATTGAATTTCGCGTTCTAATTCATATTCAAACATACCAGCACGGCAAATTTGCATTGCACGGATATGTGCTTGCGCACTTATTCTGCAAGCAGAACGCAAAATCTCTATTTCTTCCTTACTTTTGAACAAACGCATTTTATGTACTATTGGGCGCCAATCAGTCAGGGTATTTATTGGTTTAATATGCTGATTGAAACTATTTCGTAGTTTTTCTAATGTATCAAAAACTAGTTGATCAGCTTCTACATTTTCGCCTTGAGCATGATAAAGTACTGTAAGGCCATTAAGTAAAATGTATAATTGTTCGTTAATATTTTCCCAAGGAAAAGCGCGTTCTATTCCTAATTTTAGCGATACTACCTCTTGTCCAAGACGACGACCAGACCAAATTTCCGCCATTAAATCACGTTTTCGATTAAACAATACACTCTGTTGATTTTGTTCATTATGTTTAATTAGTAAGAGTAAAGACTGTGGCTCATTAAAACCTGTAAAATACCAAAAATTACTATTTTGTCGATAAGGATATTGCGTATCATTGCTACGCGTTACTTGCGGTGCAGAAAAAATTAATACTGCACTATTGGATACCATATGTTCAATTAGTGTACGACGACGCTTCTGAAAAATCTCTACAGTAATCATTAAGTACTGACTCCTCCCTATCAGAAAAATTAATTATCAGTCTTTACTATTAGTTTAATTACTTTAACATAAATTATTTAATTTTGAACGTGATATATAGTTTAATGACATTAAAATACAAAGAAATCACTACATATACAATACGCTAATTTCGTAAATATACTCTGTTATTTATTTTATTAACTAAAAATTTTTAATTATTTATAATTCTTATAAACTGTATTTGCATTGTATGTAACTTACTTAATAAATTTACAATACTATTATCTATGTGCTTTTAAAATTACACTAAATTTAAAAAAGTGTTTTATGCTCTTGGACACACATTTGAATAGTTAAATACAGCAATATTATTAGAAAGTAATATGCGAGCATGCACAATTCTTTTGTGGTGTATTATATTCTATTAGTTTTTATATGCGAAAACAATTTGATAACTTAATAAGTTTCAATGATTATCTGATTAATTTTTAGCTAAAAATAATATAGATGATATATTGCTTTGGTATTATTTTTACTCTTTACTGAAATTGTACTGTAATATAAAATGTTGTAGATAAGTATTGTATTTATAGATATAAATTTTGTATTTCGTTAATAAAATTAATGTGTATTATTATCTAGTTAAATTTTTAGAGTTCTTAGAAAGAAAACATGTGAATTATTTCTATAATCTTTAGATATAAAGTAGTTTTATACTTCCTAGGTCAATAGTTTTTGAATGGGAGCAGTTAACAGAACTACAATCAGGAAGGTAGCATGTCTGCACAACCGGTAGATATTCAGATTTTTGGTCGTTCATTAAGAGTCAATTGCCCTTTTGAACATCAAGAAGCGCTGAAAGCAGCAGCAGAAGATCTGAATAAACGATTGCAAGATTTAAAAATACGCACTAGAGTTACTAATATAGAACAATTAGCTCTTATTGCTGCATTAAATATTTGTCACGAACTCGCACAAGAAAAAACTAAAATACGCGATTCTGCAACTAATATGGAAAAACGTATTCGAATTTTACAGCAAAGTATCGAACAAATATTAGCTGAGCATGCTCTTATAATTAATCGAAAAGATGCTAAATTTGAATAATCATCATTCATCTAACGTCATGCTTTTACGTTTATATATTTAAAATATAAAAAAATGTTAAAATCTTTATTATTCGATCGCCATACTGTCCGTCAACATATGCGTTATCTACGTCGTAATTTAACGCATGAACAACAAAATGAAGCTGGTATTATGTTAGCCGAGCAGGCAATGAAATTCGTTTCTATTGCTCATGCACAACATATTACATTATTTCTGTCTACCGACGGTGAGATAGATACGTTTTATCTTATAAAAATGCTATGGAAAACAAAAAAACAAGTTTATCTACCTGTGTTACATCCTTTTTCGCCTGGATATTTGTTATTTTTTCGTTATACTCCGAAAACTTTACTTCAACTTAACAAATTTTACATTTTAGAACCCTTTTTAGATATCACACAAATGATTACTCTGGAGCAGATAGATATTATATTAGTACCGATGGTAGCATTTAATGATCAAGGTCAACGTTTGGGAATGGGGGGAGGATTTTATGACCGTACATTACAAAATTGGCAACAATACCATTTTTTGCCAATTGGCATTGCACATGATTTTCAACATATGACACAATTACCAATAGCTAATTGGGATATTTGTCTACCAGTTATTTTAACTCCATCGAAAATTTGGTATTGTTATTAAGAATGAGACATAACGATTTTCTAAATTAATACAGAAGACGAGTGCGAATAGTACCAGGTATCATCTTTATCAATTTCAGTGCGTGATCTGCCAGTACACTTTGTTTAGTATTAATATCAATTACTACGTAACCTATTAAGGAAGAGGTTTGTAAATATTGAGCTGCAATATTAATTCCTTGCTTAGCAAATATTTGATTAATTGCAGTTAGTACACCTGGGCGATTTTCGTGTATATGTAATAGACGACTAGTATTAGCTATATGTATTGGAAGTGAAACTTCTGGAAAATTAACAGCTGAAAGCGTAGAACCATTATCAGAGTATTTTATTAATTTCTCAGAAACCTCTACTCCTATATTTTGTTGGGCTTCCTGAGTTGAACCGCCAATATGTGGCGTTAAAATCACGTTATCGAATTTACACAGCGGTGAATCGAAGGGATCATTATTAGTCGCTGGTTCTTCTGGAAAAACATCAATAGCAGCACCTGCTAAATGCTTACTGGAAAGTGCATTGCAAAGAGCTGTGATATCAATTACTTTACCCCTTGCTGCATTGATTAATAGTGATCCACGCTTCATCAATGCTAATTCTTTAGCACCTATCATGTTATAGGTCATAAGAGTTTCGGGAACATGTAAACTAACAACATCACTCATCTTCAGTATCTCAGTAAGAGAACGTATACGAGTAACGTTACCTAATGGCAACTTATTTTCTATATCATAAAAAAATACATTCATACCAAGGCTTTCTGCTAATACACCAAGTTGCATACCGATATGACCGTATCCAATAATGCCTAGTTTTTTACCACGAGCTTCATATGAACCGACGGCTACCTTATTCCAAATGCCATTGTGTGCTTGAACATTAGCTGTGGGGATGCCACGCAACATAAGTAACATTTCGCCAATCACTAATTCTGCTACGGATCGAGTGTTAGAAAATGGAGCATTAAAAACTGGAATACCACGTTTGCTCGTTTCATTTAAATCAACTTGGTTAATACCAATACAAAAACATCCTATTGCAATTAACTTCGTAGCTCCTTCAAGTATCTCTTTAGTTAATTGAGTACCAGATCGAATACCAATAAAATGGACATCTTGGATAGCAGATTTTAATACATTTACATTTAATCTCCCGTGGTGAAATTCAATATTGGTATATCCTGCTGCACGTAAATTATTTAATGCACTTTCATTGATGCCTTCTAATAATAAAAATTTTATTTTTCCTTTTTCTAAGGATACTTTTTCCATTTTATAACCTTGATAAACTTTAATAATAAGATAGAAAATCACATACATTAATTCTTTGTGAAAATCTAAAAAATTTTGTACACGGAAATATAGAGAACTTTTATTCTATAATACAATCATATATACAGTATGAAAATCGATTATATGATGCTGGAAATTGATTCTTTAATTTTTAATATTAAATGTTGTCCAATAGTAAATATTATTATTAACGTATTAAATATGCTGTTTAGGATATCTTCAATTGTAAGGCTATATAAAAATAGAATAATATATTTTAAAAATTTATAAATTACTTAATATTTTATTTAATAATAGTTTTGATACCAGTAGTTGTACTAATCAAAGCTATATTTGCTGCCGTGTGTATCGCAAATAAACCAACAGTAACTACGCCTGGCAATGAATTAATAGTTTTCTCTAGATAAACAGGATCAGTGATATGTAAATTATGGACGTCAAGAATAATATTACCATTGTCAGTAATTGTACCAACACGATATTTTGGTAAACCACCAAGTTTAACTAACTCACGTGTTATGTATGTACGTGCCATTGGAATGATTTCTATTGGTAACGGAAATTTTCCTAACTGTTCTACTTTTTTAGATTCATCAACGATACAAATAAATTTCTTTGCTGCGGCTGCAATAATTTTTTCACGAGTCAGTGCTGCACCACCTCCTTTAATCATTTGTAAATTACAATTTATTTCATCTGCGCTATCAACATAGACTATGACTTCATCAACTTCGTTAAGATCAAGTACTGGTATTCCTAAGGATTTCAATTGTTTAGTTGAAGAATTAGAGCTAGAAACTGCACCGTTGATGCTATTTTTGATAGAGGCAAGCGCATAAATAAAATGAGCAACAGTCGAACCACTACCAACACCAATTACCGTACCTGGTAGAATATAATCCAGCGCACTCCAACTCACTGCTTTTTTTAGTTCTTCCTGGATCATAGTTATATTTAAAACCTATCTAATTGATAAAAAATAAATTTTATATCTAAAGTTTTAAAAATTGCTTTTACTTTAACGGAGACAGAAAAATTTTTAAGTCATTAGACAATAAATAGTTATTATAATAATATTTTTATTTATTATGGTAGTACTTTATATATATTAAATATTTTAACTAAAGGAAGATAACTTTCAACAAAGATCACTGCGAAATTTTTTAAAAATTCATTACACACTATATGTTATTAATATTATATTTAGATATTACACGTTATAATTTTTTTAATTTTAAGTTAAAAAATATTTTTTATATTTATTTTGTTTTTTTAATTTATATAAATTGCTTTCGTAACTTTCTTTAGTATACGAAATTAGTAATAAATTTTAAAAAACCATGTATAATAGAATTGATTTTTTCATTCCTATAATATGAATTTATAAATTATTAATATTTTAATACGAAATATTATTTATAATATTCATTATGAATTATATTAAATAATTTTAAATCTATTATTTTTTAGAGATACTATTATTAATAGTGATGTTAAGATAACAGTATATTTATAAGCTATCTAATACAATTTCCTTTATTTATATTTTTAAAATGCATATATTAACAGCATAACTCATACTAATATTAGTAATATGAGATTCATTTGCTATTCACTTTTAATGATTGAGCAATCATATTAATTTTATATATAAATAGACAATATATTCAATTATAAGAATACTTAAATTAAATACAGAGCTATTTGTATAGTAATAACTACATATTATAATACATTGATTGCATTTAGTTCTTTAAAAGCTTTTTCTAAACGACTAACCATGGAAGATTGTGCAGCACGTAGCCAAATACGCGGATCATAATATTTTTTGTTTGGGCTATTTGAATCATTTGAGTTACCTAACTGACTTTGTAAGAAATCTTTATTGGATTGATAATACTTCAAAATACCGCTCCAGATTGCCCATTGCGTATCAGTATCAACATTCATTTTAATTACACCATAGGCAATAGACTCTATGATTTCTGCTTTAGAAGAACCTGAACCACCGTGAAAAACAAAGTTTAAAGAATTATACAGTAAGTTATTTTTTTCACTAACATATTTTTGTGAGTCACGTAAAATTTTTGGCATTAAATGTACATGACCAGACTTATAAACTCCGTGTACATTGCCAAAGGAAGCAGCTATAGTAAAACGGTTGCTAATTTTACTTAACATTGTATAAGCATAATTAACATCTTCTGGTTTACTATATAATACAGACTTATCAACATAGTTATTGTTTATACCGTCTTCTTCTCCACCAGTTATACCTAATTCTATCTCTAATGTCATACCTATTTTTGACATTCGTTTTAAATATTTACTACATATTTCAATATTTTCCTCTAATGATTCTTCAGAAAGATCTATCATATGAGAAGAAAATAATGGATTACCAGTTTTTTTAAAATGTTCTTCACCGACATCTAAAAGACCATCTATCCACGGTAATAATTTTTTAGAACAATGGTCAGTATGTAAAATAATTGGTACATCATATTTCTTGGCCATTAGATGAACATGGTTTGCTCCTGCAATTGCCCCTATAATAGCTGCCTCTTGTGGTTTACTATTTTTATAACCTTTACCTGCAATAAATGCAGCACCATTATTTGAAAATTGAATTATGGCTGGTGCTTTTACTTTAGCTGCCGCTTCCAATACTGCATTAATAGAATCACTACCAATACAATTAACTGCTGGAAGAGCAAATCTATTTTCTTTTGCTATTGTGAAAATTGTCTGTATGTCATCTCCGGTAACAACACCAGAGTTTACGAAATTAGAAATTTTACGCATAGTTACTCCATGCTATTTAATAGTATGATGCTATTTATTACTAAACAGGGATTGAATGTTGCATTTGAGTAGAATTTATGTAAATAAAATTAAAGATCTCTTTGTGCGAATTCTTCTAATGCAGCAATTGCAGGTAATTTTTTTCCTTCTATAAACTTAAGAAATGCACCACCACCTGTGCATATATAAGAAATTTTATCTTTGATATTAAATAAGTCGATAGCTGCTAACGTATCACCTCCGCCTGCAACCGAAAATGCATTACTTTCAGCAATAGCATTAGCAATACTTTCAGTGCCTTTACGAAAATTTTGTAATTCAAACATACCAACTGGACCATTCCATAGAATAGTCTTTGCTTTTTTTAATATGTTAGCCATATTTTGTGCGGTTTCATCTCCAAAATCCATGATTTTATCATTATCTTCTATTTCAGAAATTTTTTTCACCTTTACTGATTCAGCCTCAAACAATTCTGTACTACTAATACGGCAATCAGTTGGAAGTGGAATATGATAATTATCACGCAAATTTTTAGCTATCTTAATGAAATTTTTTTCGCAAAGAGATTTTCCAACTTTGTTATCAATAGCTAAGAAAGTATTTGCTATACCACCACCGACAATAACTGTATCAGCTATTTTTACTAATGATGTTAATATATTAAATTTAGTTGATATTTTGGAACCGCCTACGATAACTATTAAAGGACGCTGGGGATTAGTCATCACTTTGCTTAATGCTTTTAATTCAGCACATAACAGTGGACCTGCACAAGCAATAGCTGCAAATCTACTTATACCATGTGTTGATGCCTGTGCACGATGTGCACTTCCAAAAGCATCCATAACAAAAACATCGCATAATTCAGCATATTTTTTTGATAGCGCTTGATCATTTGTATGTTCACCTTTGTTAAAACGAACGTTTTCTAGCACTATTAATTCATCTGAATGAACCTCAATACCATCTAAATATTTTTTTGACAAGCTAACTTTGATCCCTTTTAAAGCATTGCTTAGATATTTAACTATTGGCAAAAGAGAAAATTGTTCATCATGCGTACCTTCTATTGGACGACCTAAATGAGAAGTAAGCATTACTTTTGCACCTTGTTGTATGAGTATTTTAATGGTCGGTAAAGATGCACATATACGTGCATCAGACGTGATCTTACCGTTTTGTAATGGTACATTAAGATCGGCACGGATTAAAACACGCTTACCAGAAAGATTGAGATCCGTCATTTTAATCATTGGCATTTTCAAACCTCATGTATTCTTCATGAATTCAATTAAATATTAATATGGCCTTAAAGAAAATAATTATTATTTACCATATCATATTAAATTTTTATCTATATTATGATTAATAAATTATATTTGGTATCATACATAATGATATTTTATATAGCCGTATAAACTGCAAGTGAATTTTATTTAAATTACAGTAAATATATCAATTAACTTTCAGTTTAACAAAATACCTTTAAAATAAATTGAATACATTTATTAATTTCATAGCATTTTATTAATAACTAAAATCACTAAATGCTATTTATATTAGAACATTTTATAAAAAATTGCTTCGATAAGAAAAATTTTAAAAATACAAGTCATGAGCGGTAAAAAAATTGTGTTTACTGAAATAATTCGACTATTAATTGAATAATGTTAAAAATTGGCATAGATTGACTTGTATGAATATTAGTCTCAGTCGAATATCAAAAGTAGCGTGTATCACTGAATAAAGATTCGCCCACACTTTCCATTAAAATTATGAGATCATCATTTAATTAAAAAAATTTACAAAAAAACAGTGTAGCATATCTTTATCAAGAATTTCATGAAACTATTTAAAATTCATTATTCTAACCAGGTATAGTAATTTTTCAATATAATAACCAACTGTATAAAAATAATGACTTTTTCTCTCTGGCTGAAGATATGTCTAATGTGTTTGCAATTATTCGTATATATCTAATATACTAATATAATAAAAGATCTATAATTTTTTATTAATAAAAATCGAAATAAACGCAAATTAAATACTTAATATGTATTACTATTAATAAACAGATTTTCATTCATATAATATATTTTAAATAGCCATAGTTATTTCCAATTTTCTATTGGAATCGATGTACCATTCTAGTCTATTCATTCATCCATTAATAAATACTAATACTATAATTTAAAATCCCGATTTAACTTTATGTAGTAAAGGAAACATATTCCAGACGATCTTACTAAACTTATTAATTGATTGTATTACACGCAAGATTATTTCTATTTTTTAAAAACGTTTTTAATGAAAATATAGTGTTTACTAAAAAGCTTTATTATTTAAATAATTTGATTTACATTGTAAAAATACATCAACTGAATCATCGTAATACAATATTATTTAAAGTTACATCCTGTGAAATAATCATTCTACTTTATATACAAGCATTATAGGATTAAGATAATAAGGAATGAATTATAAAAAACGTGACAGGGTTTTTTATCTATTAATAATGACTAACACTATCATAAAATCGATTTTGCTTTAGCAACAATATTAGATACAGTGAATCCAAATTCCTCAAATAGCTTTTCATTTGGTGCCGATTCACCGAACGTATTCATTCCAATTACTGCACCCTTAAGACCAGTGTACTTAAACCAATAATCTGCTATGCCCGCTTCAATAGCTAAACGTGCTTCAACAGCCTTTGGTAGCACAGATTCAATGTATTCTTTTGTTTGTTTATCAAATACATCAGTAGATGGCATAGATACTACACGCACCTTGTAACCTTCGTTGCTTAGTTCAATATAAGCATCTATTGCTAGTTGGACTTCTGAACCGGTAGCGATTAAAATTAACTCCGCTTGTTCTTTGCTGTCTTTCAGTATATAACCACCACGTACTATATTTTCTAATTGTTCAATATTCCGATTCTGCTGTGATAAATTTTGACGAGAAAAGATTAATATCGAAGGACCATCTAAACGCTCAACAGCATATTTCCACGCTACCGCAGATTCTACTTGATCACATGGGCGCCAAAGATTTATATTTGGAATCGTACGAAGACTGGCTATTTGCTCAATTGGTTGGTGGGTAGGACCATCTTCGCCTAAACCTATTGAATCATGAGTATAAATGATAATATGATGAAGATTCATCATGGCTGCCATACGAACTGCATTACGTGCATATTCTGAAAACATTAAAAATGTCGCAGTATATGGCAGAAAACCACCATGTAATGCAATACCATTAGCAATTGCAGTCATACCAAATTCACGAACACCATAATGTATGTAGTTTCCTGCTGGATCTTCATTAATTGGTTTGGAACCAGACCACATCGTTAGGTTACTTGGTGCTAGATCTGCAGAGCCACCGAGATATTCTGATAACGTTTTACCAAATTCCTCAAGAATATTTTGGGACGCTTGACGGGTAGCTATTTTCTTCGGATTTGCATGTAGCTGTTGAATTAATTTCTGTGAAGTAATATACCAATTAACTGGTAATTTATTGTATATACGACGCTTAAATTCTACAGCTAATTTCGGATACATTTTTGCATAAGCAGAAAATTTTTTTTTCCAATCATTCTCTTTTTTCTCACCACATTTTTTTGCATCCCAAGATGAATATATATGATCAGGAATTTCAAACGGTGCATACTTCCATTCCAGTTGACGACGTGTTAGTATAATTTCTTCGTCTCCTAAAGGTGCACCATGCGAATTGTGTGTACCTGCTTTATGGGGAGAACCAAAACCGATAACAGTTTTACATATTAATAAAGAAGGCATATCATGGGTGCTTTTTGCTTCATTAATTGCTTTTCTAATAGCATTACTATCATGCCCATTGATATCACGAATAACATGCCAACCATAGGATTCGAAACGCTTAGCAGTATCATCAGTAAACCAACCTTTAACATCTCCATCAATAGAGATACCATTGTCATCGTAAAAAGCAAATAGCTTACCTAATTTTAATGTACCAGCTATAGAACTCGCTTCATGCGAAATACCTTCCATCATACAACCATCTCCAAGAAATACGTAGGTATTGTGATTTACAATATCATAATCTGGACGATTGAACTGTGCTGCTAATGTACGCTCAGCAATTGCAAATCCAATAGCATTTGCAAAACCTTGACCTAACGGACCAGTAGTAGTTTCTATACCTGGAGTGCGATTATATTCTGGATGACCTGGAGTTTTTGAACGAAATTGACGAAAGTTTTGTAATTCATTTATTGATAAATCATAGCCAGTAAGATGTAGAAGGCTATAAATTAGCATAGAAGCATGACCATTAGATAATATAAAACGATCACGATTTATCCAATGTGGATTGATAGGATTATGATTCATAAATTCACGCCATAAAACTTCAGCAATATCCGCCATACCCATTGGCGCACCAGGATGTCCTGAGGTGGCTTTTTGTACTGCATCCATACTTAGTACTCGAATAGCATTAGCTAACTCTTTACGAGAAGGCATATTATACTCCAATTTATTCATAATGTTCTAAACTTTATTAAGTACACTTAATAAAGTGAAATCAACATTTCATATTTTTGTTTTAAATATGTATGGATTTTAAAGTTATATAATTTATAAATAATAATATTAAAATTAGTATGATTCAGTAATCGTTACTTTTAATAACTTTAAATTTCATTTTTTTAAATTAAAATGCATGAATGCTGTGTTAATTATAAAAATAATATTTTCTGTTTATTTATTTTAATGCCTCTTACATAATTATATAATCATTTTATATAAAATTACGATACAATCTAATTACATATTAAGATAATCTTAATGAATGATAACATATATTCTAATTTTTAGAACTAAAAAATATTATAATAATCTTATTGTTTTCTATTATAATGTGTATAAAAATTATGCAATGCATGATGAAATTTCATCATGCATCATGAAAATTTTCATGTTAACAAAATAAATTTATTGATGTTCTTTTAATTAAAATTTTTTCTAATTTAAATTAGAAAAAATTTTATAAATTTACAAATTAAGAATTTTTATTGAGAAGATTATTTAATATGGCATATATATAATATATGCATATCATATAAAATAATAATATTATTTAAACGTCACATGTAATAGTAGTAATATACTTAATGTATCAAATCAAAAATTTTAAAAAATTTGTTAATAAATTCAAATTGTATAAAATATTTTATCAGTATGATACATACATTATAAATGTGTAGAAATGCTTAATAAATTGCAATTGTCATACCTATAAATATATTGAGATAAAATAATTACTACCGATATGATGAAAATCACTTAAAATATACAATGTTTACAATGCTTAATTAACATGTAGCAAAATAATAAAACAAAGATTAAGCTATATAGCGATCAGGACGATGGTTTATTGCAATAATACAATTTAGCATCATTGCACCCAATATTGATGCAACAAGCATAGGAGTTGAAACCACCAGTAACGAAATTAATAATATACAAATATCTACCGCCATTTGTAATTTTCCTGCACTTAAGCCAATACGATCTTGTAGCCACAATGCTAATATATTAATACCACCCAGACTAGCTCTATGACGAAATAATACTATAAAGCCAAACCCTATCAAAATATTACCGAATAGCGTGGCATAAAAAGGATTTAATGCAGTAAAATGCACAAATAATGGATGAATATAAGTAAATAATGACACTAGACCTACAGCAAAAAATGTTTTAAGAGTAAATTCCCATCCCATTCTTTGAACAGCTAACCAATAAAAAGGTAAATTAATAAGAAAAAATACACTACTAAAAGAAAGTGATGTTACATAACTAATTAAAAAAGCTATACCTGCCGAGCTGCCCGTAAGTGCTCCAGCTTTTTTTAACATTAATACGCCAAACGATACTACGAACGTACCAAGTACGATTGCTAAACCATCCTCCACACGAGAATGTGAAATTCTAGCAGATTGAAAAACCTTATCCATGAAATATTCTCATTACAAATAATGCGCTTTGAAGTACAAATGACGCAACATAATTTAATATTCTATCTCCACACTAAATGTTGATGTATTATCATATTGTTAAATGATTTATTTTTTTTAAGATTTGGTTGATCAATACTGTATTTTACACAATTAATTTATATTTTTATTTTAGAGTGATGTTTTTACATAATTATATATGGTATGAACTATATATATACATTTTATTAAAACATTCTGATTTACTGTTTTACTTATTTACTTTAAAAAATTCAGACTTAATACTTTAAAATTTTAATTATTCAATTTGAATAGTGTTTTATTTAGAGTATGATGCTTGATTACAAGATTTAATACTAATAATTATATTGTTAAATAAATAATAGTAAATAGCACATAAATGATTAAAAAAAATTAGAATCGTAGTTTTTTGACTCTTTTAATATTTATGATATTTAGGGAAATAATAATAAATATTAAATTAATTTTTTAAAATTTAAAATTAATCAAAAGATATTATACCAAAAAAATAATTCATAATCAATGATTATATTATATAATTAAATGTAATTATTAATATTAATAATACATATATTCTTTCATTAAATTTTATAGTGCGTTGTAAAAATTTATATTCAATACAAGTTAAACTGCATATTTTAATTTATTTATATATAATACTTGATATATTAATAATTAATCATAATTATATTGTGAACCAGCATAGTTATCAAAACGTGACCACCGTCCATTAAAAGTTAATCGTATTGTTCCAATTGGACCATTTCGATGTTTACCAATTATGATTTCAGCAACACCTTTTAGATCACTATTTTCATGGTAAACTTCATCACGATAAATAAAAATAATCAAATCTGCATCTTGTTCGATTGAACCTGATTCACGTAGATCTGAATTCACTGGACGTTTGTCAGCTCGCTGTTCTAGTGAACGATTCAGTTGTGAAAGTGCCACAACTGGCACATTAAGCTCTTTTGCTAATGATTTAAGAGATCGGGAAATTTCTGCTATTTCTAGCGTACGATTATCTGATAATATAGGTACACGCATTAGCTGTAAGTAATCAATCATAATAAGACTGAGACCACCATTTTCACGAAATATCCGACGTGAACGAGCACGTACCTCATTTGGTGTCAGACTTGAAGAATCATCAATATATATATTTTTCTTATCAAGCAAAATTCTTATTGTACTGGAAATACGAGCCCAATCTTCATCTTCGAGTTGACCAGTACGCATGCGTGTCTGATCAACACGTGATAATGATGCTAACATACGCATCATTAATTGCTCACCAGGCATTTCCAAGCTGAAAATAAGTACTGGTTTGTGATTTAACATGGCAGCATTTTCACATAAATTCATAGCAAAAGCAGTTTTTCCCATTGAAGGACGTGCTGCAACAACAATCAGATCAGATGCTTGTAATCCAGCAGTTTTTTTATTTAAATCCTGATAACCTGTATCAATACCGGTTAGACCATTCTGTGATGTAGATACTAGCGATTCAATACGAGATATTGTTGTATCAAGAATTTTTTCGATATTCTGCGGACCTTCATCTTTATTAATACGTTGCTCAGCAATTTTAAAAACACTAGATTCTGCAAAATCAAGTAGTTCTTCACTGCTTCGTCCCTGGGGATTATAACCCGCATTAGCAATTTGATTTGCTACTGATATTATCTCGCGTATTATAGCACGTTCACGTATGATATTAGCATAAGCACTGATGTTTGCAGCACTGGGTGTATTTTTTGCTAACTCTGCTAAATAAGCGAAACCACCTGCCATTTCTAGCTCACCCCGAACCTCTAAGGATTCTGAAAGGGTTATTAAGTCAATAGGTTGGCCTGTTTCAAGCAATTGCTCCATCTGACAGAATATCATTCGGTGCGAACGATTAAAAAAATCGGCGGCTGCTACACACCCACAGATACTGTCCCAGCGTTCATTATCTAACATTAACCCACCGAGAACGGATTGTTCTGCCTCGATAGAATGTGGCAATATTTTCACGCCTTCCAATTGACGATCATGAAGTGCATTCAATTTATTACTGGGTTTATATCCTACCATAATCAATGTATGACCGATCGTAAAAAGGAGATGTATTTATCATGGAGTATGATAAATTTTCAAAAAAATTAAAATTAAATAATTTTCTTATTTTATATTACATATACTAATCCGGTATTAGTATATTGATTTTCATATATTAATTATCATTTTTCAGTGAATTTGTATTTCACTTGTGCATATTTTCTGTAAGTAACTAACATTCTTTTAATTACAAACAGAAAGTTATATTGAAAGATATTAAATCTTTTTAAAAAAATATGAATTTTTATTGATAGAATATTATCTATTGATAATTACCTAATTCAATATCTACGTTAAATTTTAAAAATGATATGATATTAGCTTAATGATTCTAAGATAGATTTTATAAAAAACACTTACTTTAATTTGCTTTTACTTTATCTGCAAACCGGATACACTGTACTCTGTAAAATTTTAAAAGTAAATAGTAATGTTTTTTGTTTAACCTTAATAGCAGGAATACATAATTATAATATCCATTGTACATAAGTAGATACAAGTTAAGACTATGTTGTTTTAATTTTATTTAATTTAAGAAATAGACATTTTTCTAAAAAAATCATAAGTTAATTTTTAAACATTTAAAGTTAAAATTGATTTTAAAATAAAATACGTAACTTGAAATAAAATATAGTGAATTTTAAATAAATCTGAGTTCAAAATTTATTAATCATTATTAAACATAATATTATTAATATTACTATTTCAATTACTCTCAAAGAGAGATAATGGGAGATTGATACAGACAGACATTTTACATCATTACGTTGTGATTATCCATTTAATTCAATTTTAATCGTTAGATAAGAAATGATATAAGAAAATGAATTACTATTTAGAACATTATTAAAGAGAAAAATTTAAATACTATATTTTATATGTTATTATAGTATTAAATAGAAATTAAGGAAAGTGCTTTTTCTAATACTTCAATATCAGCATCTGGTTTATATGCATTTTCATTTAAATAATGCTTCCACTTTCGTGATCCAGGAATTTTTTGAAATAAACCTGTCATATGGCGTGTTATATGACCTAAACATGTACCCTTTGTTAATTCTGCTTCAATATAAGGATACATAGAACGTACTATTGTAATCAAATCAAGTTGTACTGTATTGCTGCAATTAAACAATACACGATCTACTTCAGCTAAAATGTACGGATTTTGGTAAGCTGCACGTCCTATCATTACTCCATCTAAATACTGCAGATGTACCTTAGCTTCATCTAAGTTTCTAATACCTCCGTTAATAGAAATAGTTAATTTTAAAAAATCACGTTTCAGCTTATATACACGTGAATAATCGAGAGGTGGGATTTCACGATTTTCTTTTGTACTAAATCCAGAAAGCCAAGCTTTACGTGCATGCACAATAAAATTATCACAACCGCCTTTTTCGGCTACAATACTAACAAAATCATAAAGAAATTTATAACTATCGCTATCATCGATACCAATACGAGTTTTCACTGTCACTGGTATGCTAACTACATCGCGCATCGCTTTAACACAGTCAGCTACAAGCATTGGTTCACCCATTAACGAAGCACCAAAATGACCTTTTTGTACACGCTGTGAAGGACAACCTACATTAAGATTAATTTGATCATAACCACGAAGTTCAGCTAATTTTGCACAATATGCGAGTAACGCTGTATTACTACTACCTAGTTGTAATGCAACAGGATGTTCCTCATCATTGTATGCTAGATAATCATTCTTAGCATGCATAATGGCATTAGGCGAAATCATTTCAGTATATAGAAGCGTATTTTTGCTAAGTTTACGAAAAAAATAACGACAGTGGCGATCTGTCCGTTTTAACATTGGAGCAATAGAAAAACGTTGAGAATAAAAGGTATTTTTCATAACATTTGATACACAAGAATATACAGATACTGATATATGAAGTATATCATTCATATTAAGAACATGAAAGATAACGTTGCTGAAGTAGTTATTATCTAAAAGATACTGGCATATTGCTTATCATGCAATATAAAAAACGATTCGAAAAATTGACAAGATCACACGTTAATTTGAAGACATGACTTATACAAATAACATTACTTTGTAATAATTATAGTAAACCCTTAATTACAGGAAATGCTGAAATTTTATATCTTATCTAAGTATAATATTTATGATATTTTAAATTAATTTGCGTTACATTAATCCATTGACTAAATTGCAAACTATATTATAGAACGATGCATTTTTACTTGAAAAAAATCTTTTTACCATTAATAAAGAGAATATAGCTATATTGTCTTTTTATTTTAATACGCTGATACATAACTTTCTTATGCTAATCTGCAACTATTATACAATCTGATTTTAAATTATATGATTGAGCTAAAAATATCATTGCTATTCTTGCTGAATAAATAGAATTTTTCTTCTACGATAGAATAACTAAAATTCATAGTATAGATGTAATGGTTATAGAAGAATACATGATACAAAAGTGAAATATATAAAATCATGTATTAAAATATTGCAGATATTCGTGAAATATACAGTATTAAAAAATTGATTTTAAAAAATCAAATCAAAAAGTTGCATTGTTGATATATATTAATAAATCTTGAAATAGCTTTTTAATGTTTTTTACTCTACTCAACCTATAAATATAATAAATTAGTCCATGTTCATTCAGATCATATGCATTTAACTTCGTTTCGCTTTTATAATTTCTTTTGTCAGATTAACTTAGATAAAAATATATAAAAAATTATTAATTATAAAATTAACTTAATATTCTTTATGTTTAAGCAGGTATATAAAAATTTATTTTTTCTTGTAGATCTATAGAAGATATTTTATTAATAAAGTAATTAGATTTGAGATTTACGCATCATTTTAAATACATGAAATTAAATCTCAGTCAAAACATAATATAGAAAATAAAACTATTATAATGTACTACTAATTGTTGTGAGTTTATTAAACTAACAGACAATACTTTTTTAAAAATTAAAAACATATTGTAATCTTAATGATAGTTGTACATTTTTACTAAAAGAACTAGATATTTAAAACGTCTGATTATTACGTAAAATACCTACAGCCAAACCTTTTACGATTAAAGAACGTTTTCGAGTATCTACGATAATAGGTTTAAAAGCCGGATTTTCTGGTAAAAGATGGACAATTGAGCCTTTTTTGATCCAACGTTTCACAATTACTTCATTATCAATACACACTACTACAATTTGACTATTTTTAACATTTTGAGTTTTGTGAACTACAAGCAAATCACCGTCAATTATTCCTATATTTTTCATTGACATGCCATGAATACGTAATAAAAAATCAGCAGCTGGTTTAAACAAGTTTGCATCAACTTGATAGCGTGCTTCAATAAGTTCTTGATTGAGCAAAGGTTCACCTTTATCAGTCTGTCCAATCAATGGTAATCCTCTTTCTTTTTCTCCTTGTATCAGTAAACGAATTCCGCGCGATGCACCTGAAACAATTTTTACAACACCTTTACGCGTCAATGCTTTTAAATGTTCTTCAGCAGAGTTAGGTGAACGAAAACCTAATTTACATGCAATTTCTACACGAGTTGGTGGCATACCTGTTTCATGAATATATTCACGAATGAATTCGTATACCTGCTGCTGTCTGTTGGTTAACGCTTTCATTTTACACCTTATGGTTTTTATAAAAATTTCGCAATAAAATATAAATTTTGATGGAATTTAAAGCGAAATAAAAAATATTAATTTTTCCATAAAATTTATAAAATAGACCAATTACAGTGTGTCAAATTAAAATTTTCTGTGACCGGTAGAAACAAAAAATGGTAAGATGAAAAATCGTTTCAAAGATATAAAGTTATCATTTTTAAAAAATGAGATTTTTACATTTTAAAATCATTATCATATATCATATACAGTATGATATATGATAAAAACTACTTCATTTTAAGATTTTTGACATAGGGTAGAAAACAATCAACTATTCTGCTGCATACAGAATTTTTCTGTATATTATAATGCGCTAGTCCAATTTATTAACAAGAGGTTTCCCATTTATTTATGTCAAGTTGGTATCAATT
Source organism: Candidatus Pantoea carbekii (assembly GCF_000971765.1). Lineage (GTDB taxonomy): Bacteria > Pseudomonadota > Gammaproteobacteria > Enterobacterales > Enterobacteriaceae > Pantoea_A > Pantoea_A carbekii. The sequence continues at coordinate 828,647 of NZ_CP010907.1, read as the reverse complement.
TTATTATATAATACTCAATTCATTGTTTTCTATTTATATAAAAAATAAAATTATCCCTCTGCATCTACTTCCTGAGTATAATATTGATCTCACACAACCAGTTTTATATATTCTACCTTATAATTCAAAATTTGATTTACTGATATTACAGAAACAATGTCTAAAGTATAATTTACCAGATCCACTAACCAAACTAGAGAGTCATAATTATTCATTACCATGTTATTTATTTATTGACGATAGTAACGGAATTTTTTCACATTGTTTATCTAATACACAATTTATAAAAATATTACGTGATTATCTTGATTTTTTATATTGTAATCCTCAACTTGACATACAAATAATACCTGTTTGGATGATATGGGGTCGTTCATGGAATTTTAAAATTCGATGTGAATCTAAATCTTCATATATTTTTCAAAAAATAAAAAACTTTTTTTTATTTTTATTGAATAGCTGTGATAACTACTATATACATTTTTCATCTGTTATTTCTTTACGTAAAATAATGAATAGATATAACGAACATGATCAGTTAATCATAAATAAATTAGTACGAGTAACTCGTATTTATTTTTTTCGACAACGTTTAACACTACTAGGACCTTATCTTCCTACGCGTAAAGAAATATGTAATCGATTACTTCAGTCAAAAGCAATTAAAAAAGCAATAGAAGACGAAGCTCGTAGCAAAAAAATTTTAAACCAAGCAGCAAAACTTCAAGCTATTAAAATAATAGAAGAAATTACTGCTAATTTTTCTCACCAAGCCATTCGTATTACCGATTATCTAATGGGATTAATTTTGAAATATGTCTATCAAAATATTAATGTGCATGGAGGTGAATACATACAAAAACTGGTACAAAATGGCCATGAAATTATTTACATACCTTGCCACCGTAGCCATATGGATTATTTATTACTTTCTTATGTATTATACCATCAAGGTTTATGTCCGCCGCATATTGCAGCAGGTATTAATTTAAAATTTTGGCCGGTTGGTCCTATTTTATGTCGTCTCGGGGCATTTTTTATTCGTCGTACATTCAAATTAGATAAGCTCTACTCGATGGTATTTAAAGAATATCTTAGTGAATTATTTAACCAACGTTGCCCAATAGAATATTTTATTGAAGGTGGTCGTTCGCGTACCGGTCGATTACTAAAACCGAAAACTGGTACTTTATCAATGACATTACAAGCTATGTTAAAAAATAATAACCGTTCTATAACATTTGTACCTATTTATATTGGTTATGAAAATGTAATAGAATTAAATAGTTATATAAAAGAACTACGAGGCGAATTAAAAGTTAAAGAAGGATTTATGCAAATGATAAACGCGTTATTCAAACTACGCAATCTTGGTCAAAGTTATGTGAATTTTGGTAAACCATTACATTTATTAAACTATCTAAACCAAGAAGTACCCGAATGGTATAATGCAGTCAATACTATTGAATGCCAGAGGCCAGTATGGATGACGCCTATAGTCAATAAAATTGCAAATTGCTTAATGATACGTATTAATAAAGCTTGCGCAGTAAATGCCATAAACCTATGTGCAACTGCTTTGTTGGCATCTAACCAACGTTCTCTAAGTCGCCAAAAATTACTTGAACAACTTGAATGTTATATACAACTTCTTTGCAATGTTCCTTATTCATCCGAATCAACAATATCTAACATGAGTGCAGAAGCAATGCTGATTTATGTTATCCGAATGAATATATTCACAATTAAAAAAAACAATATTAGTGAAATTATTATATTATCAAATACAAAATCTGTATTGATGACTTATTATTGCAATAATATTCACCATATGCTAGCAATGCCATCATTAATCGCTATCATTATATATAAACATGGGGAAATTAGTACGATAGAACTATTACATCAAGTAAGTTTAATATATCCGATGCTAAAAAATGAACTATTCTTACCTTGGCATAGATCTAATTTACCAATTCTCTTAAATAAATTGTGTAATGAATTAATGCGTCAAGGTATTATTACTATAAAAAATAATACGCGTTTACAGTTTATTAAGCAACGTATACAGACATTAAAATTATTAGCAGCTACTATACACCAAACGTTACAAAGATTTTTTATTACTCTTTCTATTATTAACTTCAAATGCATCATTAATAATGCCATTCTAGAAAAAGAAAGCCGCATATTAACACAGCGCATTGCTGTATTAAAAGGTATCGATGTGCCAGAATGTTTTGATAAAGTAGCTTTTACTTCATTAATTTCAACCTTACGTCATGAAGGTTATATTAGTGCGTCATCCGTTATTAACGCTCAAGGTGTACGAACCATATTGAAAATATTACGTAAACTAATGAACAACGATGTTTTTAAGATAATTGAACAAACTATACATTGCAAGTAATTATGTAGACGAAATAATGTCTTTATTTTACCTTTTTGATTTAGAATACTAATAAATGATTTTTATCTTTTATCAGGTTAATTTTACAAATCTGTTCTTTATTTGTTTGCATTGAAATCATAAGATGCTTGTTTCTCTCTTTCTTAACTTAATTAAGTTATTAGGAATTTTTATTTATATAAACAACTTAATTTAAAACTGCTTTAATTGTATATATCAAATAATAATGAAAAAAATTGCTTTTTAATCCAATCAATCTAATTTACTCTATCCTTCGATAGCTACACGTAATTTTTTCATTGCATTTTTTTCTAATTGACGTACACGCTCAGCAGAAACACCATATTTATCGGCTAATTCCTGAAGAGTAGTTCTATTATCATCATCTAACCATCTCGAACGAATAATAAATTGGCTACGTTCATCAAGACTTAACATCGCGTCACTCAGCTTATCTGCTGCATGCGAATCCCAATTGTCTTCTTCGATTCCATTTGCAAAATCAGAGCTTTTATCTTTTAAATAAAGTACTGGCGCCATAGGTTTACCTTCTACTGATTCATCATCAGCGGCTATGTCGAACGTCATATCTTGAGCAGCCATGCGAGATTCCATTTCTCTTACATCCTTACTGCTTACACCCAATTCACGAGCTACCATTTCTACCTCATCTTCATTAAACCAACCTAAACGTTGTTTTGCTTTGCGTAAATTAAAAAATAATTTACGCTGTGCTTTAGTTGTTGCAACCTTTACAATGCGCCAATTACGCAAAACATATTCATGAATTTCAGCTTTAATCCAATGGACAGCAAATGATACTAAACGCACACCAGCTTGATGGTTAAAACGCCGTACGGCTTTCATTAATCCAATATTACCTTCCTGAATTAAATCCGCTTGTGGTAAACCATAACCAGAATAGTTACGCGCTATATGAACAACAAAACGTAAATGAGATAATATTAACCTCTTAGCTGCATCTAAATCGGCCTGGTAATATAAACGTTCAGCTAGTACTTTTTCCTCTTCAGCTGTTAAAATCGGCCAACTATTAGCTACTCTTACGTAAGCATCTAGGTTGCCCAGAGGCGCAATCACTAAAGTTTGTATGTCTTTAGCCATTCAAATCCTCACAAATTCAATAGAATTTTGCATATTTCGTCTCATCAAGAAGCATCACTTAAATAAAATTTAGTTAAAATAGAATGTTTAAGATATTTTAATAATGCAATCATCGTACTTTAATATCTTTATATCAATGAGATTCGATATGAAAATAATAAAAATATTAATGAAAGCATTAATGTACTAATCAATCTTTTTATGGAATAATTTTAAAAGAACAATTATCATATTGTAAGGTATTTCTACAATTTTTTTAAAAAATCTTTTTGTAGATACAAAAATAATACTAAAAACATACAAATATAACGAAATAATTATTGTGCTTTTAGTTAAAATACAACGTTGTATAATTTCTATTAAATAGAAAAATTATCAATTTTTTTACAAATATTGGTATATTGTAATACGATTAATTATTGATGGTTATCAAACAAAAATTCAATGTACACAAATGAGAATGGCTTGTATAGACCGCCCATTGCATTGATTATTGTCCAAGAAATGAAATATGACAATAAATACATTTGAGTAGTGATGTATGATGACACGTATGTGATTGCATGTTGCACTATTGATCAATAACAAGTTAAGATTATTCATTTATCTATAAGTATTAAATTATATTTTTTAAAAATTAAATTTTTTCATACAGATATGATATAACTTTATTGTTTATTTTAAAAAATTGTATCACATTATGTTAAACATCTACTGTAACCAGATTTCTAGATTGAAAGTTCTTAAAAAACTTTTTTTGATTTATATGTTTTTAAGAAAATAGCGCTTCAATAAAATCTAACGCTTTAAATGACTTTAAATCATTAATGTCTTCTCCAACACTAATATATCGAATTGGAATTTTAAATTGGTTAGCAATAGAAAAAATTACGCCGCCTTTTGCTGTACCATCTAATTTCGTTATAATCATACCTGTTATACCTAATGCTTCATGAAAAAATTTAGTTTGATTCACAGCATTTTGTCCAGTATTAGCATCAATAGTCAAAATTACTTCATGCGGTCCATGTGTATCTAACTTTTTTATTACACGAACTATTTTTTTTAATTCCTCCATTAAGTGTAATTTATTGTGTAGACGGCCTGCAGTATCAGCAATTAAGATATCAATCTTACGTGATTTAGCTGCTCGAATAGCGTCAAAAATTACTGAAGCAGAATCAGCACCAATATGTTGCCCTATCACAGGAATATCATTACGTGTTCCCCATATTTTTAGCTGTTCTAATGCCGCTGCTCGAAAAGTATCACCAGCTGCTAAAATTACTGATTTACTTTGTTTCTGATAATAGTGTGCTAATTTACCGATGGTACTCGTTTTGCCTACACCATTAACTCCTACCATAAGAATTATAAATGGCATTCGATTGCTAATCTCTAGGGGTAAGTCAACTTTATGAAGAATATTGACGAGTTGACTTTTAAGTAAGTTATACAGTGCTTCTGCATTATGTAATTGTTTTTGATTAGCCTGTTGCTTTAGATTTGCAATGAGATCTTGTGTAGTTTCTACGCCTATATCGGCAATCAGTAGACGTTCCTCTATCTCGTTAAATAACTCGCTACTAACTTTTTTACCGCGTAATAAATTAATAAAACCTGAACCTATATTTTCTCGTGTTTTAGCCATATGACGCTTTAAACGACTAAAAAAACTTTCTTTATTAGGATGTTGTAATCCTTTTTTTAGTTTAGAACTAACCATCAATAACCCATAATTGTAAATGATTTTTAATAAAGATTAACAGATAGAACTATTAACGTCATTGTTTGTTTAACTACTTTTCATTACTTTCAAAAAAACTTTTTTATTTAGCACTTTTATTATATTTAATTTTTGAATAATCAATTTTGAAAATTCTTACAAAAAACAATAAAAAATCATTGAAATGAACTTTTTAAAAAAGAACATATATCTAATTAAGTTGTGTATGTGTTACTTTTACAAAGTGTAATTTTTCGTCTAAATTATATTGTATTAATCTTGATGTTCAAAACTAGCCTAAAAAATATATTATATTATTAATGTATCGTGCAAATCGACAAATTTGATAAGCTATCTGTATTTAAAAGAATCTAATGAATGCATTATATTAATTTTTATTAAAATTTATACAGTGGTATGTGATAAGAAAATAATTTATTATCAAATATAAAATATTTTTAAATGTAAGAATGAATATGTCTTGTAATAACAGCATTAAAAGTGGTAATATATACATCATTAGTGGTCAATGGAAAGGTCGTAAGTTGCCTGTACCGAATAATGCTAACGTGCGCCCTACTGCTAACCGCGTTCGCGAAACTTTATTCAATTGGCTTGCTCCTTATATCCAACAGTCACGCTGTTTAGATTGTTTTGCTGGCAGCGGTGCACTAGGATTGGAAGCGCTATCTCGTTATGCAGATTTAGTTACATTTTTAGAATTAAAACGTTCTATAGCACATCTTCTGATGCAGAATTTAAAGAAATTGTGTGCATTACAAGCAAAAGTAATAGAAACTAATACTCTTCAGTTTTTAAGTCAAACGAAACAAGTATCTCAATATGATATCGTATTTATTGATCCTCCTTTCCGTAAAGGACTAACAGAAAAAACTATTAGATTATTAGAAGAAACAGGTTGGTTAGCAAATAATGCTTGGATTTACGTTGAAAGTGAAGTAGAAAATAGTCAACTACATACACCTAATAATTGGCATCAACACAGAAAGAAAATCGCTGGGCAAGTAGTCTATTATTTATATAAACGTTATCAAAAAATATAATAACATTTTATATTATTCATTCCTTCTTTAGTTAAGGGTAGTTATAAAAATTTAAACAATATCTCTAATATATTGTTCTAGTATCTCATCATCGTGATGTATAAAATACAAATTTTTAATTAAATTAAATTAAAGATAAAATTATCTATAAAATTTATATTGACATAATATTTTCGTAAAAAAAGTAATGATAATATTTTATACAAACCAACATGGTATGTTCATCACCTGATGATAGTCAGATAGTCAATAGATATAACATTATTCGCAATTGTTTAAACCACATCTAACTTACATATCCACATATTTAACCAAACATATTAGTTATATATAATGCCTAAAAATTAAGGTAGTTATAAATATTTTTAATAAAATACTAGCGTATCCTTATCATCAGAATCATTTACTACATTTAGTAATGTTATTCATTGTTTACCAATGCAATTCTAGATTTTAATAAAAATTTGTATTTAACATTTAGTCTTCAATACCCTTTTGAATTAAATATTTATATGGCAAATTTTCTGTTTGTTGAACTATTAATCGATGTTTCATAAAGAGACAAAAACCAGCAATATCACGTGGAGTAGCGGGATCATCAGTAATAACAAGAAGAGTTTCACCTATTTGCATGTTACGTACGGTTTTACGCAGCATCATGACAGGTTCAGGACAACGCAAACCTAAAATATTCAATATATAGTTAGATTGAGAAAAGAAATCATTCATAAATCTTCTGCATCCGTATATTTAATCATAATAATTTATTCTAACCTACTTATTGATCCTAGAATAGTACAGTAAATATAGTCATAATTGTAATTAATATATAGATGTCTATATAAAACATCAAAATCCCAATATTAATTTTTAATATTTTGTAATATTACCTAAAATAAACTCACTTAAGTTAATATATTTAATATGATAAAGCTCTCTATATATCAGCGTATCTACGTGTTATTTTACTTATGTTTTTTACATCTTTTGGTTATTGTTTTCAGCAATTACTTAGTACAATTACCTGTATCTATTTTTGGATTGCATGCGACGTGGGGAACCTTTAGTTTTCCATTAATTTTTCTTGTAACCGACCTTACTGTACGTATTTTCCATGTATCATTAGCTCGCCGTATCATTTTATTAGCGATGGGTCCAGCCCTATGTATTTCTTATCTTATCTCCTGTTTATTTTATCAAGGTGAATGGCAAAGTTGGATAGCTTTGAAAAAAATTAATTTATTTAGCATACGTATAGCACTTGCCAGTTTTATAGCATATCTATTCAGTCAGTTTCTTGACGTCTATATCTTTAACTATATGCGGAAACATTTTTCATTATGGTGGGTTCCTCCCATTTTGAGTATGTTTTTTGGAAATATAATAGATACAGCAACTTTTTTCTTTATAGCCTTTTATAAAAGTTTAGATATTTTTATGGCAACCCATTGGATTGAAATTGCAATAGTAGATGCAAGTTTCAAAATATTAATTTGTATAATTTTTTTCCTTCCATTTTATAGAATACTTCTTACTACCATACTGAAAGCACTAACAATATATTTCAATTCATATGCAGATTGAAATTGATTTTAACAAAAATAAATACTACTTATATTTATATAATATAGAGATAAGCTAAAAGAGAAAGTTGTAAATTTTCAAAATGATAACTAATAGTCATATATATATTTAATTTTATTGCATAGAACAACTATTTTTAAACGAATTAGTATGAAAAAACCGTAAATAGCAATATAATTTGTTGCTAATATAAATTTTTTTATAAAGAAAATAGATAATACAAAATTCATATGTAATAAATATTAGATTGTTAGTGCTGAATTATTATTCTAATATCTTCTATTGGTCAAGCAATAAACGCATCATGCGACGCAGTGGCTCTACAGCACCCCATAGCAACTGATCGCCCACGCTAAAAGCAGAAAGGTATTCCGGACCCATATTCAACTTACGAAGACGACCAACTGGAACATATAGAGTTCCTGTAACTGCTGCTGGCGTTAATTCACGTATAGTAATATCTCGATCATTTGGTATTACTTTGACCCACTCGTTATGGCATTGCAGAAGTTGTTTAACTTCGTTAATAGATAAATTTTTGTTTAATTTTATAGTAAATGCTTGACTATGACAACGTAACGCACCTATACGCACGCACAGACCATCTATGGGAATAATATTTTTAGTTGAAAGTATTTTATTAGTTTCGGCCTGACCTTTCCACTCTTCTCTGCTCTGACCATTATTCAATTTTTCATCGATCCATGGTATTAAACTACCAACTAAGGGGACATGAAAATTATCAGTTGGTAAGATACCTGAACGAGTAAAATCAGTAATCTTGCGTTCTATATCTAAAATTGTTACTGTCGGCTTTTGTAATAATTTTGCTATACAGTTATCTACCATACTCATTTGTCTAAGCAATTCATGCATATGACGAGCACCAGCACCAGAAGCCGCTTGATAGGTAGCAACTGATACCCACTCTACTAAATTATTAATAAATAAACCACCTAGTGACATCAACATTAAACTAACAGTACAGTTACCTCCTACAAATGTTTTAATGCCTCTATTGAGTGATTCAAGAATGACTTGATAGTTAACTGGATCGAGAATAATTATAGCACTGTCTTGCATACGTAGAGTAGACGCAGAATCAATCCAATAACCTTTCCAACCGCTTTTGCGCAATTTTGGATAAACTTGAATAGTATAATCACTACCTTGACAAGTAATAATAATATCAAGTTCTTTTAGAATATCAATATCAAAGGCATTGTGTAGCATGCTAGGTGATGTTCTATTGAGAATTGGTATTATTTCACCTACTTTTGACGTAGAAAAAAAAGTTGGATTAATTAAATCAAAATCGCGTTCTTGTTGCATACGATCCATTAGTACAGAGCCAACCATACCACGCCAACCAATAAAACCTACATTTTTCATTTTTTCCGTCTCAGATTCTTTTAAGGGAGATTGTTATAGTAATTTAGAAGGGAAAATTCGGCTGAATTATTCATATACTGATTTAAATAATAATCACGTTTACCTACATACTTAAACTCTACAAAATACATACTTTTTATAAAGTACATTATTCAATTATTCTATTTTGCAGTAGTAAAATAACTTAAAGGATGGTTCACAACAAATGAATGAAATGATATCTGCAACTATATTACTGTTCTTAATTATGGATCCATTAGGTAATTTACCGATATTTATGTCAATTCTGAAGCATCTTGCTCCTAAACGTCGTCATATAGTGCTTATACGTGAAATGTTGATTGCATTAATTTTAATGATTTTATTTTTATTTTCTGGAGAATATATATTAACTTTTTTAAACTTACGTACAGAAACTGTATCGATTTCTGGCGGTATCATTCTTTTTCTAATTGCAATCAGTATGATTTTTCCTTCAAACGAAACTAATAGCAGTGGTTTGCCAGCCGGTGAAGAGCCTTTTATTGTACCTTTAGCAATTCCTTTAGTAGCAGGCCCGTCACTTTTAGCTACTTTAATGTTGCTTTCGCATCAATATCCTAACCACATGATGAGTTTAGTAATAGCACTTTTAATTGCCTGGGGAGCAACCGCAATAATTCTTTTGCTATCAGGATTATTCTTACGCCTCCTTGGTGAAAAAGGGGTCAATGCATTAGAACGTTTAATGGGTCTAATCCTTATTATGCTAGCGGCACAAATGTTTTTAGATGGTATTCGAATTTATATGAAGCTTTAAAAATTTTTAACAACCTTATAACTAAGGTAGTATTTTTTGTTTAGATAGATTATCCATAATATTTAATTTTTTTATGCTACTTAGCAGTGAAAAAAAAGATTTTATCAACATCAGACTGATAATACTGCTTATCTACAGCAGTGTTACGGGGAAAGAGCAAGAGGTATTATGAACTCTCTGCTTTACAAAATTATCATATGTATAAAACTAAAAATTACAAAAGAGATAAACACTAATTCTGAAATTTTATGAGTATTAAAAATTTTAACCACCAAAGAGATTTTTATGCAATGCTCGTACAACTGCTTCGGCATCATGCGTCGAAACTAGAAAACAGAGGTTATAATTACTAGCGCCATAGCAAATCATCCGAAGATTAAACGGTTCTAATGCTTCAAAAATTTCTTTACCTACACCGCATGCTTTTGATAATTTGTTGCCGATGATTGCCACTAATGCGATATGCTCTTCTACTGCAACATGACACATCGATGAAAGTTCACTTAATAATTCCTCATTTAATAGGCTAATACCAGTGAATGTTGAACCAGTAGTGTCTAAAGTCAGTGCTATACTAACTTCAGAAGTAGTTATCAGATCAACAGAAATATTATGACGTGCTAAAATTTCAAATACCTGAGCAAGAAAACCACGAGTGTGAAGCATATTGAGGCTATGTAGTGTCACTAGAGTTTGATGACGACGCAGTGCTACAGCACGAAATAATGGTGGATTCTTAGTTTTATTACAAATACGAGTGCCACCAGAAACTGGATCTTTACTGGATCCAACAAAAACTGGAATATCACTACGTAATGCAGGTAACAAAGTAGCTGGATGTAAAACTTTAGCACCAAAGGTTGCCATTTCTGCTGCTTCTTCGAAACTAATCTCTTGAATGCGTTTAGCTTCTGGAACTATACGCGGATCAGTAGTATAAATACCTGCAACGTCTGTCCAAATATCAATACGAGTTGCTTTTAGTGCTTCACCTAGTAAAGCTGCAGTATAGTCGCTTCCGCCTCGACCCAACGTAGTAGTGCGTCCTTTACTTTCGGTACCTATAAAACCTTGTGTAACAATCAATACTTGCTCAATATAAGGAAGAAGAAGCCGAGTTGCGTTTTCTTTTATCCTAACAACGTCAGGTTCAGCGCTACCAAAACGCTCGTTTGTATACATTACTTTACGGATATCAAACCATTGCACATTTACTTCGCGTTCTCGTAGAACTTCGACAAATAATAAAGTTGACATTAATTCGCCGTAGCTTACCAGCTCATCAGTTAATGCTTGCGATGTAGCTAATGCAGCAGCATCAGATAACATAGCAATATTTTCTAACATTACATTAATTTCATTACGAACTATTTTAGATGACAGAAAATCAATAATAGCATATTGAATGCGACTGATTTCATTTAATAGATAGGAACGATGTCTTTGTTCTTGACCTTCAGAAAGAGAAACCAATAAATTGGTAATGCCAGCAGATGCAGAAAGTACTACGAGTCGCGTATTATTATTAGATAATACTATATCTGCACTATGGTTCATCGAATAAAAATCAGCAACGCTAGTGCCACCAAATTTAGAAATGATTAAAGTTTGAGACATGTAAAAAGCTCGTATCAAGTTATCTTTTTTCTGATTTTTTGGAATTGTGATAAAGATACATTATCTTACTTGAGCAATAGAAAAAAGTAAGAAATATATAGAAAATTACTAAAGAGTTCTCTGAACGTAAATCATCTTTGTAATTTTCAAACTAGAGATAAAAAGATAATAATAATAAAAAAAACAAAAGATTAATCTTTTGATCATCGAAACAGATATCAAAGTTACTTGTATATTATCCAATATTTCACTTTTCTGATATATTGGCATAATTAATTAGACACTAATTGCTAATCTTTCTTTCAATAATTATGTTAATTAAAAGTATGAAAATCATATAATACAAATATAAATAATATCTCTATTCAGAATATTTCAAGAAGAATTTATGCTCTTCTTTAATTTTGAATATTCCAAAATATAGATAAAAAACTTTTAAAAAACAATGAATTAAAATTACTGACAAACATTTTTTTCAAAATATTGAACATAGTTTCATGAATAGTATTTGCATAACTGGTATACAGCTTAATAAAATTAAAATAAAATCAGTTCTGTAAACTATATAATATTATTATAAATAAAATATATAATTATAAGCAGAATGTTTTTGTATACCATATATATTAAGCAATGTCAAAATAGTTAGATCCACTACAGCACAATAAGCAATTTTTAAGATCAGAAGGACATTATGAAAAGTATTAATCCAACTCAAACATCGGCTTGGAAAGCACTATACCAACATTATTGTAATAATATGAAATCAGTCCACATAGCTGACCTTTTTAAACAAGATATTAACCGTTTTTCAAAATTTTCTGCTACCTTCTGCGATCAGATATTAATCGATTTTTCTAAAAACCGCATTACTGAAGAAACGCTTAATAAATTACAAGATTTAGCAGTAGAAACTGATTTGGTCGATTCAATTAAATCTATGTTTTCAGCAAAAAAAATTAACCGCACTGAAGATCGTTCAGTACTTCATATTGCTCTTCGTAACCGCAGCAACGCACCTATATTGATTAATAATATAGATATTATGCCTGAAGTAAATCTAGTTTTAGATAAAATGAAAAGCTTTTCACAAAAAATTATTAGTGGTCAATGGAAAGGATATACAGGTAAAATTATTACTAATGTGGTCAATATTGGTATCGGAGGTTCTGATCTTGGGCCACATATGGTAACTGAAGCACTACGCCCATATAAAAATCATCTCTGTATGCATTTTGTGTCTAACATTGACGGAACACATATTACCGAAACATTAAAAAATTTAAATTCAGAAAATACTTTATTTTTAGTCTCTTCAAAAAGCTTTAAAACTCAAGAAACTATGACTAACGCCTATAGTGCCCGAAAATGGTTTTTAAAAAAAGCTAATATACAAGATATTTCAAAACATTTTATAGCAATTTCAATGAATGAAATTGCAGTGGAAGCGTTCGGTATCGATAAGGCTAATATGTTTAAATTTTGGGATTGGGTAGGTGGCCGTTATTCCTTGTGGTCGTCAATAGGCCTGTCAATTATTTTATCTATAGGGTTTGATAATTTTGAAAAAATGCTCGATGGTGCACATGCTATGGATCAACACTTTTCTACTGCACCACTGAAAAAAAATCTACCAGTGTTGTTAGGATTGATCGGGATTTGGTACAACAACTTTTTTGGTGCCCAGACTGAAGCTATATTACCATATGATCAATATATGCATCGTTTTGCAGCATATTTTCAACAAGCCAATATGGAGTCCAATGGCAAATGTATCGATCGTAACGGTAATACTGTTAATTATCAAACAGGTCCAATTATTTGGGGAGAACCGGGCACCAATGGTCAGCATGCATTTTATCAATTAATGCATCAAGGTACTAAATTAGTACCTTGTGATTTTATCGCTCCTGTAATCTCACACAATCCGATATCCGATCATCATTTAAAATTATTATCAAATTTTTTTGCTCAGACAGAAGCATTGGCATTTGGCAAATCAAGACAAACAGTTGAACAAGAATGTAAACATGTAGATAAATCGTTTTTAATTAGAACTAATGTTATACCATTTAAAGTATTTGAAGGAAATCGACCAACCAATTCTATTCTATTGCGAAAAATCACTCCATTCACTCTGGGTGCGTTAATTGCTCTATATGAACATAAAATTTTTACGCAAGGGGCAATTCTGAATATCTTTACATTCGATCAATGGGGTGTTGAGCTTGGTAAGCAACTTGCTGACCGCATTTTACCTGAACTAAAAAATAATAAAAATATTGCAAGTCATGATAGTTCAACTAATGCTCTAATTAATCGCTACAAAGCTTGGCGTTAACTTTTTTAAGTGTTCACTAAATAAAACTTTATAATAAATTATCTTTATCTCAAATATTAACACATTCATTTAAATATTTATTTTAACAATATATTATTGAATTATTTTATAAAAATCAATATTAGATTGGTAAAATATAAAAAAATTTTTAAACTGTATTTAATGTTAAATTTTAATACAAACTTATGATGATTTTATCAAATCAATCACATTGCTAAATCAACAAAACTCATTTTACTCAAGTGTTGGATTCATATGACGCAGATCAAAAGGAGTGATTTGATACACATAATAATTAAGCCAATTACAAAATAATAAGTTACCGTGACTACGCCAGGTAACATTTGGTAAAAGATTAGGATTATTTTCTGGAAAATAGTTAAATGGAACTTCAGGTTGTAACCCTGCATCACGGTCGCGATTATATTCAGTTAATAGCGTTGTTGCATCGTATTCTGGATGACCAGTAACGAGAACTAATCTTTTATCTTTACTAGCCATTAAATACGCTCCTGTAATTTCAGAATCAGCAAAAAGCTCTAAATCCGTGTAATCATAAATTAATTGACTTGGAAAATCAGCATAACGAGAATGAGGAGCCAAAAAATGATCGTCAAAACCACGTGTTAATAGGGCATGTGGACGTAAGATATTATGTTCATACACACCTAAAAGTTTTTTTTTACGAGTTTTTTTTGAAAGTCCATATAATATCTTCAGTGCTGCCTGCACTGCCCAGCACAAAAACAGTGTAGAAGTGACATGTTCTTTGGACCAATGGAGAATGCACTGAATTTGTGACCAGTATGCTACATCATTAAAATCTACCAGGCCTAGAGGTGCGCCAGTAACAATTAAACCATCAAAGTTATCATTTCGAATATCATCAAAATTGCAATAAAAAGTATTCAAATGTTCGTTCGACGTATTATGTGATTCACGGCTATCTATGCGTAACAGCTGGATATCAATTTGCAGCGGAGAATTAGAAAGTAAACGCAAAAATTGATTTTCAGTTTCAATTTTTTTAGGCATGAGATTAAGAATAAGCACTTTTAATGGCCGAATTTCTTGTACATGAGCACGTGATGATGTCATAACAAAAACATTTTCATGTCGCAAAAAATTTACTGCCGGTAATTCATCTGGAATCCTAATTGGCATAGTCTACTAACCTCTTAATTGTAGAAGGTATAAATTTTTTAATATCCAGATCACTAATTTTAATTTAATTTTTTGATAGGGTAGAGATTTTATATGAAGCTATATTAAATCCAGATTTAATTGCTTAAATTATAGATAAATTACTAACTGATATATTTATGTAGATTAAAATTCTCGCCCTGTTTGAATTTAACAATTATTTATTATCAATAAGCAATTTATGGATTTCAAAAATTGAGATTATTAACAATAATTTAATTGTTTTTTATTTTTAAATAGAACCAATTTATTTTTTTAAACAGATACTTAAGATAAGTAAATAAATAAATTTATATAAATGTTAATATATTCTTATTTTAAGAAAATGTTATCGAATAACATTCATTATTGCTAATAATTACAAATAATTAACTTTTTCAAACAATGAAATCCATAATACTGTAAAACAGGCACTAATTGCATAGTGTTATTATCCATACGTGTACAAAAGGCTATATTTTCTTTTGAAAAAGGTTTTTTTTTTGATTTGTTGTATTTCAGCAACGAACCTATGCGACGTGCAATTGCTGTACCAGAATCTACTAATTGTATTTTATCTGATAATATAGATTGTAATTCATGCCGCAGCAATGGAAAATGTGTACATCCTAATACTATTGTATCTGGAGATACTTGCATACAAAGCCATGGTTTTATAATCTCGCGTATATCAGCCAAATTTATTATTTCGCCGTGTAGCTTTGCTTCTGCTAACTCTACTAGTTTAGATGAACTTAACATTTCAATTTTACATTCATGTGCAAATTGCGTTATTAACTGTTGAATATAATTGCTTTTTACAGTACCGTGTGTAGCTAATAAACCTATCACACCATTGCGAGTTAGACAAGTAGCAGGTTTAATGGCTGGTACTACTCCTACGATAGGAAAGGTAAAATGTTTTCGTAAAAAAGGAAGAGACACTATACTAGCTGAATTGCAAGCAATGACTACTAGCGATAATTGAAAACGTTGGCTGATTGCATTCACTATAGAAATAATACATTTAATTATCTCACTTGCACTTTTTTGACCATAAGGAAATCCTTTATTATCAAAAGCATAAAGATAGTGTAAATTCGGTAATAATTTTCGAATTTCTTGGTACACAGATAGGCCGCCAACGCCAGAATCAAATACTAATATAGTGGAACTTATATTGGAAATCATATTTCATAATTAATTAAGGTATTTTTATACGTCAAGAGTATCCTATGCTACAATGAATTCCAGTAATTTTTAAAGTAATATTTACTAATCTAGAAATCTAGTCCGCTAGCTATTATTTTAAATAAAAGACAGCATAGATAATTAATTATATAGCAAAAATTTATTTAAAAGAATATATATTTACTTAATAAATATATATTCTTTTGCTTCTTAATTTATTTTCTATCGAAAATAGTGAAATTATGGTAATTTATGTAATATTTAAAGAATCAAAAATTTTAAATTAAATTTAATCACTATAAAGTACATTTAATAAATAAAAAATAATTACAAAAATATTATTCTATATATATTCTATTTTATAAAAATGTTAAATTTGATATATTATTAAATAATTATCAGAAAATACTGCTATGCTATGCACATAGTTTAGTTTTTTAAAATTTTATTAAATTAACATTTATGCTATTTTTATAATCTGTTGACATCTTCCATACATTATGTCTTGATATTTTTCAAGTGTCTTTTTAAAGAATACACAACAAATTATAAATCTCAAATTAGATTTAATATATTAGTAAGCAAAAACTAAATTTATGTTTTATGAGATATACTGAAGTTGTATAATCGCTTCTTAGCTTTATTGATCGCTATAGTTACCTGTTGTGCGGAAACACCACCTTGCGCGTTTCGTTTTTTTAAACAAGATTCTAATGAAAGAACAGAGTAGATATCATCTTCGATCAACGAACTAAACTCTTTAAACTGACTTAATTTTAATGCTTTAAGACTTATGCCTTGTTTACTTGCTTCTATA
The DNA here is from genome assembly GCF_000971765.1 of Candidatus Pantoea carbekii. Taxonomy (GTDB): domain Bacteria; phylum Pseudomonadota; class Gammaproteobacteria; order Enterobacterales; family Enterobacteriaceae; genus Pantoea_A; species Pantoea_A carbekii. The sequence continues at coordinate 811,399 of NZ_CP010907.1, read as the reverse complement.
ACAATTTTACCTACAATATGATGCGCTTCTCGAAATGGTATTCCTTTTGTTACTAGATAATCTGCAAGTTCAGTTGAATTAGCATAACCTTGTTCAGCAGCTTTCTGACAATTTATCCGTTTCACCTCAATATTATTTAGCACTAATATAGTTATATTTAAACAACTTAACCAAGTATCGAGAGCATCGAATAGCGCTTCTTTATCTTCTTGCATATCTTTATTATATGCTAAAGGTAAGCCTTTCAACATCATTGTGATTGCAGTTAATGCACCATGCACCCGACCACATTTACCACGGATTAATTCCAGCGCATCAGGATTCTTTTTTTGCGGCATTAAAGATGATCCAGAAGTTATCATATCAGATAATTCAATAAAATTTGCTTCGCCGGTATTAAAAAAAATTATATCTTCAGCAAAACGTGAGAGATGTACCATGCTAATAGATGCATTCGACAATAATTCTAAAACATAATCACGATCAGAAACAGCATCAAGACTATTGTCGTTTGCAGCGCTAAAACCTAACCAAATAGCTAATTGCTCACGATCAACATTGTAAGTTGTTCCTGCTAAAGCTCCGCAACCAAGAGGACTGACATTAAGACGTTTTAGAGTATCCTGTAAGCGATCTTGGTCACGTGCTAACATTTCAACATAAGCAAGACACCAGTGTGCAAATGTTATTGGCTGTGCGCGTTGTAAGTGAGTATACCCAGGCATGTGAGAATGCTGATTCGCTTCAGCAATTATGATTAGTGTTTTTTGTAATTTATATATGGCATCTAATAAAAAAGTAATATGTTTTTTGCACCATAATTTTAGATCAGTAGTAATTTGATCATTGCGACTGCGACCTGTATGTAATTTTTTACCTAAAAGGCCGACTGTTTTTATTAATTTATTTTCTACCCAACTATGAATATCTTCCTGATTACTTTTGAGAATTACTTCTGGATTAATACGCACTTCTTCTAATAATTCACACAGCGACGCTTCAAGTTTCTGTTGCTCTGCACTGCTTAATACATTAACTGTTACTAAAGCTTTTGACCAGGCGATAGATGCTAAGATATCTTCCTCTGCTAAACGATAGTCAATACTTAAGGAATTATTAAATTCTTTAAATTGTTCATTCAATTCCTTTGAAAAACGTCCTCCCCATAAAGACATTTTATATCCTCCTGAATATTATAAAAATAATTTCGTCAAAAATTAATGTAACGAAATAAACTCATTTTTGTTTTTTTTGTTTGTTTAGTGCTCTAATACGTGAAGAAAGAGAGAAAAGATGAATAAATCCATCGGCATGATGATGATTGTAAACTTTGTCTTCACCAAAAGTAGCCAATTCTTCTGAATATAAACTATTAGGAGATTTTTTTTGAAGTGCCATAACACTACCTTTATACAACTGCAAAATTACTTCTCCACTGATTAATTCAGACAAAGATTCCGCTGCTGCCTGGATAGATTGACGTAAAGGGGTAAACCAAAGCCCATCGTAAACTATATAAGACATTTCTTGACCTAAATACTGACGCCATCTAAAACTATCACGATCTAACACTAATTGTTCAATTGCATGCAATGCTTTTAGTATGATTGTACCACCTGGGGTTTCATAGCAACCGCGGGATTTAATTCCTATTAATCGATTTTCTACAATATCAATACGACCTATACCATGTCTTGCACCTAATAAATTTAATTTTTCTAAACAACGTAAAGGACTTAATTTTTCATTGTTTATAGCATTTACTCTTCCTTGATCAATACTTAAGCTCACATATTCCGCTTGATTAGGCGCATCAAGTGGATCTACTGTCCATACCCAACACTCTTTCGTAGGCGCATTCCAGGGATTTTCTAAATTTCCACCTTCGGTAGAAATATGCCAAATATTTTCGTCGCGACTATAAATTTTTTCTAGCGATGCTGTAGTTGTAATATCATGTTTTTTCAAATAGTGCAATAATGCTTGGCGTGAAGATAGATTCCATTTGCGCCATGGTGCAATTACCGTCAGCTGTGGAGCCAAAGCAGCATATGTAGTTTCAAACCGTACTTGATCATTTCCTTTACCAGTTGCACCATGACATAAAGCATCTGCACCAATCTCTATAGCCAAGTCAACTTGAGCCTTTGCTATAATTGGACGAGCCATTGCAGTACCTAATAAATAAGTACCTTCATACAAAGCACCAGTCTGTAAAATTGGATAAACATACTCACTGATAAATTCTTCACGCAAATCTACAATATAACATTTATTTGCACCCGATTCAATTGCTTTTTTTTCAATCATTTCTAAAATACTACGTTCTTGACCAACATCCGCTACAAACGCAATAACTTCACATCTACTATAATTTTCTTTCAACCATGGAATAATAGCAGAAGTATCTAAACCACCAGAGTAAGCTAAAACGATTTTTTGCACACTCATTTTATAATCCTTTGTTATTATGCTGAAATTCGGGTTCCAATAGATACGCCGTTAAATAGAATTGGCAGTTGTTCAGCATAACGCCAACTAGCGATATCAACCGGCCGACCTAGTGTTCGTACTGCTTCAAGTGCTGCGTTTACTTTAATAATCATGCCATTAGTGATAATACCATCAGCAATTAGCTTTTTTGCTTTAGCTTCTGTCATCTCACTAATTCGTTGCCCTTTACCATCGAGAATGCCACTTACATCAGATAGAAGTACTAAATCTGCACCAATAGTAGCAGCAAGCGCAGTTGCGGCTTGGTCTGCATTTACATTCATCATGTCGCCTTTTTCTGTAATGCCAATCGAACTTATAATTGGCAAGTAGCCTGCAGCAAGTAGTGTGTTAATTAAGGATGGACTACCGGGTTCAGCATTACCTACGTAACCTAAGTCGGGATCAAATTGAACAACATTAACTAGATCAGCATCGCCAAGACAAAGACCTACAGCGTTAATACCATGTTTTTTAGCCCATCCTAATAAAATTTTATTAGCAGTACCTGCTAATGCACCAGTTAAAATGTTAATTTGATTCGCTGGTGTTACACGAAAACCGTTTTTCTTTTTGATCGGTAGCATAAGCTTATTCATTAAGTCATCTATTAAGCAACCACCACCATGCACAATAATCAATGAACGATGATATTTATTGCGATATGTTTGTAAAGTAGTAAATAAACGACTTAGCGCCTCTTTAGTATCCAGCAGTACTCCACCTAGTTTAATAATTAAAGGATTATTATTCATAGTCTAGTTGATCCTTTCGTTAAATTAGAGACAATGTTTCAGGAAAACCAAAACGAATATTTAGGCACTGAATTGCCTGCGAAGCAGCTCCTTTTAACAAGTTATCTTCAGCAGCAACGATAATTAAATGTCTGTTTTGTAACACAAAACCAATATCACAAAACGGGAGTCCAACCACTGATTTTAATGCTGGTACCTCTTTATCATAAATACGTACAAGAGGTTTACCATCATAAGCATTATGAAAAGCATTTGAAACATCCTGATATGTTATACCTTCTTTTAAATAACAAGTGACAGTAGCAAGAATACCACGCGAAAAATTTCCTAAATGAGGAATAAAGATTACTGGTATACCAAGATGTGTTACTATCTCTAAGTGGTGACGATGATTAAAAATTCCATAAGGCTGTAAGCTAACCTCGCATAAATGATTATTAATACTAGCCTTTCTTCCAGAACCGCTAACACCACTTATAGCATTAATTACCGGATACTGTGTGTTATTTAGTAAACTTGCTTCTACCAACGGTTTTAAAGCTAATTGTGAAACAGTCGGATAACATCCTGGGATCGCTATTAATTGAACATCATTAATTTTGCCATGTAACCACTCTGCTAGACCGTAAACTGCTCTATTAAGCCAATCTTGATATTGGTGTGAAAAACCATAGTATTTTATATAAAAATTTATATCATTCACTCGAAAAGCACCAGAAAGATCAAATACTATACAATTTTTTTTGAGAAATTGTGGTGCAAGATGATGGCTAACCTTATGATCAGTAGCTAAAAAAACTACATCTATATCATCTGTCCATGTAGATATATCTTCCAGCGAGAATAAAGGTAAATTAACAATTCCTTTCAATTTTGGATACAAATCTGATAATAACTTTCCACAATCTGAACTATGTTCTGAAACTAGTAAAGCTTTTATATTGATATGTGGGTGACGGTTTAAATAAAGAACAAGTTCTACACCAACATAACCACTAGCACCAATGATCAAAATATTTAACATGAAATTGTATGCCTTAATTTACAGTAGTACTTTTTAGATGTACAAGATTATTTTGCGTAAATAATAACAGCAAAAATAAAACTACATATTTTTTTAATATGAATAATCAAATTTTAAACATATTAATATTAAGGATAACTAATTTTGAAAAGAATTTTACCACCTTTTATCGAAATATATCAACGATTAATTAGAACACCTTCCATTAGTGCTATAGATGACGTGTTTGATCAGAGTAATGAAGCCATAATTAATTTACTAGCAGGTTGGTTTTCTGATCTCGGTTTTACTATAGAAATATGCGAAGTACCTTATACACATCATAAATTCAATATGTTAGCACATAAAGGAAAAGGTATTGGAGGACTTCTGCTAGCTGGTCATACTGATACTGTACCGTATGATCCTGAGCGTTGGACACGAGATCCTTTTTCGTTGATTGAAGAAAACAATAGACTATACGGTCTTGGAGTTACTGATATGAAAGGATTTTTCGCTTTTATTTTGGATGTGCTGTGTAATCTTGAAATCACTGCTTTACATAAACCGCTGTATATTTTAGCTACTGCTGATGAAGAAACTACTATGGCAGGCGCAAAATATTTTTCAGAATCAACAGATTTATGTCCAGAATGCGCTATTGTTGGAGAGCCAACTTCTCTCAAGCCAATACGTATGCACAAGGGTCATCTTTCAAAGGTTCTTTATATTCAAGGTCAATCTGCTCACTCTAGCGAACCATTACAAGGTATAAACGCCATCGAATTAATGCATAAATCAATTACTCAGCTAATGAAGCTTCGTAATATATTTTTTAAAAAAAATTATCAAGATTATAGATTTACAGTTCCCTACTCAACCATGAATTTTGGTCATATTTATGGAGGTGATATTATTAATCGTGTCTGTACTTCCTGCGAATTACATATAGATATTCGTCCATTGCCAGATTTATCGCTCAATCATTTGAACAGTCTGTTAACTGAAGTACTAAAACCAATAAATAGACGTTGGCCAAAACGTTTAACTGTCAGTGAATTGTATCCACCAATCCCTGCTTATGAATGCAATCAAAATCACAAACTAATTAAAATCATAGAAAAACTACTCTCTGTGAAAGCAGAAGCTGTTAATTACTGTACTGAAGCATCTTTCATTCAAAAGATATGTCCAACATTAGTATTAGGGCCAGGATCTATCGATCAAGCACATCAACCAGATGAGTTCATCGAGACTTTTTTTATTAAACCTACTCTTTTAATTTTTAAGAAAATTATTCAATATTTTTATCAAAAAGATTAATTTTTAGTTAAATAAGTATATACTCTTAAATATTATTATAAATATATATAGTTTTTCAGGCCATAAATAGCTCATTTAAAAATATTGTATCTTTATTGAATATAATAAAATTATTACATTATTAATATATATAAATTTTATGATAAATGAAATTTATATATCGAGTATATAAAAAATCAAATTATGCTAAGTATTTTAAATTTTAATTTTCTTAAAAGAAAATATTAGGAACTAATACTGAAATGACAGAACAATATTGCATTATGTAAAACAATATTAATAGGCTAGCTATATTACTTGAATGTATAATAAGCAATATTGAAAAAATATTTTGAATTAAGCAAAACCATACTTAAATTTTTTCAGTCATCTTATTTAAGCAATGATATTCGCTGTACAAAACTATTGTGTACCTTAAAAATCTATTTAATTTAGAAACTATTCTCCGTAGCTTGTGTTTTAATTAATTTCTTAACATTATCAATAATGTCGCTCAACAGCATTAAATTGTTTTCTTAATATGAAAGAGAATACTTGCTTATATGATGCTAAACTGTTAAAGTTTTTGAACCAACAAAATATATAGATAGTGATTGCATCTCTGATTTGTAGAATGAGTTTTAACTCCGAACAAAACCGAAATTACAGGACTTACTTGAATTGATTAAGTAATTTAATAAACAGTTATCTTCAATAAATCAATAGCAAATATATTTCTAAGTATAGGTAGAATTAAATTATACTCCGTCTCCGTCAATGAATAGTATAGGTATAATATACCAATGAAATCTAAAAGGATCGTACTACTACTATTGACATAATTACAAGGAGGCTTTGATTGTTGTAATAAAAAATAGCTTGATAAAAGCATAACTCCTTGTCTAAAAAAACATCAGATGATATCTGAAAGAATTTTTTAGTATTAACTGCCCGTAGATTTATACCAATCCGTGTTATCTTATCGATAAGCAGTGATCGTGATGGTCATCTAAATATAACAATAACATAACACGTTGTGTCATGCAGACAAGAGGTTTCAAAGCGATTTATCTGTTGATAAAAGATACAGAGTACTTAACATTTAAACTTTTAATATCAAAGTATATTGAATAATGCGCATTATATAATAATCTAAAAAAGATGGAACCATATCCTATAATTATATAGATACGCAATCAACTCACCTTAATTCAAGTATACCTAATAGCTTATCTTAATAGCAAAAATCCACCTTACTATTTTCATCGATTAATATCAAATTCCAAACTTTAGGAACCTGTACTGATGAGCCATTAATTGTTCTAAAATACGGTCATGTAAGAAAACGTTGCTAATGAACACGAGTTTGTTAAAGATGCTGTACGACATAATCAAGTTTTTTAGTATGCTATTAGTATAAATTAATATTGATCAAGAAAGTATTATGTACCTATACAAAAGCAAAAGTTAAAATAAATATGTTATTTTAAGAACAACAATTGTTTATAAAGCTTTAGCTGTCCATGTTTTAATCAGCAAAAACTGATATACAAAATATTATACTTAATATAGTATCGTTGTATAAAAAGTTTTAATAATGCTAATAAAATAATAAATCAATTATTAGAAATAACTTAAATATGGTGATTTTATTTAAAGATAAAAAAAATGGTTATAGTTATAGTGGGATGTTTGGATTTAGAAAAAAACACACGTGTCATGGCTACAAATAAAATACAATGCATACGCAAGATTCTCTTATAAAAAATTTGAGATAAAACTGGAATGCAGGCTCATACTCTATTCATATGAGGTAGGGTAATTGGTTCTGGCGTGTGTCTGTATAATAATGTAGCTTTGATTTTAACCTGAAGATTAGTATAAAAGTGAACTACGAGTAACTAAATCAGGTCAGATATTTCGTTTGAAATATAGTTTATTAGAAGTAGATATGCAGGTCATTATTTTAATGTTGATGCTATTCTAGAAAGCTATGGTGATGCTTGCACCTAAACCAGTAAAAAATAATGAACGATTTATGAGTACGTTTTATAATACATGTTTTTTATATATTTAATAATTGAGATTGTTATGCTACTTTTGCTTAGTACGTACGCTGGAATAAAAATTAAGCAAATTTGCTCTCAGTTTACTCTTGAATGCATTAAATCTTCATCTGATTGGTCGCATAGAATCATAACGTTGTTGTATGCTTTAAATGTTTCTTAAACACAAAATCATTTAATATTACCTGTATCTATTTACTTAAGTTGCGAGTACTGTATTTCAGCAAGTTATACACAAAGGCCATCAAGAAAAACTAGACGTAATATACCAAGAATAGTGTTTTTTACTTTGTTATTATAATACTGAAAATGGCATTTTCTAAGACTGATTTACAGCTAGCAAAATATTATGTCAATGTTTAGTGAAAGATTGATTTAGTTATTAGGTAAGCTTTATGTAAATAAAAAAACTTTAATACTAAAATAATTTTAGCTGTAAATCAGTCTTAGACTCAAATCTATTGCATTTAATGCTGAATAATATCTATGCTACTTTCAATTCTAATTCAGATTAAAATATAATACGCTTTTTTAAACAAAACAATATTGTAATACAACAATAAAGAAAGATATAAATGTTCAAAAGTGCTTAATAATAAGCATTGCTGGTATTTGCGGTATGCGCAATGTTGGCAAAACTGCAACGCTAACTAGAAATATAAAGTGATTTTCTACTTTATCTTTATATAGAGATTGATTATCTAAAACTTTAGATACAGTAAGATAAGTACCCACTAGAAAATTTCATTTAAATATAATAAATTGCTTGTAATATAAAAAAGTATTGAAATTTAAATCATAAATTTATATTTAATTGCAATAGAAATGTATAATACAAGATATTCAGAAAATAAATGAATACAAACGATTTTTTCGATTTAAAGTAAATTAAATAATTCATTGTTCTATACCTAAGCTGCTAATTGTGCACGTATACCCAATGTATGACAAATAGCAATGCTCATGTCTGCATGGTTTAGCGTATAAAAATGAAAATCTTTTACACCTTCACAAGATAGTAGTTTAACCATATCTATAGCAATATTAGCACCAATCATTTTACAAGTTTCCAAATCATTATCTAATCCTTGAAACATAGTATGAATCCAATTCGGCATACGAACATTATTCATAGTTGCAAATTTTTGAGCTTGCTTAAAATTTAAAATAGGCAAAATACCTGGTACGATTTCGACTTCGATGCCAATTAATACACAACGATCACGAAAACGCAAATAATTTTCAACATCAAAAAAAAACTGTGTAATAGCACGGTTTGCGCCAGCATCAATTTTATGTTTTAGGTTAATTAGATCAGCTTGCGCACTTTTTGCTTCTGGATGCACTTCGGGATAGGCTGCTACAGAAATATCAAAGTTACCAACTTCTTTAAGTAGTTTTACTAAATCACTGCCATACATTTTTGGTTTGCATCCTTTAACAGGTAAATCGCCACGCAATGCTATAATATGACGAATGCCATTTTCCCAATAATTAGATGCAATATTAAGTAATTTATCGCGTGTAGCATTAATACAAGTAAGATGTGGCGCTACTTCTAATCCAGTACGTTTTTTAATATCTTTAATAATGTTATGTGTACGATCTCGTTCACCTGCATTAGCACCATATGTTACTGAAACAAATTTTGGTTTTAATTTACTTAAACGATAGATAGAATGCCATAAACTTTCTTCTATTTTGTGCTCATTAAAACGTGGCGGAAAAAATTCAAAAGAGATGTTTAATTGTTGTCCATCAAGTTCACATAATCTTTGATTCAGCACTTCGTGCTGAATAGCATGAAAAAAACTCATCCTGTTACCTCGTATATTTAATTAGTTAGTAAGCATTGATACTTTATACCAAGTATAAGATTTATAACATGGATGATTAAATATTTTCGGTCAATATAAAAATAACAGAATGATATGATAAATATTCAGACAATTTGAAACATTTGCATTAAAAAATATAATTATCGATTATATCAATTTAATAATTGATATGGCAGAATCAGTTATCTATTTTAAAATTTAGATAACCAAACTAGTATAGTTATTAAAGAGAGGGTATAGAAAAAACAAAAAATTCATCAACTAATAAATATCTAACATATTGATGTTATTTTAATTAAAAAATAGTAATAAAAATAAATAACATACAAAAGTCTTGATATAAAATTTTTATTTCTTTTATTTGTAATACAATACCAGATTATAATTAATTAGCCTATGTTTGAAACAAAGCAATTATCTTTAAAAATATTGAGATCATTAATAAAAAATATTAAATATATTATGCATATAACTTGTTTAATATTTTCAATATTTAAATATAAAAATTTGAATTAATGCAATTAAAGATAAAAAATTACGTATTTTTTCTTCAACCTGATGATAATTAGGTTATATCATCAGATGTAATGTGTTAGATATGAAATTATGTAAAAACTTGCTAATTTAAGTAATTACAGAGATCATATTTCTTATTTTAAGAAAGTTAAAAATATGATCTGTATTCTTCTATATTATTTTTAAACAAATAGAAGACTTAGAACTGGTTAAGTTTAACCAATTCTAAATCTTAAACAATTTAGCATAGAACTGTTCTTTCACAGATAAAATGAATTAAGTTACAGTTTAACTATTTTAAGCAAAAATTGACATAACCTAAAAGGTTATGTCATGTAACGTGAATAGTGTATTTTCATATGTTGAAACAATTTTAAAATGGGTCAAATTTAATAGCATCATTTATACATATAAACACATTATGTTGCATAATATTATACTATACGTATAGTAGAAAAATATGGCAATGTAGGCCTATAAAATTTTATCTTATAGAATTTAAAATTCAATCCAGCAGCACAAACAAACACAAAAAATTTTTGCATTTATTATTTATTGTTAATAATTCTTTGTAAATATTAACTGTGTAATTTAATAATTTAAATTTAAAAATCCAAATTAATTATATAATATGTCAATGAAATAAATATAAACAATATAATTGTTTATATTTATTTAATTTAATAAAATATTTTTTGCATTCTCGCTTATTTAATTAATAAAAGCCATTATATGAAATATTTATAATAAAAATAATGAGTTCATTACTTAAATATTGCATATTTACTTAATATTTTTTAGTTTTGAGATAAAATCCAGAATGCATGATCTAAATCAGCTATTAAATCTTCATGATGTTCAATGCCTACTGAAATACGCAGTAGTCTGTCAGAAATCCCTGCTTTAGCACGAGCTTCGGTAGACATACATGCATGAGTCATAGTCGCAGCATGAGAAATTAAACTTTCAACACCACCAAGTGATTCTGCTAGTGTAAATAAACGCAGCGATTTAAGGAAAGAACGTAAATGAGCTGTATCAGCATTCAGTTCAAAACTTAACATGGCACCAAACCCACGTTGTTGACGTAGTGCATATTCATGACCATCATTTTCCGGCAAAGATGGATGATATATTTTTTTTACTAACGGTTGTTTTTGAAGATAATTAATAATTTCTATCGCATTTTTCTGTGCAACTGATATACGAAGCTCTAACGTTCGTAATCCTCGCAATAATAGATAACTATCAAATGCTGTACCTGTTACACCAATATTATTAGCCCACCAAGTTAAATCCTTAACAACCGATATATTACTAGCAATTACAGCGCCAGCTAAAACGTCAGAGTGGCCATTCAGATACTTGGTACAGGAATGAATAACCAGATCTGCACCTAAAGCTAATGGATTTTGCAACGCTGGGCTAAGAAAGGTATTATCTACCATACTAATAGCACCTACTTCACGTGCAGATTGACAAATATCCACAATATCTACTACACGTAGTAAGGGGTTGCTTGGGCTTTCAATAAGAACTAGCTTCGGTTTTTCGGTCAGTACCTCTTTTAATTCTATCTTATTGCTCTGGTTGATAAATTTAACACGATACATTCCACGTTTGCTTAAACTCTCAAAAAGACGATAACTACCACCATAGCAATCATGTGGTGCTATTAACAAATCACCAGGTTTTAGAAACATAGTCGTTACCATATGAATGGCTGACATACCAGTATTTGTTAATACTGTTCCTGCTCCACCTTCTAACTCGGTTAGAGCACGTTGCACCACATCGCGTGTTGGATTACTACGACGTGAATAATCATGGGTACGTGGTTCATTAAAATCAAGAAAATTATAAGTACTAGAAAGGTGGATAGGTGGGACAACACAACCGTATTGTTCGTCATCATTCAAACCGCTACGTACTGCAATCGTTGCCTGTTTACAAATCATTATGCTTCTTATCCTAAAAATAAATATGAAGAATAATAAAGATAACATTCAATGCATACATTCAATAGATGTAAATATCTGAATTTAATTCTATAGTAAGTTTATTATTTAATAGCTATTAAAATTATAACGTACATTTTCGTGTTCAGTACACTTTACTAGAATACTAGTTAAGATTAGAAATTAAAATGCTTATAAAGCAGATATATAAATTAAGATAAGTAGAATTGAATAGTATTAATGGAAGATATCTGTCTGTATTCTAACAGTCCTAAAGATTAAATCTAAAAAATGTAATTCTAATGTTTTTAAAAAAGTATTATAATTCATAGTAAAAAAATAATGTTTGTTTATTCACACCAACATTGCATCCAAGTAAATATACAAATTTTGAAATTCGATTGTTTGCATTAATAAAAAATTAAATAATCATTGATATTATTTTTTAACTGGGATATTAAATCGTTTATTAAAACGTTCGACGCGACCACCAGTGTCTACAATGCGCTGTTTTCCAGTATAAAATGGATGACATTTACCGCATACTTCTAGAGTTAAGTTTTGGCTCATAGTAGAACGAGTTTCAATTATGTTACCACAAGAGCAAGTAATAATCACTGATTTATATACTGGATGAATTCCCTGTTTCATAGAAAAACCTCATAAAAAATTATGATAATGTTAAAAACATTAAAAAATAATATATTTTTAGGCTTAATAAAAAAATTAATTTCAATTAAATATTGATTAAAACTGTACTAATATACAAAAATTAATCTTTTTGTGCAATATAGAAATATGGAAATAGTAATCTAATAATATAACAAAGCAGCATTTACAATTTTACGATATTACAGTTTTTAAAATATTCTTTGATAAGAAATAGATACAAATAGACTTGTTCTTTATTGTACAGATTGCGTTACCGATTCCTTTACTCTGTATATTTGATTAATTGCTACCAACATGTACTAACAAGTAACATCTAGTAGTAGGAGCTCGCGTTATTATGAAATATAGTAATCGTAAAATAATTGGCATTGTAGTTAACTTAAAAAAACTGCTACTAGCAATCTACCAATTACCCATCTTAATAAAATTTATAGAATAATCGATAATAAGAGCCTTTTTTCTTCCAAACTTTGTTACCTACTACAGTAGACAGCAAAATATTATCATTTTCGACTCGAAAAAGTGCTTAGGATACGACATCCGTACTTCTTCATCAAGGATGACCAACACACGAGTTACTATCGCAATGGGTTATCAATAAATAATGCTGCACGTAACATTGAGCTTAATAGTTTAAAGTGTGCTGCAAAACAGCAAAAGGCTCTGGTTTTTTAAGAAAACAAATTTTTTTCTTCATCAAACTGATCAACAACATATAGAAAAATACATTTAAGTCGCTACATCATAAAGGATTATGCAATTTATGTAAATATAAGCCTACGACACATGACTGGCGTATTATTTTTACTGTTAAAGGTAAATATCAAAATCTAGATAAAGATCAAGTATTAGCAATACGTACAATTGAAAGTAAAAATGGCCAGGCACTATAATACTTGGATATTAACAGGTATTATAGCCTTAAAAAATGGAAGTGTATCTCAGAGTACTTGAAAATGTTTTAGCAGCAGGTACACCAGCGCTGATCTTGGTGCCAGAAGAAATTGATTTAATACCGCCGTGTATTATCTTTAGCTTCTTCAGAGAACGTTTTAACATATCAATTGATATCCTGCATTCTGGTATCAATAATAAAAAGCGCTTTTTCAGTATGTATGGTTACGTACTAGAAGAAATGAAAATACAATTATTATAGGTACACGTTCTGCAGCGTTCACAGCACTAATATGCCTAGGTATTATTGTCATTGATGAAGAACATCATAGCATTTACAAATAACAAACAGGATGGCGATATTAGGCACGCGATTTAGCAGCATTTCGCGCCTATCAAGCAAATAATTATTATGAGTTCTCAAATCCCTTCTATAGAGACACTATATAATGTTTATCGTGGTAAGTATGATCAGTTTTGATTTCATGCATGTAGTAGAGATATAACACAAATCTTCAGCGAATTATTGATCTTAAGGGCCTCAAGCTTAGGGGTAGTATAGCACCAATTTTACTATAAATGTACCATCATTTATGCGCTAGCAATCAAGTGCTATTATTTTTAAATCGGCAAAGTTTTTCACCACTGCTATCTGTCATGATTGTAGGCAATTGGCTCAATGCCAACAATGCGATAATGACTACACTGCACATCAACAGCAACATGATCAACAATTACGTTGTCACCGTTATAATAGACGATCTTCATTATTTACTCAATGTCCAAAGTGTACATTAATACATTTAATCACTGTGGGTATAGATACAGAACAGCTAGAACAAAATCTCAGTGCATTTTTTCTAATATCCTAATTTTTCGTATTGACCACGATATTATGAAATGTAAAGGAGAATTAGAGCAACATTTTAGTGATATCAATCAAGGTGGCGCTCGTATCATAATTGGCACCAAAATGATAGCTAAAGATTATTTTTTCAAAATGTTACTTAGTATCAATGCTAGATATTGATAGCATTTTATTCTCTACTAATTTTTGTACTCCTGAACGTTTTGTACAATTTTATACACAGAGCGCACACTATATAAAACCACTTAAAAAACAAAGTGAATTAATACTCTAAACACATTATTCAGAACATTTTCTTCTCCAGATACTGCTACATTATGGCTATTTTGTTTTACTAAACAAACACTGCTAGAATGACAGTCTGCGCATCTACTAACATGGACACACCATGCACTATTTCAAGCTGAAGACATAGATAAACATAACGTATTATAATATTTCTTAAAAAAAATCGTAATTTATTCGAATAGAGTCCTTTAAAAAAAGGACATACATGGCTAATGAATGGCACCTGAACCTGCTATAGCAAAAAAACATAATGGATATTGGAGATGGAAGTGATTGTTACAACATCCGTCATGTAATTATTTATATGAGTTACTTAAACTTTCAGGCAATTTTATTAATGCGTTAAATTTAAATTAAAAAGTTAAGTGGCTATTAGATATTGATCCCAAAGAAAAGTATTCACATCATTAATCAATAATTAAAACAATATTAATAATAACAATAAACTGCAGTGTTTTTTGTTAGAAATTTTAAAAAATTATTTTATTAAATTGTGTATTTAAAGTTAGAGATTTTGTATCTTATTATTACTTGTATAACATCAGGTTAGTTGGAATAAAATATCTTTTGTTAGTGTATATGAAATCTTTTTTTGACGTTTAAAAAAATATAACTAAAAATCGCATCAATTACTTTTTATTAGAATTTAATATTACGTTAATGAGAAATAAACTTTTCATATTGATGAATAAATAATTAATTTGAATTAAATAGCAATTAAAATTAAGGTAATTAAATCAGCGTAGAATAACATATTTTTTATAAAGTGTTTGTAAAATAATTCTAAATTATTTTAATTTCGATAAAAAATATCAAATGTATATAAGATATTAGATATATCACGTATATATAATAAAATTTTCATTAAAACAACTTGTTAATAACAAAATTTTTTAATTTTGAAATTCAAAAATACGATACCTTAAATTTAAACATGAATGACAATATTATTACTTACATTATTATATTTAAGTACTGTAATGGTATTATGATTATTTTATAAACTACATGCATCCAATATTTCTTTTTAAATTGTCAATCCTCAATATATCTATCTACAATAGATAGATATATTGAGGAAAATATAAAATTTGCTCTATTCGCATAGTAAAAAAAAGTCATGAGAATATTATCAATACTATAATTATCAATAAAAAATATGATTCTTATATCATGGAATAAAAATGTAAATTTGTTTATAAATTTACTCTTTTAAAATTTAATATTAAAATAATATAGGAGGATTTTTAGAAAAAAATCAATGGAATTAATAGCAGTATTAAGTCAAAATGGTGTAAATTGTGAAAAAAGATTATATCGGGTGTAAATTTTTAAAAGAGACACAATGTAAAAAAATTGTTAAACTTAATCAAAATGATAGAAAAAATTTTCTTTTATTATTAAAATTAAAAATAACGTTCGCGGTAGTAATATTCATTAGTGCAATCATTGGATTATGGTCAATATCTCATTACAAACACAAGGATAATCTTCCTATAATTTATTCGGAAAATACCATTAATAATAATATTCTTCAGACTCAACCTAAGGAAAAATGGAAATATATTACAGAACTAGATAATCCTCAGACTACAATACCTACTATTTCAACGAATTTCTCTGTTGATAGTAATATCAAGCCACAATATAATTAACTGAGTAATGAACAACGGAAATTATTGGATGACTGAAGAAAATATAAAAACTTATATAAATTAATATGTAATAAACATACACTGCCTATATTCAAAGATATAGAATAATCTAAAAATTAAATGTATACAAATCTATCAATGATCTGTACAAAAAATAAATTCAAATGAATATTAAAAATACGTTCTCATAGACAAAGAACTTGACTATTCTAGATAGTATAATCAGGCTACTTTACATTTAACGATACAGCTGAATTTATGCGCGCATATTTTAGTATTAAAAGACTGTGAAGATTATCTTGTGAATTGCTATGGTTGAAATCGTGTATTAATTAGCCTATTTAAAGATCCCAAAATTGCTAATAAAACTGTCAAACAATTACGTCATACTATCTATTCAAGCTGTGTTCGCCTAACCAAAAGGGGTTGAAAGCCTTTTGATCCTACCCCATATCAAGTTCAACATTGTACTCCGCGTCCGAAATACTAGGAGTTCTTTTCCACTGTAATGTAAAAAGGGGACTTTGTCTGTGACAACGATATTAAGCGTAAGACGCAACGGTCAAGTAGTGATCGGTGGGGATGGCCAAGCTACCCTTGGTAATACAGTCATGAAAAGTAATGTTAACAAAGTTCGTCGCCTTTACAATGATAAAGTAATAGCAGGATTTGCAGGTGGTACAGCTGATGCTTTTACGCTATTTGAATTATTTGAGCGTAAATTGGAAATGCACCAAGGTCATTTAACTAAAGCTGCTGTAGCACTTGCAAAAGATTGGCGTACTGACCGTATATTACGTCGTCTTGAAGCATTACTAGCAATTGCTGACGAAAATATTTCTCTAATTATTAGTGGTAACGGCGATGTAATTCAGCCTGAAAATGACCTCATCGCTATTGGTTCTGGGGGACCTTACGCCCAGGCAGCTGCTCGCGCGCTATTAGAGAACACAGACATTGCTGCACGCGATATTGTTGAAAAAGCATTAACCATTACTGGCGATATTTGTATTTATACAAACCATAACATTAAATTCGAAGAATTACTATCTAAGGCGTAAGGATCAAAATCATGTCTGAGATGACTCCACGCAAGATTGTTAAGGAATTAAACCGTTTTATTATTGGTCAAGAAAGTGCTAAACGAGCTGTAGCTATTGCACTGCGTAATCGTTGGCGCCGTATGCAGCTCGATGAAGAATTACGTCATGAAGTAACTCCAAAAAACATCCTGATGATAGGTCCAACCGGTGTTGGTAAAACAGAAATTGCACGTCGACTTGCTAAGTTAGCTAATGCACCTTTTATAAAAGTAGAAGCAACAAAATTTACTGAAGTAGGTTATGTAGGTAAAGAAGTTGATTCAATTATTCGTGATTTAACTGATTCTTCTATAAAAATGGTACGAAATCAAGCAATTGAAAAAAACAAACACCATGCAGAAGAAATGGCAGAAGAACGAATCCTCGATGTGCTAATCCCACCTGCAAAAAATAATTGGTGTCAAACTGAGGAGGATAATTCTGAACCGACTGTTGCTCGTCAATCTTTTAGAAAAAAATTGCGTGAAGGCAAACTTAATGAAAAAGAAATTGAAATTAATCTAGCAGCGGTTCCTATGGGGGTTGAAATCATGGCACCTCCGGGTATGGAAGAAATGACTAGTCAGTTACAGTCAATGTTTCAGAATCTTGGCTCTCAAAAGCAGAAATCACGTAAACTAAAAATCAAAGATGCAATGAAATTATTGATCGAAGAAGAAGCCGCTAAACTCGTAAATCCTGAAGAGTTAAAACAAGAAGCTATTAATGCAGTTGAACAAAATGGTATAGTATTTATTGATGAGATTGATAAAATCTGTAAGCATGGAAGTCAATCTTCTGGATTAGATGTATCACGAGAAGGTGTACAGCGCGATTTGCTACCGTTAGTAGAAGGTTGTACAGTATCAACTAAGCATGGGATGGTCAAAACCGATCATATATTGTTCATTGCATCGGGTGCCTTCCAAATTGCTAGACCTGCAGATTTGATCCCAGAACTTCAGGGACGTTTGCCGATTCGTGTTGAATTACAAGCATTAACAGTAAACGATTTTGAACGAATTCTTACCGAACCTACTACTTCTATTACTATACAATACAAAGCATTAATGGGAACGGAAGGAGTTAACGTAGAGTTTACTCAAGATGGTATTCGCCGAATTGCAGAAGCAGCATGGCAAGTAAATGAAACTACTGAGAACATTGGAGCACGCCGTCTACATACTGTTCTAGAACGTCTCATGGAAGATATCTCTTACGATGCTAGTGAACGTAACGGCGAATCTATTACAATTAATTCAGAATATGTTGGTAGATATTTAGATGAATTAGTTTCAGATGAAGACCTAAGTCGTTTTATTTTATAAGTTTATATTAAATATTACTTGTCCAATGCAGTAATTATTGTGTTGGACACTGTTTCTGCTATAGAAATTTTTAAAAAAATTTAATTAGGATGATTTAATGCATGATAGCACATAGTCAACCAAAAAAATTAAGTAAAAAATTACTTAAATTACTTCAATTAATATATATAGCATTGTAAAATAATTAATTATTTTAAAAAAATCGCATATTAATGCGAACATTTTATAAAAATATCTCCATTTTCAAATATAGATAATCAAATTTTAAAATCATTTATATGCTTTCTGTATTTATTATCGTTACATTTTTATAGTTTATAGTAAAAAAATTGATTCTTTTGTACAATAGAAATGTTAATATGGATTTATTTACAATGATACTTAGTAGATACACCCCAACTTATTGAAATGACAATATTATCATAAATGTCGATAATAATATCATATTCACAATTTTGTAATTCATAAATTTATTCATGCAAAAATTATAGATACAGCCACCATAAAAAATTACGTTATAGATATAAAATATTTATTTATTAATGTAAAAAAAAATTGATTTCTTTTAAAAAGAAGAATAATCAATACTATTGATACAACTTTAAATTACATAAATATAATTAATAGCTAAAATAAATACATAATTATATTTCTAATAATAAAGAAAATACCATTTTAGTAAAATTAAACAACATAATTGCTATATATTATACTGTTATATCTGTACTTAACAGATGATGAAAATTTTATTTTTAAATTTAAAAAAATTTTACTAATAATTTTAAAATATCAATTAGTTAAGGAGTAAAGATGACAGATTGGATAAATGCTGAAGTGAAAGACATTAAACACTGGACTGATAAATTATTCAGCTTACGCATTGAAGCACCAATTAATCCTTTTATAGCTGGACAATTTTCTAAATTAGCATTAGAAATAAACGGGGAACGTATACAGCGGGCATATTCTTATGTTAATGCACCCAAAGATTCATTGTTAGATTTCTATATTGTGACAGTGGAAAATGGTCAACTAAGCCCACGATTAAAATTATTACAGCCAGGAGATGGAATACTAATAGCTAAAGACGCTTCAGGTGTTTTTTTGCTACGCGAAATTCCTGATTGTCAAATATTATGGATGATATCCACTGGAACTGCTATTGGTCCTTATTTATCAATTTTACAACAAGGGGAAAATCTTGAACGCTTTGAAAAAATTGTTCTAGTACATGCCGTTCGCTACGCTACAGATTTAAATTTTTTATTACTTTTTATGCATTTGCAAAAATGTTATGCTGGTAAGTTACATATACAATCAGTAGTAAGCCGTGAAAAAATTATTGGCGCACTATACGGTCGTATACCCTCTCTGATAGAAAACGGTCAATTAGAAGAAAGTGTTGGAATACCTATAAAAGCAGAAAATACTCATGTAATGCTTTGCGGAAATCCACAAATGGTACGTGATACTCAAAAAATATTAGAAACTAATCGCAATATGCGTAAACATTTTAAGCACAAATTTGGGCAAATAAGTAGTGAGTTTTATTGGTAAACTTAACACATTAATAAAAAATTCCATTTTAAATATATGTTAAAATTGTTGAAAAATTTTGTAGATGAATGTAGATTCAAACACAAAATCTTTTTTAACTCATGTTAACTAGTTATGATTTTCTGTATTCAATCTCATCAAATGATTAGAATAATCTAATTGATTTAAAATAGGTTTTTATATATAAAATTTACTTTATAACATTCATTATTGGAAAAGGCAAATGACAATTTGGAAAATCTGACTTGCATGTTTCAACACGTCGAAAAATACTTATTGATAATGACAGCAAAATAAAAATTACAGCTTTTATGATGATTTAACCGAAAAATATGAAAATTAAATTATTTTAATTTTCATATCATTAAGGCTTAATAAAATATCTCTATTCTAGTAAAACATTTTCACGTAAATCGGAGAAACGTATGCGACGTCCACTAATTATTGGTAATTGGAAACTTAATGGTAGCAAAAAAATAGCAAACGAATTAATTAGTTATTTAAGAAAAGAGCTACTAGGTATTGAAGATTGTGACATTGTCATTGCGCCACCAATTGTATATCTACATTTAGTAAAACAAGCTCTTATTTCCATTAGTAATATAGACCTAGGTGCTCAAAATGTTGACGTTAATTTATCTGGTGCATTCACAGGTGAGATCTCAGTAAATATGATGAGAGATATTGGTGTAAAATATATTATTGTTGGCCATTCTGAACGTCGTCGCTATCATAACGAAAGCAATGAAGTCATTGCACAAAAATTCCTTATGATAAAAAATGCTAACTTAGTGCCAGTGTTATGTGTAGGTGAAACTGAGAAAGAGCATATAAGAGGAAAAACAAATGAAATATGTGCTCATCAAATCAATGCTATATTGAAAATACAGGGCGTTGCAGCTTTTAGAAACGCAGTAATTGCCTATGAACCAATTTGGGCAATTGGTACTGGCAAATCAGCTACTCCACTACAGGCACAAACAATTCATAAATTTATTCGTGAGTATCTTGCAGAACAGGATACGACAGTAGCCAAAACAGTTATTATTTTATACGGTGGTTCTATTAACGATAAAAATGTCGCACAATTTTTTTATCAACCAGATATCGATGGTGTATTAGTAGGTAATGCTTCATTAAACGCAAACGTTTTTTCAACTATTGTTAAAATTGCTGCTACATGTAAATACTTTAATACTAAATAAAAACTCTGCTGCATCTATTCGATTATTTTCCTTCCTTTTTATTATTCTACTAAATTAATAGCATAATTCATCTAGTTTACTAAATATTGATAAATATCAATCGGTATTGATATTATAATTCTTGTAACTTAATAAAATATTTCAAATGGATTATATAATGCGTATATTTTAATGTCATCTTTAACTTAAAATAGTACAAATTAGTTATAAGCGTTCATTGTGTACTGAAATTTAATACATATCTCAAGCAATCGTTATTCAACTGATTATTTCGATAAGTAATTTTATCGTATTCACTTATATAAACAGTATTTAAAATTGATTTCACAGTTTTTTTTAATATTTTTCTAAAAATATTCTGTATCAGTAGGATATATTAGTTTAAATAATATTAACTCATATATATACCAGTACTGATTTTTAACATGAACTAAATGTTAAGCAGATTAAAATAAATTGAATTATCATTTACTTAAATTAAATAACTTTAGAGTTTTTATAAAAAAAATTTTATGTATCTCTTAATAAATATTTAATTCAATTAAAACCTTAAATATTTTTTAAATCTTTACCTGCGATATCTTTAAGTAAGATCGCTTAATACAGCTGTTTTGCCGTATTTAACCATTCGCATTTAAAAGAACGTTTCATATTTTCAATAGCATCGATAATATCATGATGTACCATTTTTTCATGTTGAATACCTATACACCTTCCGCCATATCCTTGAAGCAGCAATTCAATAGAGTAGGCTCCCATGCGCGAAGCTAAAATACGATCATACGCACAAGGTGCTCCACCTCTTTGAATATGACCCAGTACAGTAACGCGAGTTTCACGTTTTGTTTCTATTTGTATATAATCTGCTAAATCATCAACGTTACAAATACGTTCTGTAATAGCTACAATAGCATGCTTTTTACCTTTAGCAATAGCAGATTTGATTGCGGAAACTAATTCTTCACGAACGTAGGGGATTTCTGGAATCACAATAAACTCACAGCCGCCAGCAATAGCTGCTGCAAGTGTTAAATCACCACAATAGCGACCCATTACTTCTACGATAGAAATACGTTGGTGTGAAGAAGAAGTATCACGCAAACGGTCAATCGCTTCTACGACTGTTTGCAATGCACTAAAGTAACCTATAGTATAGTCGGTACCAGCTACATCATTATCAATAGTACCTGGTAAACCAATGCATGGAAAACCCATTTCAGTGAGGTGTTTTGCACCTATATAAGAACCGTCACCACCAATAACTACTAATGCTTCAAGGCCACGTTGTTTCATATTCTCAATTGCTATTTTTCGAATATTTTCATTACAGAATCTGGGAAATCTTGCAGATCCTAAAAATGTACCTCCACAGTTAATGATGTCGGAGACACTATATCGATCAAGATGAATCATACGATCTTCATATAATCCCAAATAACCGTCATAAATACCAAAAATTTCAATTTCTTCACTTAATGCAGCACGTACGACTCCTCGAATAGCTGCATTCATACCCGGCGCGTCACCGCCACTGGTAAGTACTCCAACTTTTTTAACCATTAAAACCTCTATTGCATAAGACTAAGCATTATATCACTACCAGGAAATAGATATAGTCCAAAATTGAATAAGATAATTTGTAACGGATACTTATTAAAATAGTATACTCACAGTTCCTGTATCCATAATATTCTAAATTTAAAAATATTTCCTCTGTTTTTTTAATTTACTTATAACATTTAATATTTTTAAATTTAGAATATTATGGATAAAATAGATGATAATGGATGTAAATTTTAATTATTAAAAACTATGCAGATTAAACTAATATATATATTAAAATTATAATAGAATGTTTCTATTAACCTATTGTATCGTAAAATTAAATTTATTTATATAAATCGAACGTAATCAATAAATACATCATATCATAACATATGATATGATGGACAGGAATATAAATCATTTGCTGCGTAAATATTAATAACGATGTTTTTGTGTTAAAATCATTAATTATCACTACTTCATACCAAAATATTTAAAATAAATTTATTGTCATCCTAAATCCATATTTAGGATATTATGATCATAATATCAATACAAATATTTTGATTCATTATATATAATATAAATTATATTATTATATTTAAGAATATAAATCAACTTAGCATAAAATGTATTGTAAATATGTTGAAGTAACTATTAAATATATTCTTTATAGAAAATATGCTTGTTTTTTACAGAAAAAAATTAAAATCATATAGCTGATTTATGCAAAATAATATTTTTTTAATTTAAACTTTACTTGTAAGTTATTGATACAATGTTATTAAGATGGAGTATTAAATTATTATTAATAATATATGATAAAATTCATTATGTTACATAATTATTTCTAATTTTAGAACTTTTTTTAAAGAGCATTTCATGCAAAATATTTTTTATTATATTAAAGAAAGTAAAGAGTTAGCTTTGGTTCATATGGATTTTATGAGTTTGTGCACCAGAATAATTGTTTTGCATAATTTATAATATCAAGATATTTATATTATATATTTTAGATTGTTATCTAACCGTCTAAGTGAAGATTCATTATCTAATTAGATAATTTAGACATGTTTATTAAAAATTGTATTTTAATTAGGCAAGTGCTCTGCATACTATTAAATATCAAACCTAGCAAGGCTACCTCATACTACCTATCATCAAGGATATTTTATCTACCATCTACATGCTAGTTAGAGCGATAAAAATGATTTAAAGTTACAATCACAATGTTCTTACAATACATGATTTACTTCTTATTGTATTAGATTTTTTTGTAATTTAAGTAAGTTAATTTAGAGTAATCACTATATTAAATACAATGAATTAAAATTCATCCATATATTATGAATAATATAACAAATAATAACACATTCTTTGCATTATAAAATACAAGGTAATAAAAATGAATAAGATTCTATTAGTTGATAATGATCTAGAAGTTTCTACCTTTATCAAAAAACTTCTTGAAACAGAAGGATTTAAGGTAATGTCAGCTGACAATAGCGATGATTCACTTAAATTGCTAGATAATACTATAGATTTATTAATTCTTGATATTATAATGCCAAAAAAAAACGGTATAGATACTTTGAAAGAGGTCCGTCAGCATTATACAACACCCATAATCATCTTAACTGCTCGTTCAAGCGAATTGGATCGCGTTCTTGGACTAGAGCTAGGCGCAGATGACTATTTAAGTAAACCATTCCACGATCGTGAGCTAATAGCTCGTATACGAGCTATTTTGCGTCGTTCAAATTGGAGTAGGAAACAACAACATTATAACCAAAATAATTCACCTATTTTGTCAGTAGATTGCTTGCGTCTTAATCCAGATTGTCAGGAAGCAAGTTTTAAGAATAAGATATTAGATCTTACAGGTACTGAATTTATTTTATTATATTTTTTAGCAAAACATTCAGGAAAAGTAGTTTCACGAGAGCATCTAAGTCAAAAAGTATTAGGAAAGCAATTGACTCCTTTTGATCGTGCGATTGATATGCATATTTCTAATTTGCGTCGTAAATTGCCCGAACGCTTTGATGGATATCCATGGTTTAAAACTTTAAGGGGTTGCGGCTATTTAATGGTACCAAGTTATGATTAAGTACATACAAAAACTCTTTTTCATGCATTGTTATGTATTTTTACATTCGTACTCTTTTTTGTGATTGACAACAAAATCTAAAGTGATCATCGTATTAGACCACTTTTCGAGCATATATTGAATTTAATAAGTAACATATTATTTATTAAATATAGAGTAAATTCACAATATATATTAACAATATATAGTATATTAAAATAATTATAATAAATGATTTTAATAAATGGTTTTTAACACAATACCTTATGATTTACTAGAGATATACGAATATATTGGTTATTCCCAGTTGTATTTTTTATGAAAATCGCATTGACTGTGCATGAATGAATCAAAAATAATGCCTATTTAATAATTAACGAATTGATTTAAGATTTTTATAAAATTTTCAAAATTAGTATATTATGTATAGCAATTATTTATTATTCGTGTATTGAGATCTGAGCATAAAAATTAAATTTTTTAATATTGTAAGCAGTAAGGCATCTTAATTTCGATAACATCTCAATTGATATTCTTTATTAATTAACATTACATTTTAGTAAAGCTAAATACCATCGCCAAATTCAAAACCAATACTATTAAAATGTTGATCCATATCTATAGAAGGTTTCCGACTAAATGGTTTTCCTACAATACGTGCTGGCACCCCTGCAGCAGTAGTATGCGATGGTACTGGCTGTAATACTACAGATCCCGCAGCAATTTTTGCTCCGCGTCCTACATCAATGTTACCTAGAATTTTAGCACCTGCACCAATCATGACACCTTCTCGGATTTTTGGATGACGATCACCACTTGTTTTACCAGTACCCCCCAGCGTAACTGACTGTAAAATAGAAACATCGTTTTCTACTACTGCTGTTTCACCGATTACGATGCCAGTAGCATGGTCTAACATTATACCACGACCAATACGTGCTGCGGGATGAATATCTACAGAAAAAGAAAAAGAAATTTCATTCTGTAGATATAGCGCTAAAGCACGACGCCCTTTTTTCCATAACCAATGTCCAATACGATAAGCTTGTAACGCATGAAAGCCTTTTAAATATAAAAGAGGTGTTGAATATTTATCTACAGCTGGATCTCGTTGTCGTATAGCTTGAATATCATAAAAAGCGGAGAGACTTATTTCTGGATCTTCATGGTAAGCCTCTTCTATAATTTCACGAATAGTAATCACTGGTACAATAGAGTTAGCCAATTTATGTGCTAAAATATGACTTAGTGAATTTGTTAGATTTTTATGATTTAACAAACTGGCATGATAAAAACTAGCCATAATAGGCTCGCGCTTAACTAAAGCTTTAGCTTCGGTATTGATATTATACCAAAGAAAATCTAATTCTTTAGAAGACATTACTGTCTACTCCTAATCAAATAGCACCTAAGAGGCAGCACTATCATATAATATAATAATTAGCATAATTATCTTAGATACTTTCCTCTTTGCTTGAACGTTTAAGCAAGTTTAATGCTGCTTCTCTTGGTGGTTTTTTGCAATATAATACTTGATAAATTTGCTCGATTATTGGCATTTCTACATTAACATTTTTAGATAATTTTTTAATTTCTTTACTGTTTATATATCCTTCTATAACCTGTCCGATCATATGTTGTGCGTAATTAATGCTTTTACCTTGACCCAGTATTATACCAAAACGACGGTTACGTGACTGATTATCAGTACATGTTAAAACCAAATCGCCTAAACCTGCCATACCTATAAAAGTGTTTGAATTAGCTCCTAATACGCTACCAAGTCGGCTCATTTCTGCTAAACCGCGAGTAATTAAAGCAGTTCGTGCATTAGCACCAAAACCTATGCCATCAGAAATTCCAGCACCTATCGCAATAATATTTTTTACGACACCACCAAGTTGTACTCCAATAATATCTGAACTATTATAAACACGAAAATTTTTTCCACAATGTAATTTCTGTTGTAAATCTTCTGCAAATTGTAAATCAGTCGATGCTAAAGTAATAGCTGTTGGCAACCCGATTGCCAATTCCTTAGCAAAAGTTGGACCAGAAATTACTGCTAGTGGAATCGAATTGCCAAGTATCTCTTTAGCAACGTCATGCAAAAATCGCCCAGTTGTTTGTTCTAATCCTTTAGTTGCCCATACAATTCTTGAATCTACACGCAAAAAAGGTTTCATGTGTATTAGAACATCTCCAAATGCAGAACTTGGTACAGCAATTAATAAATCACGACTCGCTCTGACTACATTAGCTAATTTAGGTTCAAGAATAAGATTTTCTGGAAAAAGCATTCCTGGCAAAAAAGTAGAATTGCATCGATCTATTTGCATTTGTAGTATTCTTTGTGGTCTATGACTCCAAAGTAGAACTATATGCCCATTACGAGCTATCGAAATAGCCAAAGCAGTTCCATATGAACCAGCGCCAATTATACTAATAGAAGAAGTATTCATGAATATATATTGTTAAATATACTGATATGATTATATTGCATTATTTTTTTGCTTTTGTGAATTATGCATAAATAAGGCATCAAAATTGACAGGTGCTAAGTTAAATTGAGGAAAAGAACCACGTGATATTAAATTCGTAATACATTCACGTGCATATGGAAAAAGAATACTTGGACAGTATGCGCCTAAACAATGCGCCATATGATCATCTAGAATTCCATTGATGGCAAAAATTCCTGCTTGCTGAATTTCGCATAAAAATGCTGTATCTACATCAATCGTAGCTATTACGCTAACATGTAGTACAACCTCATACATATGATTATCTAATTGAGAGGACGCTATATCTAAATCCAATTTAATTTCTGGTTTCCAGGTTTTTTGAAAAACGTGAGGTGCTTTGGGTACTTCAAAAGACACATCCTTAATATAAATACGTTGAATCTGGAATTGCATTTCTTTATTATTTTCTGACATATCATTCAATCCCAAGATTTTAAATTGCTTACTCAAAAATTATTCTGGTCCAAAGATCAACCTTCTAGCACCTGTTATTAGATATGCTAGTATTACAGATTTTAAATATCTCAAACTATTAATAAAGTTATACACCATGCTATATATAAAATTCAATGAAATCAATTCAGTTGGCTATTTGACATGTTGTTTATCTTTCATGAATAAAAATTTTCGAAAATTCTGTATTAATCAAGTTGAATTTTCTGAATTAAGATTAATCATAAAAACTGATTAAATCAATATGATATGTATCTTAATTAAGATACATATCATTTATTTCGTACAAGAGGCAAATGTTGATTATTCCAACTATTCAACCCTCCTTTCAATACAGAAACCTTAGTAAATCCAGATGTATTTAAAAATGCTGCTAACTTTTGAGAATGATGATCATTTACACAGACAAGTATAACATGTCTTAACTTATATTTTTTTAACATACTAAAATTGTTTTTTTTAAAATCCTCTGCTGGAAAATTTAATGCTCCTATAATATGACCTTTGCAGTACTCATCATTTGAACGAATATCTATAACTACTGAATTTTTTTTATTAATTAATCGGATTACTTCATCATGAGTAATTCTGTTAACTTGCGAGAATACTATTTTAATAAAATTAATAATTACAAAAACAAATAATAGTAACCACACTAAAATAAGGATCGAGTGTTTGCTTGCAAATTGTATAATGTCTTCTTGCATAAGAAGTAACAACTCCAAACCTAAGTGATATTAATAGATCAATTCTAATTATACTGGACTATACGAGTATACTTAATGTGTATTCTAATATAAATAGAATCATATCCTGCACCTTGTTCCTGAAGATTTCTCAATAGTTAATAAAAAAAATGACAATTAAATACATAAATATAATATTTCTACATAATAGAACATTATCTTTAGCTAAACATTATGTGTACTTAGACAATACATACTTTTAAAAATGTTATCATATGATGAATAACTTAATTAAGATAATTTAACGAATAACTTACCATAATCTAATTGTACCAAGCAATAAAAATTTTTTATTCAATAAATTTTATTTAAATAAATTATTTAATGACTTTTTTAAAGTAGTTTTTTGAAAAATGTTATTCAAAAAAGACATGATTAATAATCATAACATATTAAAATTTGGTAAAAATTATCTATTGAGAACATGATCTTATTCAATCAATTAAATAGTCATAAAACACTACATTATAAATAGTAATAGTAGATCTTATAGGAAAGTACCAGCAAAGTATTTATTTATTTGCTATGTCTAGTCTAAAAAAATTTAACTGAAGTAGAATGAATATATTGAACATACACACAAACAAAGTAATTTACAACAATTTAGATGAAAACACTAATAAATGTAATTGACTCAAAACTAAAACAAATTTTAAAATAAAATATATAATATATTGAAATTTAAATATATACTCTAATGCATAAAATATATGAAACAATTTATAAAACATTCTTGCAAAAAAGAAACAGTAAAATATTGTTAAATTTTGCAAAATAAGTAAAAACATATAATAATTTCAATATCCATTTAACTAAAAAATGAGGTATTAAATATTGTAATTCATAATGTCATCAATAACTTTGAATATTAAAATATTACTTTTAATTATATTAAATATTTATATACATAATAAAAAAAGATCAGCATTAGTTTAACTAACGCTGATCTTTTTTAAATTAAAATATTATTTGTGTAATATAAAAAATGTAATAAAAGATTGAAGATATGAAATACTAGAAAATTCTGTAGGACTTATCGAATAAATTAAAATGTAATCTTGATTATAACTCCTATGATTATTGTTCTTTCTAGTATGGGAAGAATCATTAATTAAAATATTCATTTTTATTTTAATATTTCAAAAAAACAAGTTTTACGCTTAAGGTATAACATGTTGATTTAAAATGTATTGATTATTTATTTTATTTTTTAATTCAAATAATCATATTTATAAAATAAATTTTTAATCATGCTTTTAGCACATAAAACATTATCGTCTTTTTTTTGAAACAGTGACTATTTTATGAGAACACATCCATTTATATTGCTCAGATCATAAATTTAGGACATTAGCACATAATGAAATCAAACAAAAAAAAAATCTTGTTACTTGACAATGGCGAAGAATGGGGCGGTGGTACTAATAGTATGCTTGAACTATTAAAACGTATTAATAGAGAAAATTTTTCAATCACATGTTGTTTTTATAATAATTACTTCCGCGGTAACGGTGAATCTCTTGACATGGCTCTTTCATCTTTAAAGATTCCAGTATTGTTTATACCAAAACGCAAAAAACCACAATGGGTAAAAATTATTCAAGAATTTTTTCGTATTGCTTTATTTTTTAGCAAAAATTTAAAAATTTTTTTCATTAGTTATGTTAATATGCAGTGGAAAATTTTACCTAATGCTAAAAAAATTTCTTCATTACTAATATTAGGAAAATACGACATACTGTATATGAATAATCAACCAAGTACAAATATAGAAGGATATATTGCAGCAAAAAAACTTAATGTTGCAGTTGTACAGCATTGTCGTATCCAACCATCGCTTAATAAAAAATTAGTTAAAATGATCAATGAAAATTGTGATATGATCATTGCTGTTTCTCATAGTGTCAATGTAATACTTCAAAAGCATGGTGTTGATGAGCAACGCTGCATAGTTATTCCAAACGCCATTGATACCCATCAATCTTTGCCCGATCGTTTTGTCGTTCGTATGAATTTAAAAATTTCACCAAAAACCTTTATTTTTGGAACAATTGGATCATTAATTGCACGTAAATCTCATCATCATATTTTACAAGCTTTAGGAAAATTTAAAAAAATTAATTCTTCTAGCAATTGGAAATTCATTATTGTAGGCACAGGACCAGAACGTCAATCTTTGCAAGATATAGCATTTCGTGAAAATCTTCATCAACACGTTATTTTTACTGGCTTTCAGAATAATGCTTTAGATTATTTAAGTACCTTTGATATTTTCATTCTTGCTTCATCTAAAGAAGGATTACCTCGCGTTATCCTTGAAGCAATGTTAGTAAATACTTCAGTGATTGGTTCAAATGTAACAGGAACCGCGGAATTAATTACACATAATGTAAACGGACTGTTATTTGAATATGGAAATATTGCACAGCTTACAAAATATCTGACGAGATTATATAATAATGCTGAATTAAGAATGAAATTCACTAGAGCCGCTGGTCAGCATGTAAGAAAACATTATGTTATTGAAAATTATGTTTCTGGTGTTGAGTCAATATTCTTTCAAGTTTACAAGCAAGATAAATAATCTAAAATTTCTAATTAAGTGAATATATGGTCAACCTATTTGAAATACATATGCAGAAAAAATTATCAATGTACTCGATTTTGAACAAAATATCGGACATAATTTTTTAAAACAACAAATAAGATTAATATGTTAATATAACTAAATTATAATTAATTTAACAAAGACACGGTAAAAAATTGTTTATAACATACCCGATATATCAATAACACATTGAATTTTAAAATTTTAAAATGAATATTTCATGCAATATAGAAAAGAATTATGACTAAAAATATTCATTGTAATTTTATTACTCATTAATTAAACGATAAAAATTGTATTTCAAAATTTCTTGTTCTGAGATCTTTTGAATAAAATTAACGTTTATCATAACTTCATTTATTTAATCTTTTAAAAACCTATTCAAATTAACCTGACTTTAAAATTGATATTTAACAACAGATGAATTATTTTGATTTTTTGTAAATAAAACAGCAAATTTAAATTTGCTATCTTTATATGTAAATTATTTAATACTGCATGAAATGCATCATTAGTTTTAACTTTATTATCAAACCACTATCTATTTACTTTATAATCTTATGATGTAGCCGTATGAATGCCTCATCATTTATTCTCTAGGGGAAAAGTATATGATCATCGTTACAGGTGGTGCGGGTATGATCGGTAGTAATATTATTAAAGCATTAAACGATCTTGGTTATAATGATATTTTAGTCGTTGATGATCTAAAAGATGGCACTAAATTTGCGAATCTTGTGGATATGAACATAGAAGATTATATAAACAAACAAGAATTTATGGATAATATTTTAGCAAGCAAAAATTTTAATCAAATTGAAGTAGTATTTCATCAAGGAGCTTGTTCAAAGACCACGGAATGGGATGGAAATTACATGATGAATAATAACTACGAATATTCCAAAAATATATTGCATTTTTGCATCAATGCCAAAATTCCGTTTATATATGCCTCTTCTGCAGCTATATATGGTAACCGTAAAGAAAATTTTATTGAAAAACGTCAATATGAAAAACCAATAAATATATACGGTTATTCAAAAATGCTATTCGATCATTATGTACGTCGCATATTACCGAAAGTCTATTCACCAATATGTGGTTTACGTTACTTTAATGTTTACGGACCACGAGAAGAACATAAAAGAAACATGGCAAGCATTATCTTCCATCTTAATACTCAAATTAAAAAAGGAGAGGATCTAAAATTATTTGCAGGTAGCAATAATTTTCGTCGTGATTTTATTTATGTTAATGATGTAGTATCAGTAAATCTATGGTGTTGGGAAAACCATATTTCTGGTATTTACAACTGCGGAACTGGTTGTGCAGTATCTTTCCAAGAAATAGCCCAATTAATATTAAAATCCCATAATAAAAAAAATAGTATCAAAATCATTCCTTTTCCAGTGAATCTTCAAGGACATTATCAACAATTTACACAGGCTAATCTAAGAAATTTGCGTCAAATAGGTTATACTAAACCATTTAAGAAAGTAGCGGAAGGTATAAATACATATATAACTTATCTCAACAATCAATAAGAAATACATTCTATATGATAAATATTCTAGTGATTGGACCTTCGTGGATTGGTGATATGATGATGTCACATAGCCTTTATCGTACAATTAAATCTCAATATCCTGAAGCAGTAATTGACGTGATGGCACCAGATTGGTGTCGATCGTTGTTATTACGAATGCCAGAGGTCAATAAAGGACTATTGCTACCCTTTAAGCATGGAGAGCTAGCATTAAAAAAACGATTTTATTTAGGTAAATTTTTACAAAAAAATGGTCTTTATGATCGTGCTTATATATTACCCAATTCTTTTAAGTCAGCCTTAGTGCCATTTTTTGCTAAGATTAAGCGAAGAATTGGTTGGCGTGGTGAAATGCGTTACGGTTTATTAAATGATATACGTGTTTTAGATAAATCTAAATTTCCATTAATGGTTGAACGTTACATAGCATTAGCATATGATCAACCTGTTCATTCCTCGAATTTATTACCCAAACCATTATTATGGCCAAGGTTAAAAGTTGAAGAAAATGAAAAACGTCTTTTAATGCAGCAGTTCATATTGCCAAGCGACAAACTTATAATCGGATTTTGTCCAGGTGCAGAATTTGGTCCAGCAAAATGTTGGCCGTATTATTACTATGCATTATTAGCAGAGCAGCTAATTTATGAAGGTTATCAAGTAATACTATTAGGTGCAAAAAAGGAAAGAAAAATAGGTCAAGCAATTATACAAACACTATCAAACACAACTCATAGCCATTGCAGTAATTTAATAGGCCATACAAAACTTGAAGAGGCGGTAATTCTGATATCACTATGTACTGCAATAGTTAGTAATGATTCAGGTCTAATGCATATTGCTGCAGCGCTTAATTGTCCTATAGTAGCTTTATATGGACCCAGTAGTCCTAATTTTACTCCGCCTTTATCTAATAAAACACGTATTATTCATCTCAGCAGTCATTATGATAACATACGCACAGGTAATACTAAAGACGGCTATCATCAAAGTATGATTAATATCTTGCCTAAACTTGTATATCAGGAATTAAATACCCTTTTATATTCTATAAAATAAACAACATGTACGTATTAATTGTAAAAACTTCTTCTATGGGCGATATATTACATACATTGCCAGCACTTACTGATGCAATAAGAGCAATTCCTGAAATTTGTTTTGATTGGGTAGTTGAGGAAAATTTTGCTCAAATACCTACTTGGCACCCATCAGTAAATAAAGTAAAACGCGTGGCAATTAGACGATGGCGAGAACACTGGTTCGGTACTCAACAACGTAAAGAACGCATGTATTTTAAACGAGATTTACAATCTTATCAGTATGATAAGATTATTGATGCTCAAGGATTGATCAAAAGTGCTATACTAGTAACACGTTTAGCAAAAGGTGAAAAACATGGACAAGATATTAAAAGTGCACGTGAACCTTTTGCTAGCTGGTGGTACGATCAATGTCATTCAATTAATAAAAAACAACATGCTGTAGAACGTACACGTGAGCTCTTTGCCAAAAGTCTTGGATATTCTAAACCAATTACAAAAGGAGAGTACGCAATTTCTAGAAATTCCTTTTTCCAACTACCACATGACGCTTATGAATATCTATTATTTTTACATTCTACTACACATGATAATAAACATTGGCCAGAATTTTACTGGCGTCAATTGATTCAGAAAATCAAGCCTACTAATTTAAAAATAAAATTATTATGGAAAACAGAACTTGAATATCAGCGTGTAAGACGCTTGTCAGAAGGATTTAAGCATGTCACTATCTTACCTCAGCTCACATTAGAAAAAATCGCAGAACAAATAGTCGGTGCACGTGCAATCGTATCTGTAGATACAGGTTTAAGTCATTTAGCAGCAGCTTTAGATCGACCTAATATAACTTTATATGGCCCAACAGATCCTCAATTAATTGGTGGATATGGTAGGAATCAAATAGCACTGATTTCGTCTACTTATAACCTTAATGATCTAAAAGTAAATCATGTGTTATCTCATATACAATCAATATTAATCAATTCATAAAAATTTATGGGTTACGTTTTAATGTATTTATTATTATTTCCTTTTCAAAAAATATTTAATCTTTTTAAGAAAACCACGGGAAAAAATTTAATAATCCAAACTGCAAAAATCGGTGATTTTATTAATGTTACTCCTATGTTGCATGCTTTAGGACATTCAGACATAATAATGAGTAAAATTATAGAACCATTAGTACTTCATGATGATAAAATATTGCACTATTATATAATAGAAGAAGTTAAAAACAATTTTTTTAAAAAAATGATTCTGTTATTTAAAATAATGAATCAGTATGATAATGTTTATCTTGTACAGCCTAATACTATAAACCTTTTTCTTGCCTCACTCTGTAATGCACCAAATAAACAGTTTTTAAAAACATATATAAATAAAATTCATCATAAACTTTTCTATAGTAGTGCTACAGGAATAGTAATACATACTAAGACAGACTTGACAATCAACAGCTATCTAAAACTAATTAATCGGAATTTTCGGTATACAGACTTTCCTAAACATGCCACTTCACCTTTACATTTTCCTACAGTACCTCCTGATGTGCTATCCGTACAATTTAAAGGAATAAAAATTGGTATTAGTATTTCAGCAGGGAACAAAGCAAAGACTATTCCTGCTTCGACTTGGTTTCAACTTATTGATTCATTAAGTTGTTTATCGTATAACTTTTATATATTCGGTGTTTCGGAAGATCAAAACTATTTAGATGATTTATTAAAGTTAACAGGTAATCAAAGTAATCTTATCAGTCTGATTGGTCAATTAAGTTTAGAGGATGTACCATGGGCTATTTCTAAAATGGATTTTTATATCTCTTCTGATTCAGGAAATGCTTATATTGCTGACGCGCAAAAAATTCCAATTATTATGTTTTACGGTTGCTGTGAGATTCAAGAACAACGGCCCCTTCACAACGTTCTTTTGATTGATCCTCTCAATGATATCCCAGCTTCTACTTTTGTTTTCGATACATGCTTTAAGTTCGCACAACCGGCAGAATGCTTATTTGGTCTAAATAAAAATAATATACTACAAATCAAAACTTTTATAGAAAAAAACGTTAATGAAAAATTAACGTAAAACTTAAGGAGTTACTATAACTATTACTTAATTAACGCATAATTCTAAAAATTAAAAATAATAAATTTATTATTATAATTTATTTTATTAAAAAATTATCTAAAAAATCTATATTATAGAGGTAATAAATAATTAGACTTCGTTAAATGTTATGAATGTTACTGTAAGTAATCTAATTTTCTATTTTTAATATTTATTATTTATTTTTTAAATCTTCTTATTTTATAAAACATAATAATCGTATCGATGCTTTCAATAGCAATTGCATCTAATAAATTCATATTAATGATTTAGAAAATAAATTCTGTTGATTTAAGTATTTGAAAAAATAAATATAATATGTTTTTACATGAATAATTTAATTAAACTGAATATTATATGATGTAATATCAATTTTTACCATCTAGAAAATTGTTTCTGTGGCTTTAAGAGGCTCTTTGGATGAACAAATTACGTTTAGCAATTGTGAGACAGCAGTATAGATTAGATGGAGGTGCAGAGCGATTTATTTCACGTACTCTACAAGCACTTAGAAATGAAAAAATAAATTTTAATATCATTACGCGTAAATGGAAAAACACAAACTTATA
Organism: Candidatus Pantoea carbekii; assembly: GCF_000971765.1. GTDB lineage: Bacteria > Pseudomonadota > Gammaproteobacteria > Enterobacterales > Enterobacteriaceae > Pantoea_A > Pantoea_A carbekii. The sequence continues at coordinate 774,683 of NZ_CP010907.1, read as the reverse complement.
TCCATTGTTAAACTTACATATTTGCAATCCAATTAAACTTGGACGGCTATCACGCGAATATGGGTTTGCATGCGCTGCACGAAAATGCTGGGAACGTGAAAAATTCGATATTGTACAAAGTCATGAACGTATTGCTGGATGTGATATCTTTCGTGCAGGAGATGGTGTACATCGCGTCTGGCTTGAAGAAAGAGCACGTATTAGTAGAACTTCATGGAAACAATTTAATACATACTTAAGTCCTTATCATCATTATGTTCTTCAAGCTGAAAAACACTTGTTTAATGCACCATCACTAAAAGCAGTGATTTGTAATTCAAATATGGTTAAAAAAAACATTTTGCGTTTTTTTTCATTAAATGCTGAAAAAATTCATGTCATTTATAATCCTATCGATAGTGAAAAATTTCAACCGGCTATGGAAATAACACGTTATCGTTCACGTCAAATATTAAATCTTCCACTAAATTCTACTGTAATGATTTATGTTGGTTCAGGGTTTGAACGTAAAGGTTTAAAAGTAGCCATTGAAGCCATTTCGAACAGCGATAGATATTTAATAATAGTAGGACAGGATAAAAATTTTTCTTTTTATCAACAATTAGCAAATCAACTTCATTGTTTGGCTCGTCTACGTTTTGTAGGCATACAACAAGATGTACGACCATTTTATCATGCGGCAGATGCGCTACTATTACCTACATTTTATGATCCTTTTCCGAACGTTGTATTAGAAGCAATGGCTTGCGGTTTAGCAATTATTACCAGCACTAACTGCGGAGGTGCAGAGCTTATCAACATTGGTCAAGAAGGCTTTGTTTGTAATACATTCGACATTAAATCTTTAAACGAAGCAATATTAGCGACACCATCACGTACAGATAATTCTACAATGGGTGATGCAGCACGTCAAAAAATTCAATTTTTAACACCAGAGCGATTTGCTAAATTACTAAGCTCGCTTTACCAAAAAGTTATTAATGTTTGATTGAAAATCATTATTAATAGATATTTATCTTTATTTGAGAAAAATTGATTTAAATACATGATAGAAATCACCCTCAACTATGCATAATAATTATATGGCAAATTTATATACAATTTTACTTTATTTAATACAACCCCTAATATGCTTACGTTTGTGGATACGCGGTAGAAAAAATCCAGCTTACCGAAAACGTTGGGCTGAACGATACGGATATTGTTATGGAAAAGTAAAACCATATGGCATTGTATTACATTGTGTTTCAGTAGGAGAAATTATTGCTGCCGTTCCTTTAATCAATGCGCTTCGTTGCTATTATCCAATTCTACCGATTACTGTAACTACTATGACTCCCACTGGATCGGAAAACACGAAAGCAAAATTTGGTAATAATGTATATCATGTGTATTTACCATATGATATACCCTGTGCTATCAAACGTTTTCTTGATATTATAAAACCAAAATTAATGATTATTATGGAAACAGAGTTATGGCCGAATATCATTCGTATTCTACATCAGCGTCATATTCCATTAATAATTGCTAATGCGCGTCTTTCTGAACGGTCAGCAAAATCTTATAAAAAAATTGGCAATTTTATGTGCACACTTTTACAACATATTACACTTGTTGCTGCACAAAGTACCGAAGATGGTGAACGTTTTCTCAGTCTTGGTTTAAAAGAATCCCATCTAGCCATCACTGGAAACATCAAATTTGATATCTCGTTAACATCTCAACTAACAATAGCAGCATTGACATTACGACGTCAGTGGGCTCCCGATCGTCCTGTATGGATTGCAAGTAGCACACATAAAGGCGAAGAGAATATTGTTTTAAATGTACATCGTCGTTTATTAAAATATTTTCCAAAACTTTTACTTATTTTAGTACCGCGTCACGCTGAACGATTTCAAGATGTATGTAATTTAGTATCTAAACTTGGTTTAATGTTTACATTGCGTAGCAGCGGAGACATTCCTTCTAGTACTACAAAAGTGGTTATTGGAAATACTATGGGCGAATTAATGTTATTATACGGTATAGCGGATCTTGCTTTTATTGGTGGCAGTTTAGTTGCACATGGCGGACATAATCCGCTAGAAGCTGCTGTGCATACTATCCCTATCTTAACAGGACCGCATACATGGAATTTTAAAGATATATGCAATAAATTACAAAAAGCTCAAGGACTAATTAATGTAGAAGACGAATTTTCTCTAGAAAAAGAAATTATTAGTTTATTAAATAGTAAATATGCTCGTGAAAACTATGGACATAATGCAGTAAAAGTACTACATCAAAATCAGGGAGCATTAAATGATCTTATTTATTTGCTAAAACCATATTTACCTCTCCGATCTAAATAACTTATGTTACAACGTCAAAGCCTCTCTATAGTCATTATCACTAAAAATGAATCTGAACTGCTAACTGAAACGCTAGATTCTGTTTATTGGGCAGATGAAATCATTTTACTTGATTCTGGTAGTAGCGATGCTACTATTAAAATAGCAAGTAAATATGGTGTACAAATCTATGAATCAAAAAATTGGATGGGATTTGGCAAACAACGTCAACTTGCTCAATCCTTTTCTACAGGTGATATGATCCTAATGCTTGATGCTGATGAACGGATAACGCCCGAATTACGTCATATGATTCAAAAAATACTAGAAGAACCTGCTTCAGAAAAAGTTTATAGTTTTAAACGCAGTAATCTATTTCTTGGACGTTTTATGCGCTACAGTGGTTGGTATCCTGATCGTGTGATACGATTATATCCACGTAAACTATGCTATAACGAAAATTTGGTGCATGAATCATTAAATACGCAAGGTGCACCTATAATAGCCCTTTCGGGTGAATTGAAACACCTTACTTGTCGTGATATCATAGTCTTTCAGCATAAACAGTTAAATTATGCTCAAGCATGGGCGGAAGGACAATTTCAACGTGGTCGATCCTGTAGCATATTTTCTATTTTTACTCATACGATAAGCGGGTTTTTAAAAACGATATTGCTGCAACGTGCCTTTCTTGATGGTAAATACGGGTGGATTTTAGCAGTAGTGAAGGCACAATACACTTTTAATAAATACTTAGCGCTCTGGGCTCTACATAATACTTCAAGATCATAAGGATTTGATTTATGATCAATAAGGCAATTTATTGCGGGACTTTTGATCCTATTACTCTTGGCCATTTGGATATTATCATACGGGCGGGGAAATTATTTAATAATATTGTGATAGCAATTGCAGATAATTCGGATAAAAATCCATTATTTAGTCTTGATGAACGTGTAAATTTAGCATGTGAAGCTACAAAACATTTATCCAATGTTCATGTAGTTGGTTTTAGCGGCCTAATTACAAATTTTGCTAAAAAACAAAACGCTAATATTCTAATTCGTGGACTGCGTACAACATTAGATTTAGAATATGAATTGCAATTAGCACATATGAATCGTTATTTACTACCAAACCTTGAAAGCATTTTTTTGATGGCTTCAGAAAAACTTTCATTCATTTCTTCTTCTCTTGTTAAAGAGGTAGCACAATATGCTGGTAATGTGCAAAATTTACTACCTGCTATAGTACATCAAGCAATTATAAAAAAATACGAGTAATTAATACTACTTAATTTTAACTTCTTTATAAGTTACATGCTTACGTAAAATCGGATCGAATTTTTTAAGTTCTAGTTTTTCTGACACACTACGTTTATTTTTCGTAGTCGTATAAAAGTGACCCGTTCCAGAAGAGGAAAGAAGTTTAACTTTCTCTCGAATACTTTTAGTAGCCATACTTAAAATGTCCTAAGTAATTTTATTATTTAGACATATTGTCATGGATTGTGGACAAAATTATATCTATGCCTGTTTTATCAATAATTCGCATTCCTTTAGCTGATACACGCAAGATAATAAAGCGTTTTTTTGATTCTACCCAAAAACGATGATAATGTAGATTTGGCAAAAAACGACGCTTAGTTGCGTTCATGGAATGCGAACGATTATTACCAGTCATTGGACGTTTTCCGGTTATCTGACAGACTCGTGACATCTTCATTATACTCCATTGCTAATATATAAATAAAATATAGTTAATATTCTAGTCTTTTAAATACATCTAAATGTAATTTTGCTGCGATATTAATTCAAATAATTAGGTGAAGTTAATCTAATGTTAAATTTACTTAAATTAAATTGATTTGAATATTATTTATGAGTAATGCATTTATATGCAATTGATATTTAAATAGTGTTTATTCGTATCGTTTTTAAATTTTAATCATTACAGAAATCCACACAACTCATTGGTTAAATATCATACATAAATAAAAAGACTAGTTTAGCAGAAAAGTATTAATTTAATTTAACAGTATAGCATGATTGAGTTATAATTGTATGCATTAATGATACCATATGTCAATATATAATTGCATTTTTTAAAAATCTTGTTTTCGATTACCTATATAAAATATTTCAGATAAAGAAAATTTTAAAATTGTATGATAAATTAGTGAGATTAATTATATCTGAAGCAAAGTATTTCAATTAAGGTGAAATGTGATGGGATTGACTGGAAAAAAAATCCTGCTAGGAATTGGTGGAGGTATTGCAGCCTACAAAGTACCAGAATTAGTGCGTCGATTACGAGAACAGAATGCGAAGGTACGTATAATAATGACTGATTCTGCTAAATCGTTTATTACTCCTCTTAGTCTACAAGTATTATCAGGACATTTAGTATGTGATGATTCACTGAATCCTAATAGACAACAAAAAGCAATAGAGCATATTGAATTAGCAAAATGGGCTGATTTAATTGTAGTCGTCCCTGCTACTGCTGATCTAATTTCACGCATAACTACAGGAAGAGCTAATGATCTTATAACTATTACATGTCTTGCTAGTAAAATGCCGATTGCCATTGTTCCTGCGATGAATCAACAAATGTATCATGCAATAATCACACAAGAAAATCTGAAACACCTACAGCAGCGTGGTATGCTAGTTTGGGGACCAGCTACAGGGAATCAAGCATGTGGTGATATAGGTTTTGGACGCATGCTTGAACCAATGGATATTCTAGCATATATAGTTTCATGGTTTCAGCCTATTAAAAATCTGCAACATCTTCACATTATGATTACTGCTGGTCCCACCCATGAAGCATTGGATCCTATACGATATATTAGTAATTACAGCTCAGGCAAAATGGGATTTGCTATTGCTGCAGCCGCAGCAAGATGCGGAGCACAAGTTACACTGATTAGTGGTCCCGTAATACTTCAAACGCCTAATGGTGTTCGTCGTATAAATGTTGATAGTGCATTAGAAATGCAAGCGGCGGTGATGAAAGACATTCATCAACAACATATTTTTATTGCTAATGCAGCTGTAGCAGACTATCGTGCAGAACATATTGAAATAAAAAAAATAAAAAAGCAGATTAACGATGATAATTTTATATTACGATTAATTAAAAACCCTGATATTGTTGCAGATGTAGCAGCTCTTAAGAAAAATCGCCCTTTTGTAGTTGGATTTGCTGTGGAAACACAGAATACAAAAGAGAATGCAAAGCAAAAATTACTGCTGAAAAATTTAGATCTAATCTGCGCTAATGATATAAAACAGCTAGGAAAGAGATTCAACAGCGATACAAACTCAATTCATCTTTTATGGCAAGAGGGAGAAAAATTTTTACCGCTTAATAACAAAGTATATCTTGGTCAACAATTAATAGATGAGATCATAACTCATTATGATGAAAAAAATCAACATAAAAATTATTGACAAACGTATCGGAAACGAATTTCCAATGCCAACTTATATAACTTCTGGCTCAGCTGGATTAGATTTATGTGCCTGTTTGGATAATACTCTAGAAATTGCTTCAGGTATGACTACGTTAGTGCCAACGGGTTTTGCTATTCATATTGAAGATCCAAATCTAATGGCAGTTATTATACCACGTTCGGGTTTAGGACATCAACACGGTATTGTTCTAGGAAATTTAGTTGGTCTAATTGATTCTGATTATCAAGGACAACTCATGATTTCAGTATGGAATAGAAGTCAAGAAAATTTTCATGTTCACCCAGGTAACCGATTGGCACAGCTTGTCTTTTTACCTGTTGTGCAGGTTGAATTTAATTTAGTAGAACATTTTGAAACTATTAGCGAAAGAGCTATCAATGGATTTGGTCATTCTGGTTATAAATAAAAAAAATTTGTTTTGTTATACTTAGTTTACATCAGAAAACTGATTGACTAATTAAGAGATATTGAGGTAGTAAATTAAGCATTATAATTGCTGCCATTTCTTAACCAAATGATTTTAAAAAATATTTACCTATAATGAAAATATTTAAATCAACAAAGTGCTATGTTATAAATTGCACCATTAGGCTAGGCATAAGGAGTATTTTCTAGTGGCTTATATTTTATATAAAATAAAGTATAGTATAAAAATAGTACATTTATTGACAATAAGTCAAACAGAATACTTGTCATGGTATGCGCGTAGATTAAAAAGATCATCCGTCATATGTTCTTGTTTCTCTAAATAATCAATTACTTGATTCAGCGTAGTAATTGCGATTACCTTGCATCTGTAATCGCGTTCTATTTGTTGCATTGCGGAAATTTCACCATATCCACGTTCCTGACGATCTAAGGAAATCAGAACAGCGCTCAATGTAGCACCATATGAATTGATGACATCAACCGATTCACGGATTGCTTTACCGGAAGTAATTACATCATCTACCAATAATATTTTCCCATTTAATGAACTACCAACTAGAACACCACCTTCACCGTGATCTTTAAATTCCTTGCGATTAAAACAATAAGGGACATTATAGTTATAGTAATTAGACAGTGCTATCGCAGTAGTAAGCACTATTGGGATGCCTTTATAAGCTGGGCCAAATAGTAAATCAAAGTTGATGTTATTATCCATTATAGCTTTTGCGTAAAAGTATCCCAGCTGCGCTATATCACGACCCATATTAAATAAACCTGTATTAAAAAAATATGGACTTTTACGGTTAGATTTTAAGGTAAAATCACCAAACTTTAGTGCTCCTTTACTGTAAATAAACTCAATAAATTGATGTTTGTAATTTTGCATTTTATCCCTTATGATGTTTTAAAACATAGAAAAATTTTTCTATTTTAATAATATTATTTTCCTTATAAAATTCTTTCGCAATAATCAGTAATATATCATATACATAATAAATATAATTTTTATATTTTTAATAATCTGATATTCTCAGAGATTTATTGGATATGCTGATTTATTTATCATATCGCTATATTATTTTTAATAAAATACAAAAAATGCTTTTTTACTTAGAAATTTGAAAAGTATTTTTAATTATATATAATAAATTCACAGCATGGTAACTGTAATGCAAAAGTAATCTTATAAAATAACATTCATACGCTTTAGTGTATACATTTAATACTTTTTAATTAGTTTAAATAAATTTATTGACGTTGTAGATATATGGGTGACATCTAAATTACTAAGAATTAACATGGATTGATTACTTCATTTTCATGAATCACATAAACTTATGACGAAATTGTAAATGGTAAAGATAGTTGAAAATGAAATTTTCATTTTTTTATTATACAATCTTACTTAATTTATTTCTGATATGTATTTGAAGTAAAATTATTTTATAATCAAAGCAATATACTTAATTAATATAATTATTAATTTAAATTTTTCAAAGATGCTTATTAGGAGTAATAAATTTATGGTCAGTAGTATGACCTCATATGCACTTCATGAAATTAAAGGTATTTGGGGAACTGCTACCTGGGAGTTACGTTCTGTAAATCAGCGTTACCTAGAAATTTCTATCCGTCTTCCAGAACAATTTCGCCATTTGGAACCTATAATTCGTGATCGTATTCGTAATCGTTTAGTGCGTGGTAAAATAGAATGTACTCTACGTTTTGATACTTATCCCATTGCACGTTATCAATTAAAATTGAATGAACCGTTAGCAAACCAACTTTTAGAAGCTACAAAATGGCTTCAAATGCGTAGCAAAGATGGCATTGTAAATTTATTAGATATTCTACGCTGGCCAGATGTAATGTCAGCTCAAAAACATAATATTGATAATATTAATACGGAATTAATAACAACATTTGATAATGTATTAACTGATTATATTACTGCTCGAAAAAATGAAGGTGCCGAACTAAAAATTCTAATCAAAAAACGATTAGAAACTATTAGACAAGAAGTAAAAAAAATACGCAAGCAAATGCCAGAAATTCTCAAATCACAATATGAACGTCTTTGTTCTAAGTTAGAAGAAGTGAAGATGCAATTAGATACGCATCGCTTAGAACAAGAAATAGTAATGCTAGCACAGCGAATTGATTTAACAGAAGAATTAGATCGTATTGATATACACGTAAAAGAAACTTTTAAAATTTTAGAAAAAAAAGAGGCGATTGGTCGACGTCTCGATTTTATAATGCAAGAATTTAGCCGAGAGTCAAATACTTTAGCTTCAAAATCAAATAATGTTGATGTAACTTCTTCTGCTATTGAAATAAAAGTATTAATTGAGCAAATGCGCGAACAGATACAAAACATCGAATAACTAAAAATATTTACTATAATTAATCTTAATGACTTTGTTCAATAATTAAGATTACATAATTAGTAATTAATTCTATTAACATAAAAATGACATTACTCACTACTGCTAACGATAATAAATTACTATTATAATAATGGAGTTATAAGTAATATTGTAGTAAAAATTAGTACGTTACTATTTGTTTTATTTGATAAAAATTTTTCTTTTCTAGTCGTTAAAATCATGACACATGAATGTCTAAATAGATAACAAAATAATAAAAATTGAAATCAATATAATATAAAGTATTATTAGATAATTTTGTTTTTTATATATAGTTAAAAACTATTAGCATTACCGTCAATTTTGTTGGACATATATTCTATGTTATTAACTGTTCTGTACATAATAGGTATTACAGTGGAATCAATAACAGGTGCACTTGCAGCAGGTAGACGCAAAATGGATTTATTTGGTGTAGTTATTGTAGCTTCTGTTACCGCTGTTGGGGGAGGATCAGTACGTGACATTCTATTAGGACATTATCCACTTAGCTGGATACAACATCCAATATATATCTTAATTGTAATTATAGCAGCAGTAGCTACTACCTTTATTGCTCCATTAATGCACTGTTTACGTAATGTATTTTTAATGCTCGATGCGCTTGGTCTCGTTGTATTTTCTATTATAGGTACACAGGTGGCATTAAGTGCTGGCCATGCTTCAATTATTGCTACCATTGCTGCTGTAATTACTGGTGTTTTTGGTGGTGTATTGCGTGATATGTTTTGTAATCAAATTCCACTAGTCTTTCAGAAAGAATTATATGCCGGTATCGCGTTTATTGTAGGTTGGTGTTATATTTTATTATCAAGCACTTCGTTATCACATCAAACAATAGTAATCATCACATTATTATTCGGTTTCTGTGCACGATTGTTAGTACTACGCTTTGGTCTTTGTCTGCCTATTTTCAATTATCCTTAACTCAACAATAATTTTATCTTTAAAATCTTATTGGAAAACTAGGTTACTAATCTACAAGATATAGAAATAAATTATTCATTATTTATATATAATACAAAACACTATATATATTGATCATATTAAATATACGCTAGACTGACATTATTGTTTAATCATTTCAAAATAATTAATTATTTGATATATAGCTCTATATTTCTATTCAATCTTTTTAACAGGCTGTTAGTTGTTAGTAATATTACTATAATAATACATCTTAATTAAAACGTGGTTTTGTATATTATCATTAATAATTAATTTGATCGTGTATAGTCGACTAAATGATTCAAATAAATCAGTTGACTTGCTAACCTAATTACGATTCAATGAATATAAAAATGTTTTTTTAACCAATAAAATATATCGCTAAGTTTTTTCTTATTGAAAGAGATATTTTGATCATATTTATACTATTTTATTAATTGTCAATTAATTTATATTTGAAATTCATTAATTATATATTTCCTTAAGTAGAAATATAGTTTATTAATTTTTAAAATCATCATTTTTTATTTTAAATTATTTGAAGAAGATTCAGGAATTATTTTATAGCTCTATCATTTTTTATTTACATTAATTACACTGGTGGTGTGATATATAATATACTATACTAAGTCATAATATAAGTCTAGTTTAAACAAGATCGATACATATCAAATATGTAGCAAATACAATATCGCTATTCTAATCCCTTTAGCTCATTTTAATTTTAAGAAATGAATATGTCTTATTGATTTTAACAAATAATATAATTGAAAATTAAATTTAAATATTTTATAGTTTTTAACATTATATTGTGCGTTACTTCAAATTATTAAAAATAATATTTTGAATATACAAAGCATAAATCTTATGTTAGATACTTTAAGTAATATAACTATCTGCTATTATTAATATATATACTTTGTTTTTTAATCCAATTTGAAATAATTATGATTCAAGGTACTTTTTATATTATTTCTGCTCCTAGTGGAGCAGGTAAATCTCTACTCCTTCAGAGGTTATTAAAAGAACAGCTATTAAGGGATATAAAATTATCTATCTCTTATACTACTCGTAGTATACGTCCTAATGAAACAGATGGAAAAGATTATTTTTTTGTTTCAAAACATACATTTAAAAATATGATCGCAGAAGATGCTTTTCTTGAATATGCAAAGGTATTTGGTAATTATTATGGTACTTCACGTGAATCTGTAAAAGAAATTTTATCAAGTGGTATTGACGTTTTTTTAGATATCGATTGGCAAGGCGCAAAACAGATTCGTACTCAATTTTTACTAACATGTAGTATCTTTGTGCTACCACCTTCAATACAAGAGTTAGCACGACGCCTAAATAGGCGTGCTCAAGACACTGAACAGGTTATTACTCAGCGTATGAAACAAGCTATTATAGAGATAACGCATTATTCTGAATACGATTACTTAATTATTAATGATGATTTAGAATCAGCATTAACTGATTTAAAAACTATTATTTATGCACAACGTTTACGTGTGCATAACCAAAAGGTACGACATAATACTTTAATTAGTAAATTATTGGTCGTTTGAAAATACTTTCAGTATTATGAAAGTTAATTTCTTCAATTTATGGAGTAGCATATTTATGGCACGTGTAACTGTTCAAGATGCAGTAGAAAAAATTGGTAATCGATTTGACTTAGTATTGATTGCTGCACGCCGTGCACGTCAAATGCAAGTCAATGCTAAAGATCCACTTGTTCCTGAAGAAAACGATAAAGCTACAGTGATAGCTTTACGAGAAATTGAACAAGGCCTAATTAATAAAAAAACATTGAATATTAGTGAGTATCAAGAATATGAATCCGCTAAGTTAAGAGCTATTAGTTCTGTTACTGAAGGGCGTGTTTAAATCTGCAGGTTAACTTTGTATCTGTTTAAAAGTCTCAATAAACTGATTGAGATATATTTACCTGAAGAGCAAATCAAGCGTTTAAAACAAGTTTATCTTGTTGCGCGTGAAGCTCATGCAGGACAAATACGTTATAGCGGTGAACCTTATATTACTCATCCCATAGCAGTCGCTTGCATTCTTGCTAACATGAAATTAGATCATGAAACATTAATGGCAGCTCTCTTACATGATGTCATTGAAGATACACCTGCTACTTATCAAGATATGGAAAAACTTTTTGGAAAAAGCGTTGCTGAGCTAATAGAAGGTGTATCAAAACTCGATAAATTAAAATTCCGTGATAAAAAAGAAGAACAGATTGAAAATTTTCGAAAAATGATTATGGCAACAGTTCAGGACATTCGTGTTATTTTAATAAAATTAGCTGACCGTACGCATAACATGCGTACGCTTGGTGCGTTACGTGCTGATAAAAAACGCCGTATCGCAATGGAAACATTAGATATTTACAGTCCTCTAGCACATCGTCTTGGTATTTTTTATTTGAAAACTGAACTGGAAGAATTAGGCTTCGAAGCTCTTTATCCTAACCGTTTTCGTATAATTAAAGAAATAGTAAAAACTGTGCGTAATAATCGTAACGATATGATTCAAAAAATACTTTCTGAAATAGATCATTGCTTGAAGAAAGCTGGTGTTATCTGTCGTGTAATTGAAAGAGATAGACATCTGTATTCTATTTACCGAAAAATGTCCTCAAAAGAAAAGCGATTTCACTCAATAATAGATATTTATCGCTTTCGCGTTATTGTAAAAGACCTTGATGCTTGTTATCGCGTGCTTGGTCAGATACATAGTTTGTATAAACCACGACCAGGTTGTGTTAAAGATTATATAGCTATTCCCAAAGCTAATGGCTATCAATCATTACATACATCGATGATTGGACCATATGGTGTACCAGTAGAAGTGCAAATTCGTACAGAAGATATGGATCAAATGGCAGAAATGGGTGTAGCAGCACAATGGACCTATAAAGAAACTAGTACCACGGCTCAAGTTCGTGCACAACGTTGGCTTCGAAGTTTATTAGAATTACAACAGAGTTCAGGAAATGCATTTGAATTTATTGAAAGTGTGAAATCTGATCTTTTTCCGAAAGAAATTTACGTTTTTACGCCTAAGGGTTGTATAATTGAATTACCAGTAGGTGCAACACCTGTAGATTTTGCATATGCTGTACATACTGATATTGGTAATACATGTACTGCTGCTCTTCTAGATCGCCAATCTTATCCGTTATCACAAGCGCTTATTAGTGGGCAAACCATTGAAATTATTACAGAACCACGAGCACGTCCTAATCCTGCTTGGCTTAATTTTGTTGTCAGTTCCAAAGCACGTTCAAAAATTCGACAGACGTTAAAAAATTTAAAACGAGAAGATTCAATAAAATTAGGTCGCTACTTACTCAACCATACATTGGGTGATAATCAGAAATTAGCTAAAATTCCTGCTCAAAACATTCAAAAGGAATTAGAACGTACAAAAGTCTCTAATATTGATGATTTATTAGCAGAAATTGGCTTAGGTAACCTCATAAGTATAGTAGTGGCACAACACTTATTGCAATCGACAACACCTTTACCTAATGTCAATACTTTAAAAAGATTAATTATTAAACATACAGAAGATAGTATGTTAATTACTTTAGCAACGTGCTGCTGTCCTATTCCTAACGACCCGATAGTTGCACATGTTCATCCAGGTAAAGGTCTAATTATACATAATGAATCCTGTCAAAATATTTTCGGTTACCAGAATGAACCTGGACGATTTCTTTTGGGAGAATGGGATAAAAAAATTCATCAAGAATTTATTGCTGAAATAAAAGTAGATATGTTTAATCATCAAGGTGTATTGGCACATTTGACGGCAGCAATTAATACCGCAGGTTCCAATATTCAAAGTTTAAAGACGGAAGAATCTAACGATTTTATATATACTGCCTTTATCCGTCTTACAGCACATAATCACTCCCATTTAGCGAATACTATACGTAAAATTCGTATTATTCCCCATGTAATTAAAGTCCATAGAAACCATATTTAAAATAATAAATTGAAATTTTATTGTATTTTTAAAATAGCAATTGAACATAGTATAAAAATAGTATGTTTATTTAAAATAAAGTGTAAAATTTACTGTTTTATAAGCGTTCTTATCTACAAGGCAAATATACTTTTATTAGCATATCAAAAAAAATAACATTTAATCTTAATCAAAAATTAAATAGAATTCATAAGACAAATACAAAAAAATATTTACTAAATATCATGAAATCTCTCTAGACTTGAATTTTAAGTAAAGAAAGTCCACTAAATCAAATTTATTTATTAAAATAATTGAAGTTTTATTGATTTCTTTAATATTAAAATAATAAAATTACACACTAATTATTGTATTAATAAACCATGAAAATATTTGGCTGTTTTTGAAAAAAAAACATTACAATATCACTTAATTAAATTATTTTAAATTAATAAATCCTAATATCTAAAAAATGATATTAATATTACATTAATCTTTATATTTTTAATTTGATTTTAAAATTAGAAATAAATTAATATATAAATGTTTAATGTGTATTTTGGATTTCGAAAAATTCATACTTAATTACCTAATTACAAGATTATCAGTGACCATATTTAACAGCCTAATTGATTAAGCAATCATAAAATTTAATTTCATATAATTTCTCAATTGCTATAATTTTTTGTGAAGGCACTATTTTACTTAATATAGTTCAATAGCACATTTTTAATTAATTATATTTAATATAGATTACGAAATATGAAAAATTTTTTAATTATGAGAAAGCTAGTAATTTAATTATTTTAACTATTTAATTTTACGTATACAGTGCTAAAAAAATTTACTTTAGCGATAAATAAATAATTACTTAACATGTATCTTAATCAAGAAAAATTATTATTTTAGCAACTATAGTTAGTATGCAAACATTGTTCTAACTAACAAAAGTGTTTGTTGTTTGCATGCATGCAAACAACAAACACTGCAGAGATATTGAATATGTACTGTAATGAAAGTATCGCAGCGTCTTACAACAATCTAAAAAAATCAAATGTCAAAAAGAACCCAAAAAGATATTTACTATTTTATAAACGTTGAGTTGAACAGTAAGTAAAAAATTATCAATAGTTTTCAAGCTAATTAAAATACATTTTTTCTTTTCCATTTTATTTTTTTGAAATTGAGATTGTTATGATTAATTCTCTTTACTTAGTGATCGACACGAATAAAAATTACAAACAAAAGCAATATGTCAATTATATACTTATTTTTAATACAGCTCCTTGAAATGATATAAAAATTCTATTTTTTATTTAAAAGAAGAAATTTCTTAAGTAATTAAAATTTATTTTTATAAATTTGATATCTATTACATTAGATTTAATAGAATAATTTTAAATTACACGAACATTTTAATAGCAGTTTGAAAACAAGAAACCATCATAGTAAAACTTATCACTATTATTTTACATAATAAAAGATTTCAGTATAATATTTTATAACTTGATTATTTTGATCTATACAAAATTAAATATGTTAATATATTAACATATTTAATTTAAACTGTAAACGTAACAAAACTTTACAAGTTATATATAACGATATTGTATTTATGATAGTATTGTTTATTTTTTTCGCAACATGCATTTGCGTTCATTTTCTTTTAAAAAACGTTTTCGTATTCGAATTGATTGTGGTGTAACCTCTACAAGTTCATCATCATTAATGAATTCAATAGCCTGTTCTAAAGTCATTTCTATTGGGGGACTGAGGATTATAGCTTCATCTCTGCCTGCTGCACGTAGATTAGTTAATTTTTTACCAGTTAAACAATTTACAGTTAAGTCATTAGTACGACTGTGCAATCCAATAATTTGACCTTCATAAACTCGTGTACCATGGCTTATAAATAATTTTCCACGATTCTGAAGATTATAAAGTGCGAAAGCCACTGCTTTTCCTTGTCCGTTGGAAATTAATACACCATTTTGTCGTTGACCTAGTTCATATTTTTGCATATTATCATAATGGCTAAAAGTAGAATATATTAAACCACTACCAGAAGTAATTGTCATAAATTGATTGCGAAAACCCATTAAACCGCGACTTGGAATAATATAATCAAGACGTATACGGCGACCTTTAGCATCTGTAGACATATTTTTTAAATGACCCTTACGTTCACCTATAGTCATCATAATCTGTCCTTGATGTTGTTTTTCAATGTCAAAGGTAACATGTTCAAAAGGTTCTTGTTTATTTCCATTACATTCACGAAAAATAACTTTTGGACGAGATACAGCTAATTCATATCCTTCACGACGCATATTTTCAATTAGTACTGATAAATGCATTTCACCTCGACCAGAAACACGGAATGTATCCGTATCTTCAGTTTCTTCAATGCTTAACGCGACATTACGTATTAGTTCTTTATTCAGGCGTTCCAGTATTTGACGTGATGTTATAAATTTACCTTCTTGTCCACAGAAGGGTGAATTATTAACATTAAAAAACATAGTCACTGTCGGTTTATCAACGTTCAATATTGGTAATGCTTCTACTTTTTGTAGATCACAAACAGTTTCAGAAATTTTAAGTTCACTTAAACCGGTTATTGCAATTATATCACCTGCTTCTGCAAGATTACTTTCGATACGTTTTAAAGCAAGATGCCTTAATACTTTACCAATTTTTCCATTTCGAATTTTACCTCTACTATCAATAATACTGACCTGCTGATTTGGTGTTACACTTCCCCGTTTAATACGACCAACACCAATAATACCTAAATGCCTATCATATTCAAGTTGCGAGATTTGCATCTGTAATGGTGCATCAATTTTAACATCAGGCGCAGGAACATAGTCAATAATCGCTTTGTATAGTGGCGTCAGATCGTGATCCATGTTAGTGTAGCTTAAACCTGCAATACCATGTATAGCAGAAGTATAAATAATTGGAAAGTTTAATTGTTCATCAGTAGCATTTAAATCAATAAATAAATCAAATATTTGATCTATTACCCAATCTGGTCGCGCATCAGGCCGATCAATTTTATTAATTACAACAATAGGATTTAACGAATAAGTAAAAGCTTTTTTTGTCACAAAACGGGTTTGAGGCATTGGACCATCCGTGGCATCGACAAGTAATAATACAGAATCAACCATTGACATTACTCGCTCCACTTCTCCTCCGAAGTCAGCATGACCTGGAGTATCAACAATATTTATACGGTAGTTATTCCATTGAATAGCAGTATTTTTCGCAAAAATAGTAATACCTCGTTCTTTTTCCAAATCATTAAAATCCATTATACGCTCAGTTGCCGCTATACGAATATCAAAAGTACTTGACTGTTGTAGCAATTGATCAATTAAAGTGGTCTTACCATGATCTACATGTGCAATTATAGCGATATTACGTAAGTTTTTGATCACAACTTTACCTCAAATATTACAAATTATAGTATGGTACACGAAATACATAAGATATGAGTACTATTGCAGACTTCATTAAGCATGTTTTTTTATGCTAATAATAAGGATTAATTAAGATTCATTAATCTTTAATATTATAGTAAAGTACCAAATCGTATTATCTGAATATTTTCGAGGGAAAATTATGCTTTGATCAGCAGGTTATAGATCTCACTTAGATTAATGCAAAACTATTAACAAAATATGCTAAAAAGCATCGACGAATTTGCTTGATGCCTACAAAATAGAGAAAGATAGTTTTATATTTATACATTAAGCACTAACTAAATACATTCTCAGCAACGAAGTTCTCTTGCCATAATAAAATGACCATTTTAGGAGAATTGAGCATGTCTTCTGAACACGTTCTCTCGATCATAAATGAACGTCAAGTTAAGTTTGTTGACCTACGTTTTACTGATACTAAAGGTAAAGAACAGCACGTTACAATTCCTGCTCACCAAGTAAACAGTAATTTTTTCAAAGAAGGAAAAATGTTTGATGGATCTTCTATCAATGGATGGAAAGATATCAACGAATCAGATATGCTGCTGATGCCAGATACAAGTACTGCTATCATAGATCCGTTTTTTAAAGAATCCACTCTTCTTATCCGTTGTGATATTCTGGAGCCAATTACTTTACAAGGTTATGATCGTGATCCACGATCTATTTCTAAGCGTGCAGAAAACTTTTTATGTTCTTCTGGAATTGCTGATGTCGCATTATTCGGTCCTGAGCCCGAATTTTTTCTTTTTGATGATATCCGTTTTGGATCTGCCAGTTCAGGTTCGCACGTTATTATTGATGATATTGAAGCTTATTGGAACACTCTTAAGATTTACGAAGGTGGTAACAAAGGTCATCGACCAGCTTTAAAAGGAGGATATTTTCCAGTTCCGCCAGTAGATTCTTCTCAAGAAATCCGTTCTCTTATGTGTATTACTATGGAAAAAATGGGCTTGATAGTTGAAGCTCACCACCACGAAGTAGCCAGTGCTGGTCAAAATGAAGTAGCCACTCGTTTTAATAGCATGACCAAAAAAGCCGATGAGATTCAAATCTATAAATATGTAGTGCACAATATTGCTCAGGCGCATGGAAAAACTGCTACTTTTATGCCAAAACCTATTTTTGGAGATAACGGTTCTGGCATGCATTGCCATATATCTCTATTTAAAAATGGCATCAATTTGTTCTCTGGAGAGGAATACGGTGGTTTATCAGAAATTGCTCTTTTTTGCATCGGAGGTATTATTAATCATGCTAAGGCTATTAATGCATTTACTAATCCTACTACGAATTCTTACAAGCGTTTAGTTGCAGGTTATGAGGCTCCGGTAATGCTTGCCTACTCAGAACGCAATCGTTCTGCTGCAATTCGTATTCCTATAGCAACTAGTTCAACAAAAACACGTCGCATCGAAGTACGTTTTCCAGATCCAGCTGCAAATCCATATTTAGCATTTGCTACGTTGCTTATGGCTAGTCTTGATGGTGTAATCAATAGAATAGATCCCGGTGATGCTATAGATAACAACCTTTATAAACCACTCCAAAAAACAAACAGTAGAATACAAAAAGTTGCGACATCTTTAGAAGAAGCATTAAATGCGCTTGATAAAGATCGTGAATTCTTAACTCGTGGTAATGTATTCACTCATGATACAATTAATGCATATATTGAATTACGTAAGTTAGACGTCGATCGGTTGCGTATGACACCACATCCGATAGAGTTTGAATTATACTACAGCGTGTAATAAAAACTGTTATGCTAATAAATTAAAAATGCCATTTAATACACAGAAGATTATAATCTTATTAAATTAATTTAAATATTTTTAAAATACTTTAATACTATAATAGCTATTATAGTATTAAAGAAACAGAAAATTTTAAATATATCAAAAGCCCATTAAACAATGGGCTTTGCTATATCGTAGTAATACAGTATAAAATTAAAATTTTAGATTAGACAGAGACCATCTTCTATTTGATATCAAGATCAAAAATATATATTAATTTAGTTGTGGTAAACTATTTTTTTAAAGATCGCAATTACTGAACAATGGTAATTAAGTTAAAAATTTTGGATAATTTCTTAATTATGAGGTCTGATGAAATACCAAAATCTTCATTAGTCACAGTTAATTAATAACTTGATAAAAACATTGTAATTACTACAGATAGAAAAATTTTTTTATATTTAAGAATAATTTTTTCTTATAACTAACATTTATCTCTAAAATACTAAAATATCAAATTTGAATTTGAAATCTCGTTTATAAAAATTTTAATAATAAAATTCTTGGAATATAGTAGGTAATTATAGCAAAATTTCGCATTGTACTATTTATTGTACTTAACATGACAACTATTCCGAAAGATTGGATTGAATTTGAGCTACTGGTTCATGAAAAAGGTGTCTTTACAGGTAGTAATCTGGTTCGATAGGATCATTTTGAACAGATTAATAATAGTATTCTATCGATAGATAAACTCATTATTAACTAATAGTCAATTTTATCGGTAGGGGGATTTTCCCACCTATTGGCGTTGATGCGCGTATGATTCTTACAACTCATCAGAACACTAAACTTTATATAAAAGAAGATAAATTTCGTGAAAATTTATTCTACCATTTTAATATAATTTTATATTTATCTTGCAGTATTACGCGAACTGAACGATGATATACCTCATCTGGCATATTTTTTAAAAATACATCAGCAGCACACAAACTATCCTTTAAAAAAATTTTAAATCTAAAAGCAGAAGCTGCTTTAACTCGTATGTATTGGTTCGGTAATAATGTACGCTAATCAAAAACACCTGTTATTGTTTAAACATAATGCAACTAGTCTTACTTGAAGATTTACCTGATAATTTATTATTTATAATAAATTCATTAGTCCATTACTCCTTTCAATGACTGTCAGATGTTGGACTTCGTGACTGTTCAATGGATACATTATGCATTTACAATGCAAACATCAAGATTTTCTTGACAATAACAAGCAGAGCTAGAATATAAATTAATTATTAGTACTGTAATACTACTATACCAAGTGATATCAGCAGAAAAAAGCACACTTGCTAAGTTGAGGAGGAAATATGCTGGTACGAAAATTCAAACAATTTAAAATACAATAAAATATTTTGAATTGATAAAAAGATCAATTTTCAGATTTTTATTTAACTAAAGTTAAAGGAAAATATTCATAAAATAAAATCAGTATATTTAAAGAAGACATAATGAAAATATCACCAAATAAATATTATTTTTTATTATTTAAATTGAGATACTATAAAAATTATATATTTTAATAATCAATAAGTAAGAATTGTGACTAAAAGTAATTTAAAGATTTTTATTTATAAATTATTCAAATATAGATTGATTATTTTAAGACTGTATCTTACAGCAAATGTAATTTTCGTATATAAATTAAGTTTTAATACTTATATACAGTGAAAGTGTAATTTATTGATTTGTAGTCTAATCACCATCGAATAATGATAATGTAATATTCAATCATGAATGTATGTTAAGTTATATTTATTTATATCAGGAGTATGCCGTTGTCTAGTCTAAATTATTATAGTACGCAATTTATGCTGAGTATAACAAATATCCATTATTTACCGGTTGATATAGGTGCTGAAATTGCTTTTGCTGGTAGATCAAATACAGGAAAATCTAGTCTACTCAATATATTGAGTAACCAAAAAAAATTAGCATATGTTAGTAAAAAACCAGGTCGTACTCGATCAATTAATTATTTTCAAGTTATTCAAGGTAAACGCATAGTTGATCTACCAGGTTATGGTTATGCGGAAGTTGCTCATAAAATTAAGCAAAATTGGCAATCAATTTTAACTAAATATATACAAAAAAGAAAAACGTTAAAAGGATTGGTACTACTAATGGATATTCGTCGTCCTTTAACAAATTTAGACCGAAAAATAATTAAACAAACTACTGAAAATCATATTCCTATACTGCTGCTTTTGAGTAAAGCTGATAAGTTAGCTGTCAGTGCTCGTAATATACAGATTAAACTAGTGGCAAAGGCTATGCTAGAATTTAGAGGAGATATAGACATAGACATACTTTCCTCCATTGAACAAGTAGGTATTGATACACTACGTAATAAGTTAAATAATTGGTTTCATAAATAAAATATTACATGCAATATATTAAGAATAATTCACATGGGATGTTTATAATAGCTCTCATCTGCCTTTTCCCAATTCTGACCTATACTTACTACAACCTGTAATGGTACGTCTAATTTTATACAGTTTTCCATTAAATAACAAATCTTTTTAGTTATTGTGTCAACATATTCTTGTTGAATTTCGAATACCAACTCATCATGGACTTGCATAATCATTTTAACAATATTCTCATTGTGTTTTAATAACCAATTATCAATAGAAATCATTGCTAATTTAATGATATCTGCTGCAGTACCTTGTAATGGAGCATTAATTGCTGAACGTTCTGCAGATTTACGTCGAATCGTATTATTTGATTTAATATCTGGCAACCATAATCTTCTACCAATCAATGTTTCTACATAACCTTTTTCTATTGCTGCCATGCGTATATTTTCCATGTAGCGCAATACGTTTGGATAACGTTTAAAATAAAAATCAATATAAGTTTTTGCTTTATCTGTACTAATATTAAGTTGACGTGATAAACCGAAAGCACTCATGCCATAAATAAGACCAAAATTAATTGTTTTAGCACTACGTCTTTGATCAATAGAAACTTTATTTATTTCTACATTAAATATTTCTGATGCAGTAACACGATGAATATCTTCGCCTATATTAAAAGTGTGCATCAAGCTTTGATCCTGCGATAAATGTGCCATAATACGTAATTCAATTTGCGAATAATCTATAGAAACAATGCGTTTATTAAATGGCGCAATAAATGCTTGGCGAATGCGACGTCCTTCATTACGACGTATTGGAATATTTTGTAAATTAGGATCAGTAGATGATAATCTTCCTGTAGCTGTAATTACTTGGTGGTAAGATGTATGCAATCGACCCGTAACTGCATTAATCATTAATGGTAACTTATCAGTATAAGTAGATTTAAGTTTTAATAAACTTCGGTATTCTAGTATAACTTGTGGCAGAGGGTATTTAAGTGCTAGAACAGCCAATACTTCTTCGCTAGTCGATGGTGCACCGTTTGGAGTTTTCTTAATCGGATTAACTCCCTGTTTATTAAATAAAATATTTTGTAATTGTTTACTTGAAGAGAGATTAAAGGATTCACCTACTAGTTTGTATGCTGTCTGTTTTAAAGTTATCAAACGGGTAGCAAGTTCTTTGGAATATTTTACCAATAAATCCTGATCCACTAATACACCATTACGTTCAATTCGTGATATGACGCGTGATAGAGGTATTTCAATATCTTCAAAAACTTTTTTGGGACCTCTTTCTTGCTTTAACTTTGGCCATATGTTGAAATGTAATTTTAAAATAACATTTGCATTTTCAGCTGCATAATATGAAGCCTTGTTAATATTAATTTGATTAAACGGCAGTGTTTTATTTCCTTTTTTGTTTTCTTTTTGGTAAACAATAGTTTCATGATTTAACCATCGTGCTGCTAAACTTTGAATATCATGTTTATTGCTTATGCTATTTAAACAATAAGACTCTAACATTGTATCAAATTTAACGCCGTTTAGCTCGATACCGTAATTCTTTAAAATACTGAGGTTATATTTAATATTCTGAGCTATTTTCACCTTTTTATCATCTTCTAGCAAAAATTTTAATTGTTTTAATACACTTTGTATATTTAATTGATCTGGAGCATTAATATAATTGTGACCAACAGGTAAATAAGCAGCTTCATCCAATATAGCGAATGCTATACCAACAATATTAGCATTAAATATATTTTTGGAGTCAGTTGTTAGATAAAATGCAAAAATACTGGCATCCTTTAGCTTATTCAACCATTTTTTAAACATTACTTCATCTAAAATAGTTAAATAATTATTAAACGAACTATTACTCGATGGATATTCCAAAATTCCTGTCGCTGTATCAGAAGTACGTAAATTTTGTTTCGTGGGTGTTTTTTTTTCTCTGTAACCATTTTCCTGAATTAAGTTCATTTAGAAAATGTTTAAATTCATAACGCTTGAACAAAGCCTTCAGCGTTTCAATATTAGGTTCTTGGATTATTAATTGTTTATCTAAAAGTTTGATTTCAATATCTGTTTTAATGGTTGCTAATTTATAGGAAAGAAAAGCAAGATCACGGTTTTTTTCAAAATTGCTAATTATAGTTTTTATCCCACGCAAAGCAACAGTATTCAACTTATCTAGATTATTATAAATCGAATGAATATTGCCAAATATTTTTATTAAAGTTTCTGCTGTCTTTTGACCAACACCTGGTATCCCGGGAATATTATCTGTTTTGTCTCCTATCATAGCAAGTAAATCAATAATTAATGAAGGCGGAACACCATATTTTTTTCTTACTTCTTCAGGTCCAAGTATAGTATTCATGCGAGTATTCATTAACATAATATTCGGTGTCACTAACTGTGCTATATCTTTATCAATAGTACTAATTAGTACTGTTCGTCCTGTTTTTTGTGCTTGTACTGCTAATGTACCGATGATATCATCTGCCTCTACTCCTTTAATTTCTAATAGAGAGATACCCATTGCTCTAATTATATTATATAGTGGCTTAATCTGTTGCTGTAATTTATCTGGCATGCGAGGACGATTTGACTTATATTTTTCAAATAACTTTTTGCGAAAAGTTTTGCCTACTGTATCAAAAACAATAACAATTTGGCAGTGCTTATGCTGTATTAGAAGATTTTTCAACATATTGAGCATACCATATATTGCACCTGTTGGTTCGTTTAAGCTATTGGTAAAAAATGAAAAAACATAATAGGCACGATAGAGATAAGATGAACCATCTACTAGAATCAATGGATTTTTTTCAGTTGTCATGATAATAAATATGTTCTTTTTTAATAATTAGTACGCTAATAGAATTACACTAATAAAAACAAACTTCCATAATACATGCAATCTGCATCTTTGTGTGAAAAAATCATAACATAATAATATTTATATTAAATCTCATCACAAATTAATGAAAAAATTTATATATATATAGATATCAATCACAAGATTGATAAAAAAATTTAATTTTAATGTAAAAATTATGTTTAAATATTTTAAGTTTATAGTTATTTTTTCTTAATTAAGAATTTTGCTACCTTAGCATAATTATTAGCAATATGATTAACGTTAGTAACATTAATAGCGTGGTTGTTGATCATATATTTCCCATTAACTAAAAAAATTGGTACACCTTTTAGATCAATATCTAATGTAGCTTTTTGTTGCTGTGCCACAAGGGCTTTTACTATAAAGCTATCCCATGCTGTATCATAATCTTTAGAAGAAATAGATGCGGCTTTTATAAAGGCTTGTTTTAAGCTTTCTGGATCAGTAATAATGTTCTTTTTTTGTACGTCATCAAAAATATTTAATATTATTTTATCTTCAATACCTAGAACCATGGCTATTGCCCATGCATGCGTAGCAATTGGACCAAGATCATCACCAATAAAATCAACATGATATCTTTTTATTTTAACATCTTTAGATAAGTTCTTTTTAATTGTATCCTTTACGTGATATAGCGACTCTAATTCGTAACAATGGGGGCAGAAAAAAGAGAAAAACTCCAAAACTTGCGGTTTTTTGCTACTATCGATATAAACCGGTTTTGATAAAATATTGTATTTCTGAATATTATCAGCATGTACTAACGTATTAAACATTAACAATATCCCTGCCAGAAAAAAGCAAAAATTTTTCATTAGCAAATATCCTCTAAATTTGGCAAAGCGCTCTGAATTATTCAATAAATATTAAATTTTTATCGAATATCTTTTAAAAGAGCATATTGTAAAAATAGTATATGCATGTAGTTCAATAAAAGAATAAATTATATTTACCAATTATTATTAGCTTAACTCAATTATTATTAAATAATACCTTCTTTTAAGAATATCATGTTATTTTAAAAACAAAAGGGTCTACAGAGTATTTACTAATGTAAATAAATTTACTATAATATTTTTAATTAATTAATTATTAATTAAAAATATTATTAGTTAATGCTGGGTTGAATTACTAATTTAATGATCGGCCTACTAATGATATTTAATAAAATTCATCATGTTGTAAAAAATATTCTAAAAAATCTAAATATTAACGTAAAAATACGTTTTAGGTATTGATATTATCATATTAACTATATACGATTGACATCGTACAATTAAGCAAAACAAATTATTATGTTAATTACAAATTTATTTTAATAAAATATTTAGATGGAATTGATAACATATTATCAAATAAAAAGAATTTATAAATTTTTTTTTATAAGCAGACTGTATAGCTGGTTTTGTTAAAAATATAATTTGATATGTTGAAATTATAATTGCAAAGATCTTAACTCGTTGATATTAGAGCTCATCGGGATCGAACCACTGAAGGCGTTCTACCAACTGATCCATAGCACGCCTACAAATCAGAAAAATTCTGCGATGGGGGTTTTTATATTAATTTTACTTAAACCAAAACAAAAAACTGGTAGGCTTGAGTGGACTTGAACCACCGACCTCACCCTTATCAGGGGTGTGCTCTGCCAGCTGAGCTACAAGCCTTCTAAAATTCCATATGTTTTTTAATTTCAAGAAACATAATATGCAAAATACACAATATAATTTATCAAATTACATCCGTAAATTCAAATTATTATTAACATACCATCTTGAATAATTTTGCTTTAATTTTTAAAATTTTATCAATGAATAACTCTAGTTATCTTGTTATAACCTATATTTAAACTATCCAATATAAAATGTCTTATTCTACAATGAATGTTAGTAATTTTCAAGAAAAAATTGAAATTTTTCTATTTTACCAATCACGTTTATTTTTTTATAAAAAACGCTGTTATAACTTCTTTATCTTCAATGCGTATAAAAAATTATTTAATAAAATAGCAAAATAAATTTAGATAAATATTATTCTTTTAATTTCATTTAATATTTTTATATTTTATTAAAACTTTACTTCAAGAAACCTATTTATTTCGGATCATATAGTTAACAGAAGAAATAAAGCAAGTGAATATTAATACGTTTTACTAGTTTGCGTATAAATAGCAAAAAGGAAAATCTATGCAAAAGTGTTCTCCTATAAGCCGTGCTTTGATTAGTGTTTCAGATAAAACAGGTATTCTCGAATTTGCAAAAGCACTGTCCAAACGTGGAATAGAGTTACTTTCCACATCTGGTACTGCACATTTATTAGTAAATGCGGGTGTACGTGTTACAGAAATTTCTAGCTACACTGGTTTTCCAGAAATGATGGGTGGACGTATTAAAACTTTACATCCTAAAGTTCACGCTGGAATCCTAAGTCGACGTGGTAAAGATGATAAAATTATGGAGCAATATGCTATTAAAGCCATTGACATGGTAGTAGTGAATCTTTATCCATTTGCTCAAACTGTTGCAAAATCTGATTGTACTTTAGAGGATGCATTTGAACACATTGATATTGGAGGAGCAGCAATGCTTCGCGCAGGTGCTAAAAACTATAAAAATGTGGTCGTTATAGTTGATCAGAGCGATTATGATATGATCATACTAGAATTAGATAACAACAAAAATGCATTAAGTTTAAATACTTGTTTGAAAATGGCTATTAAAGCATTCAAACATACTGTAACTTACGATAATAGGATCGCTGATTATTTTAGCAACGTCTTACTAATGAATGAACAAAGTAATCAACAGCAGCAACCCGTACGCTTTCCAAATAAATTACATTTAAATTTTATAAAACACAAAATTATGCGATACGGAGAAAATAAACATCAAGAAGCCGCTTTTTATATTGAAGAAAATATAGTAGAAGCATCTATCGCAAATGCACAACAATTGCAAGGAAAAATGCTTTCTTATAATAATATTGCTGATGCTGATACAGCACTAGAATGTGTTAAGGAATTTACAGATCCAGCTTGTGTGATAGTAAAGCATACTAATCCATGCGGTGTAGCTGTTAGTAAATCAATTTTTGATTCCTATAATTATGCCTATAAAACAGATCCAACTTCTAGTTTTGGAGGTATTATCGCTTTCAATCGTGAGCTAGATGTAATTACGGCAAAATCTATCATTGATCGTCAGTTTGTTGAAGCTATTATTGTCCCGTCGATTAAACAGACTACACTAAAAATAATAGCAATTAAAAAAAATATACGAGTATTGATATATGGTCAATGGCAGAGACGTATTGCTGGTTTAGATTTCAAAAGAGTTAATGGTGGTTTATTAGTACAAGACCGTGATTTAACAATGATTAATGCTAACCAATTACAGGTCGTTACTATGCGCCAACCAACTGAAAAAGAAATGCGTGACATGATATTCTGTTGGAAAGTAGCAAAATTTGTGAAATCTAATGCTATTGTATACGGACGAGATAATATGACTATTGGTATTGGTGCAGGCCAGATGAGCCGTATTTATTCTGCTAAAATCGCGGGTATGAAGGCTTGTGAAGAAGGCTTAGAACTCAAAGGTTGCGTAATGGCGTCTGATGCTTTTTTACCATTTCGAGATAGTATTGATGCAGCAGCTAGTCTCGGTATTACTTCTGTGATACAGCCAGGCGGATCAGTTCGTGATCGTGAAGTTATTTATGCTGCTAATCAGCATAATATTACTATGGTTTTTACTAAAATACGTCATTTTCGTCATTAGATTTTTTAATAAAAATTAAAAATGGAAATTTCATTAGTATTTATGCCGATAAATACGCAATAATTTGGAATATTGCGTCATTGTAATTAATAAAATACTATTTTCCGAAATATTTGATATATCTATATTAGAATCTAAATAATGCTAGATGTAATGTTGCTAGTATTACTGTTTATATAAAAATACATATATACCATCAATCTAGTAATCGTAGATCTTAAAACATTATTATTAGTAAGCATGGTTAATATTATAACAGATAGCTGAATTTGCGTAGAAATTTTCTCTAACACAAAACTTATATCTCTATAAAATTTAAAAAATTTCTACGACAAACCATATTTCTATTACCAATCTCAAAATTTTTATATAAAAGTGACTCTAGTATTTAGAAAGCAGAGATCGGCTAACAATGATTCAATTCGATCGTTTGATGTTATGCAAAGGTATAATGATTATTGTAAAATTAAAAATAGGAAGAGTTGTAATACTTGCTATCAACAATATTTTTAGAGAAACACACTTTATTTCTATTAAAGATTTTGTTGAAAGAAAAAAGATAAGTTTTACTATAATGGTTATCGCCATCATATGTTGCTAATGCTCATTAACTAAAATAATAAACGATTGGATGATAACAATAGCAATATTGGCAAAATACTCATGATATTATACGGCGATTCATATTCGTCTAATATCATAAATGTTGCAAAAATATAACATATTACATAATGTTGTTAGTATTCAGTAATATGTAAAGTCAAAAAAAAAATATATTTGCAAATTTTTTACCTGATCCTAATTATTTATAAAACGGAATAAGTGAAAATAATTGAATGCAAGAGTCGCTCGAGTAATGCTATAATACAACTTATTATGTATTTAAAATCTGATTTAGTTGAATTAATTGTAGCGATTTGCTGCAGTAAAACTAAAATAGAAAATTTTAGAATGAAATTTTAAAACATAAACTAATGTAAACATATTGGTAATATTAGGTTGTCTAACCAGTTTAAAACGGTAATCAAATTTGTCACCTTCCCATACAAACAATTGCAAACTGTAACATATTTGATTTAACGAACACATATTCCAATAAAAAATCATCGTACGCTAACTAATGTATGTCTTATTATCCATGTTTTACTACAAGTCAAGATATCATAGCAACAAAAATATTTATTTATTAGTTAAAACATCTTCTGATTAAAGTTTCAATATAGCTATATTAGTTATTGTGCCATTACTATTAAAATATCATACTAGTTTGTAATATTTAAATCAATTAGCTATAAATATTTGTAGTGATATACAAATTTTTGTATATCACTAGAATATAGCTGGTTCTGCCATAACATATTCTTGTATTTATTTTACATAAATTAATATTTATTAAACTCATATAGGATCTCTAGCCTACTAATTATAGTAGGCTAAGTTAGTATTCTAATAATCCATTAGAACGCAATATTATAAAATTTATCTATTTATTATTTACTATTATATTTATTAGTGGAATTAACGGTAGTTATGCTGAATAACAATTTCATGATGATAGACATGATACTACAATAAATAATATCTCTTCTTTTACTTACTGTTTATAGATAGGTTATTTGCCATATATCATTATTTAATTGAATTCTTTAATTTTTTACCGGATGCAAATGACGGTATATGTGTTTCAGCAATTTGAATTTTTTCACCAGTTTGGGGATTTCGCCCAGTCCGTTTAGCGCGATATTTGACTTTAAACGTACCAAAACCAATAAGTTGCACTGGATCACCATCCTTGAGAGACTCAGTAATTGCAGCCAAGATAGATTCAAGTGCAGCTTTAGCCTGAATTTTGGACAAGCCTGCTTTTTCTGCTATGATGTCAATCAATTGAGTCTTATTCATAATTCACCCTTTAAATAAATACCTTAATTTAGTCGATCAGTAAAAATACGATACGAAATCGTATGCTATAATCATTTTATAAATAGCTAGTTAGGATATTTTAATATTTTCTCAAAATATATGCCACATAGAATACAAATGTGCAGCCGTTAAACACATTAATTTTACCTAAAGTCACATTTTATTCTAAAAACAAATTGCATATTAATCTTGCAAGCATAATTAACTTCATTTGAAATACAATTAAAAAACATATTTTTATTATATATAAGAATACGTTAGAAATGTTTATTTTGCAAAATATTCTAACAATTTATGTCCGCAGAACTAACAGGTCAAAATAACTAAGGCTGATCTTATTCATATATCCTAAGTACTCAAAAACTATGCACATCTTTAATAAAAAAATAGAGAAATAGTATATCCTGATAGATATCATCAACATGAATCAAGTTAAAACATCTCCTTTACTTTGTAGAATTTTCTAAAATAATTTTTAGATATAAGTTGCAGCCACAGAGTGTAGACGCATAACGTATCCGTGCAAAATACATATTACCCTGTAGTAAATTTTGTGAACCATTCAATAACATGTATCTGATACCTTACTTACCCAATCGACACCAACACATCTCAACCAATTTCTGTCATTTTCTAACCAGCGTTTTCGTTTTTTGTAAACAAAATAACACTATATGTTTTTCTCCATTTGTATAAAGTAAATTATCAAGTATTTTATATATATAGAATGAAAATTCATTACAATAACATTTTGTTAGTACATCATGTACAGTAAATATCATAACAGATTTTACATCTACTCTAATGCCAATATTTAAATAAAGAATCACATTTTTTTCTAATTAATCTAATCAAATAATTTTTTTTAGTTTTCCATGAAGTATTGTTTTATTTACTAAATGTTTTGCTATTTATTGCGTTCAATTACATAAATTGTAAATTTCAAAGTCTTTCTAAAACACCGATCAGTCTCGCATCTAATTTTGTAAATGGTAGTCTATAATATGTAATAAATTCATTACATAACAGAGTTCCTCGTCGGTATTTGAAATAGAGCGTGGTTCAACAGTATTACAGTAAGTAACTAAATTTTAAAAATTGTTGGTATTAATTTTTTTCGAAGAATCATCCTAAATTTATAGAATTAGTAATAGCAACAATATCACTAAAAAATTACAGGACCTAGTAGATAGGTTACAATAGCTAAAGTGTAACATCATACATTAATTCGGTGTTGTATAGAGCGATACAAAAAAATACTAACTTTAATTACGTAGCATTCTCATATATTCTAGTAAATAATGCCTAGCTTACCATAGGTGTTACAACTAGCTAACCTTGTAATTAAGCCAAATGAATAAACATGATTGTTCAATTGAGTCATAATAGTATCTTTCTATCTTGTAATTCATCATAGAACTAAAAATTCTACAATGAATACTTAATTAGTTAATCTAATTTTAGTTAGATAATTCGATAAAATAGTATGGGGATTTGATGATCATATTACTAAATTATTTTCGATATATAATTAATGTTATACTGTTTTGATTAGTTTTATATCTAAATTAGATTATTATGTAATCTTATTTGAGAATTAGTTAATGTCATATTCATATCAACAGCTATTTAATCTTAAAATAGTTAAAGATAGCTATAAGAACTGATTGAATATAAAACAGTAAGCAGATAATGATCCAATTTATATTTGACCAAATTTATTTTATAACTATACTATAATAGTATTATGGTATTATCATAATACTATTATAAACTGAGCTATTAAAAAATTAAAATATAATAATATAACGATTATAATCATTGTATGTAAGTGAGTTATTAGAGAATAATACTTAACATGCTACTAGAAGTTTTTTATTTGTCATTTTTCAGTTTGTTATTTAGATGTTCGATGTTACTGTTTTATTAAAATAGGTTTTTCGTTGTCTAAATAATTAATAATATAGAATTTGTTATATGTGTTTATTATATTTTTTATTTTTGAAACCGACCATTTATTAATACGTATTTGTAATGCGAATTTAATAAAATATATAGATTGTTATTAACTTTTTTATATAAATTGAAATTTTCATATTTTTTAATGATTTAATAAATCACTACGATTTCTAATTGGAGCTTAGTATGTTTACTCAGCTTATTAATTTAATTGAGTATGTAGGCAATAATAATCAGTTAGTTCGTTCTTGGTTATATATTCGTCAAAAATTACTAAAAACATACTATAATGTAATCGGTATAAAAACTAAAAAAACAATTTTTAGTGTGCTGAATGAAAAAGCGCTAGATACCTTCTGTTATCTTCTATTGGATTATCTTTCTATTGGACACTTTAGTATATATGAACGTATCATTAAAAATTATCAATTGCATTCTGTTACTCAAATGTATAATTTCTTGCAAAAAAATACCGCATGTTTAATGCAATTGTATGATAAATTTTTACATCAACCTATTGATTATAAAAGTTATATGACTTTTAACCATGCCCTTTCTAAAGTAGGTGAGATATTAGAATCTCGATTTGTAATAGAAGATCTACTAATTCAATTTTTTTGGAATAAAAAATCAAAACAAACAGTAATAATTAATAAATCAAAAATTGCTCATCTAGCTTAGATGTTAATTTATTTAAAAAGCTTATTTTTTAAAATCATTTAATTTTAACGGAATATTTTATTATTTATGTAGTAATATAAGGATATTTAATGTCTTATGGTTTTTAATCAAACATATTGATTTCTGTATTATGCAATCTATCTTTAAATAAACTCTACTTCAAATATCATAATATCTTGTCCGAGTATCCATGATTGTGCTGAAAGTGTCATTTTTACAATTACAAAATTTCTATCAGTGGTCAAAATACCTGCAAAGAATCAGTACAATTCAACGGTTTGATTTATATAACTTCTTACTAGTCCACTAGTATTTAATCTATAATTTTCCCTCAACTCTGGAGAAGCATACTATCCCCCTTAATTTAGGAAAATTGCCATGTTTGTTGCTAAAAAATCTCGTCGCCAAAAACGCGCTCATGCACAAAAGTTTATTCATTCTTTACGAGGTATCGCCTTTCCTAATTCTAAACGTATTTGGATTACTGGCAGTAGGCTAGATATTCGAGTACCTATGCGTGAAATTGAACTAAGCGCTACTTATATAGGTGGTACTAAAGACAACCCTGTATACGAACAGAATGAACCTATAATTCTATATGATACTTCTAGTGTTTACGGTGATTCTGATGCAAAAATTAATATATATCAGGGATTAACTAAAACTCGTCATAATTGGATTATTGAGCGTAACGATAGCGAAGTGATTGAAGAGCTGAGTTTTACTTACAGCCAGAAACATTTTATGAATGAAAAAATAAAAAATTTGCGTTTTCAAAATGTACCCAATGTCCGTCGCGCTAAGGTAGGCAATGGCATAACTCAATTACACTATGCACGAAAAGGTATTGTTACACCAGAAATGGAATTTATCGCACTACGTGAAAATATGGCACGAGAACGTATTTGTAATACAGTACTACTCAAACAACATGCTGGCTATTGTTTTGATATAAATATGCCTAAAAATATTACACCGGAGTTCGTACGACAGCAAGTAGCATGTGGACATGCTATTATTCCCTGTAACATTAATCATCCAGAATTAGAACCAATGATTATTGGTCGTAATTTTTTAGTGAAAGTTAATGCGAATATTGGTAATTCTGCTGTTAGTTCTTCTCTTGAAGAAGAGATTGAAAAATTAGTTTGGGCAATACGTTGGGGTGCTGATACAGTCATGGACTTATCTACAGGACGCTATATTCATGAAACACGTGAATGGATTTTACGGAATAGTCCAGTACCCATTGGTACTGTTCCCATTTATCAAGCATTAGAAAAAGTGAATGGTATAGCTGAAGATCTTAATTGGGACGTTTTTCGTGATACTTTATTGGAACAAGCTAAACAAGGCGTTGATTATTTTACTATTCATGCTGGTGTTTTATTAAGTTATATATCAATGACTAACCACCGTTTAACTGGTTTGGTATCACGTGGTGGTTCAATTATGGCAAAATGGTGTTTGTTCCATAATAAGGAGAATTTTTTATATCAAAATTTTCATGATATTTGTAAAATTTGTTCTATTTATGATATATCATTATCACTTGGTGATGGGCTACGTTCAGGATCTATTCAAGATGCTAATGATCAAGCACAATTTTTAGAGTTGCATACATTAGGTGAATTAACTAAGATTGCCTGGAAATATGATGTACAAATTATGGTCGAAGGTCCAGGTCATATACCAATGCAGATGATCCGTCGTAATATGACTGAACAACTGCAATGTTGTCATGGAGCGCCTTTTTATACTCTTGGTCCCTTAACTACAGATATAGCACCGGGGTATGATCATTTTACGTCTGGTATTGGCGCTGCAATGATAGGTTGGTTCGGTTGTGCTATGTTATGCTATGTAACACCTAAAGAACACCTTGGATTACCTAATAAAGAAGATGTTAAACAAGGTCTAATTACTTATAAAATTGCTGCTCACGCGGCGGATTTAGCAAAAGGTCATCCAGGTGCACAAATCCGCGATAATGCTATATCGAAAGCACGTTTTGAATTTCGTTGGCAAGATCAATTTAACTTAGCTCTTGATCCTGATACTGCACGTCTTTATCATAATGAAACGTTACTAAAAAATTTAAATAAAGAAACGCATTTTTGTTCCATGTGTGGTCCGAAATTTTGTTCAATGAATATTACCCATAAAATACGTAAAATTTCTACCTTTCATCACTCTGATAATAATACTAAAATAGATACAGATGTATAAAACTATTCATAAATCAAGGGATAAATATGACTCCTACTTTTCCTAGCACATCGCTAAAATTAGGATTATATCCAATTGTAGATAACTTAAAATGGATTACCAGATTGCTGAATTGTGGTGTACGTACTCTTCAATTACGTATTAAAAACGTTAAAAATCAATATATTGAAAATATTGTGCGTAATGCCATCATTTTAGGAAAACAGTATGGTGCTCGTCTGTTTATCAATGACTATTGGAGTTTAGCAATTAAATATCATGCTTATGGTGTACATTTAGGGCAAGAAGATTTAGACAATGCTGATTTACATGCCATTAGCCAAGCAAATTTAAGATTAGGTATATCCACGCATAATAATCATGAAGTAGAGCGTGCATTAACGATATGTCCTTCCTATATTGCATTAGGACATATTTTCCCCACTCAAACTAAAGAAATGCGCTCATCTCCACAAGGCATAATAGGACTTAAAAACCACTTGATGCATCTTCGAAATATATCGACTGTTGCTATTGGTGGTATTTCAATGTCCAATGCATCTGAAGTTTTAGACACAGGTGTAGGTAGTATTGCTGTAGTAAGCGCTATTACTCTTGCCCCTAATTGGTATAATGCAACACAACAGCTAATTATATTAGTAAAAAAAAGCCAGTTTTCTTCTAAAAATAGAATTATTTCAAACTATACAGAATGAACTGTATATAAGAATATAATGTGATACCCTCCTCTACTAATATTTACTAATACTAATTTTTAGTAGAATTTTCAAAAAAATTTAGGAGGGTTTTTATTAAAATAAATATATACTATATATGATAATGTAATTATTGTTGGTTTGTATTACTGTCTTCTACACTACCTAAACTAATATTTAACAACTCTGTCAAATTTGCGGAGGCTTCGTCTACCGTTAGCTGTGATATTGCATCTTCTTCATCAGAAACTTCACGAAGATGTATACGATCCTGATGATAAGCATACCCAGTACCAGCTGGGATCAAACGTCCTACAATAACGTTTTCTTTCAAACCGCGCAGTTCATCACGTTTACCTGATATAGCTGCTTCGGTTAATACTCGAGTGGTTTCTTGAAATGATGCTGCAGAAATAAAAGATTCAGTTGCTAAAGATGCTTTTGTTATACCTAATAAATCACGTGTATAGGTTGCCACTACTTTGTTATCTGCTTCTAAATCACGATTGGCAATTTTAATGCGAGAAACCTCTACCTGTTCACCTTCTAAAAACTCGGAGTTACCAGGATTTACAATAGTTGCTTTGCGTAACATTTGACGAACGATGACTTCAATATGCTTGTCGTTAATTTTAACACCTTGTAAACGATATACTTCTTGAACTTCATTGGTAATATACCGTGTTACAGCATGCACTCCTCGTAAACGTAAGATATCGTGCGGAGACTCAGGTCCGTCAGATATAACATCACCACGTTCTACACGTTCACCCTCAAATACATTCAGTTGTCGCCATTTAGGGATCATTTCTTCGTGGGAATCGCTACTGTCAATTGGTGTAATAATTAAGCGACGCTTACCTTTTGTTTCTCTTCCAAAGGAAATCATACCACTTATTTCTGCTAAAATAGCAGGTTCTTTAGGACGACGTGCTTCAAAAAGATCGGCTACACGTGGAAGACCACCAGTAATATCTTTAGTACCAACAGATTCTTGTGGAACTCGTGCTAATACATCACCTGAGCTAATTCTGACTCCGTCTTCTAGTTGCACAATTGCTCGACCAGGCAAAAAGTACTGTGCAGGCATATCAGTTCCTGGAATAAGAACATCATCACCTTTAACATCAATGATTTTTAAGGCAGGACGAAGATCTTTTCCACCACCAGTACGTTCTGCAGAATCTAGTACTACAAGCGACGATAAACCTGTAAGATCGTCGGTTTGACGAATAATAGTTTGACCATCAATCATATCAATGAAACGAATGAATCCAGATACCTCACTAATTACTGGCATGGTATGCGGATCCCAGTTTGCTATAATTTCTCCTGCTGTTGCTTTTTCATTATCACTTTTTACCATTACTGCACCATAAGGTACCTTATAACTCTCTTTAGTGCGACCAAAATTATCGATCATTTTTAGCTCGACGTTACGCGAAACAATAATTAATTTTCCAACAGAATTAGTAACTGATTTTGCATTGATTAGTTTGATAGTACCTTGATTTTTTACTTGTATACTAGACTCAGCAGCTGCACGCGACGCTGCACCACCTATGTGGAATGTCCGCATTGTTAACTGAGTACCTGGTTCACCAATAGACTGTGCTGCAATGACACCTATAGCTTCGCCTTTATTAATAATATGCCCACGTGCTAAATCACGACCGTAGCAATGTGCACAAACACCAAAATCCGTTTCACAACTAACAACAGATCGAACTTTGAGAGCATCAACGGAATGTTTCTCTATAGCATCACACCAAGATTCATCAATCAAAGTGTTACGTGGCATTAGAATATCCATCGTACCTGGTTTCAATATGTCTTCTGCTGTTACACGTCCCAATACACGTTCACGTAGAGATTCTTTAACATCACCCCCTTCTATAACAGGAGTCATCATAATACCCTCGACGGTATTGCAGTCATCTTCAGTGACTACTAAATCTTGTGCTACGTCGACTAATCGACGTGTTAAATATCCAGAATTTGCTGTTTTCAGAGCAGTATCAGCCAAGCCTTTACGTGCACCATGAGTTGATATAAAATATTGAAGTACATTTAGACCCTCTCGAAAATTTGCAGTAATAGGTGTTTCGATAATTGAGCCATCTGGTTTAGCCATTAAGCCACGCATTCCAGCTAACTGACGAATTTGTGCAGCAGAACCACGTGCACCTGAATCAGCCATCATATGAATGCTATTAAACGATACTTGTTTTTCTTCTTTTCCATCACGGTTAATTACATTTTCAGTTTGTAAGTTATCCATCATTGCTTGAGATACACGTTCATTTGCTGCAGCCCATATATCGATAACTTTATTATACCTTTCACCTGAAGTTACTAAACCAGATTGAAATTGTTTTTGAATTTCAGCGACTTCTACCTCTGCTTCGGTGATAATTTCTGCTTTTTTCTCTGGAATTACCATATCATCTATACCTACAGAAGCACCAGAACGAGCAGCGTAAGCAAAACCAGTATACATGATTTGATCAGCAAAGATAACAGTAGCTTTCATACCTAAAACTCGATAACAGCTATTTAGCATTTTAGAAATAGCTTTTTTGCCTAATGCTTCATTAATAATAGAATAAGGTAATCCTTTAGGTACAATCATCCATAAAATCGAACGACCTATAGTCGTTTCAATCAAGCTGGTTTTCGGAACTAATACATCTTCCGAATCTTTAATATACTCTGTTATACGTACTTTAACGCGAGCATGTAGTTCAGCCTGACCACTGCGATATAGACGTTCAGCTTCTTTTGGACCAGTTAGCAACATACCTTCCCCAGATGCATTTACTTTATGACGTGTCATATAGTATAGACCTAAGACAACATCTTGAGAGGGAACAATAATGGGTTCACCGTTTGCTGGTGATAAAATATTATTTGTGGACATCATCAACGCACGTGCTTCCAACTGAGCTTCTAGAGTTAATGGTACATGAACAGCCATTTGGTCACCATCAAAATCCGCATTGTAAGCTGCACATACTAAGGGATGAAGTTGAATAGCTTTACCTTCAATAAGAACAGGTTCAAAGGCTTGAATGCCCAAACGATGCAAAGTAGGTGCTCGGTTTAGTAGAACGGGATGTTCGCGTATAACGTCGTCAAGAATGTCCCATACGACTGCTTCTTCACGTTCAACCATTTTTTTTGCTGCTTTGATAGTTGTAGCTAAACCACGTAATTCTAACTTACCGTAAATAAAAGGTTTAAATAATTCAAGAGCCATTTTTTTTGGTAGACCACATTGATGTAGACGCAAGTATGGACCAACCGTAATTACAGAACGACCAGAATAATCCACACGTTTGCCGAGCAAATTCTGACGAAAACGTCCTTGTTTTCCTTTAATCATATCTGCAAGAGATTTTAAAGGACGTTTATTAGAACCCGTGATAGCACGACCGCGACGACCGTTGTCTAAAAGAGCATCAACTGCTTCTTGCAACATACGTTTTTCATTGCGAACAATAATATCAGGTGCTGATAAATCTAATAGGCGTTTCAAGCGATTATTACGATTAATTACACGACGATACAGATCATTTAGATCTGAAGTGGCAAAACGACCGCCATCTAGTGGTACTAACGGACGTAAATCTGGCGGTAAAACCGGAAGAACATTCATGATCATCCATTCTGGTTTATTGCTGGATTGTATAAACGCTTCTACTAATTTAATACGTTTGGTCAATTTTTTACGTTTAGTTTCGGAATTAGTTTCACTTAACTCTTTATGAAGAGTTTCACATTCTTGCTCTAAATCCATATTTTTTAATAATATTTGTATAGCTTCTGCACCCATTTTTGCTTCAAATTCGTCACCAAACTCTTCCAAAGCATCGAGATATTGCTCTTCGGTTAAAATCTGACATTTTTCTAAGTTGGTTAAACCACCTTTGACAACAACATAAGATTCAAAATACAATACGCGCTCAATATCACGTAAAGGCATATCCAGTAATAAACCAATGCGAGAAGGAAGAGACTTGAGAAACCAAATATGTGCAGTTGGTGAAGCTAATTCAATGTGTCCCATACGTTCACGACGTACTTTAGTTTGAGTCACTTCAACACCACATTTTTCGCATATTACACCACGATGCTTGAGACGTTTATATTTGCCACATAAGCACTCGTAATCCCTTACTGGTCCAAAAATGCGTGCACAGAACAGACCATCGCGTTCTGGTTTAAAAGTACGATAATTGATGGTTTCTGGCTTTTTAACTTCACCAAAAGACCAAGAACGTACCGTATCTGGTGAAGCCAAAGAAATTTTAATTACATCAAATTCTTCAGCCTTATCTTGTACTTTTAGAAATTTAAGTAAATCTTTCACGGATTAGCTCCCGTCTGAGGAGAACTCTTAGGGCACATACTCGAATAAGGTACAGGTATGCGCACCGTAAACACTACTTTCGAGCATCTATTCGCTTTTTAGCTCGATGTTAATAGCCAGAGAACGAATTTCTTTCAATAGGACATTAAAAGATTCTGGCATGCCTGGTTCCATCTGATGATTAGCATCTACAATGTTTTTATACATTTTTGTACGACCGTTAACATCATCAGATTTAACAGTTAGCATTTCTTGAAGCGTATAGGATGAACCATATGCCTCTAATGCCCACACTTCCATCTCACCGAAGCGTTGTCCTCCGAATTGCGCTTTGCCACCCAAAGGTTGCTGAGTTACTAAACTGTAAGAACCAGTAGAACGTGCATGCATTTTATCATCTACCAAATGATTCAATTTCAGCATGTACATGTAACCTACCGTTACTTCACGTTCAAACTTTTCGCCAGTACGACCATCAAATAAGACAATCTGACCAGAAGAAGGTAAAGAAGCAAGTTTTAATAATTCCTTAATTTCATTTTCTTTTGCGCCATCAAACACTGGTGTTGCAATTGGCATACCTTTTTTCAAATTTTCTGCTAAACGTAATACTTCATCATCGGAAAAAGTAGTTAAATCAACTTTCTGTTGAATTTCAGTTCCTAGATTATAAGCACGTTGAATAAAATTACGAAGGTTAGTAATGTGTTCTTGTTTTTTAAGCATCAGATTGATCTGATCACCAATACCTTTTGCTGCCATACCTAAATGAGTTTCGAGAATCTGACCAATATTCATACGTGACGGTACGCCTAGAGGATTTAATACAATATCGACTGGTACACCATATTCATCATAGGGCATATCTTCAATCGGATTAATCTTAGAAATAACACCTTTATTCCCATGACGACCTGCCATTTTATCACCAGGTTGAATTTGACGTTTAACTGCTAGATAAACTTTAACAATTTTCAGTACACCTGGTGCTAAATCATCACCTTGAGTAATTTTAAGGCGCTTGGATTCAATTTTTTTTTCAAATGTATGTTTTAGCTCAGAATATTGTTCGAACAATTGTTTAAGTGTATTCTGTTTATCTTGATCTGTTACATGTAATTCTACTAAAGATTTACAAGGTAATTTATCAAGATTATGCTCTGCTATACCAGCAGCGATTAACACGCTTTTTATGCGATTTAACAATTCAGATTCAAGTATTTGTAATTCTTCAGAAAGATCTTTTTTAATTTGTTTTAACTGCATTTCTTCTATTGCTATTGCACGTTTATCTTTTTCTACGCCATCACGCGTAAATATCTGTACATCAATAATAGTGCCACATAATCCATTTGGTACTCGCAGTGATGAATCTTTTACATCAGAAGCTTTTTCGCCAAAAATTGCACGTAATAGCTTTTCTTCTGGTGTTAATTGAGTTTCTCCTTTGGGCGTAACTTTACCAACTAGAATATCGCCACCATTAACTTCCGCCCCGATGTATACAATACCAGATTCATCTAATTTTGAAAGAGCTGCTTCGCCTACATTAGGAATATCAGCGGTAATTTCTTCTGCACCTAGTTTAGTATCACGCGATACACATGCTAGTTCTTGAATATGGATAGTAGTAAAACGATCTTCATGTACTACACGTTCAGAAATAAGAATAGAATCTTCAAAGTTGTAACCATTCCATGGCATGAATGCTACACGCATATTTTGACCAAGTGCCAATTCACCAAGGTCAGTAGAAGGACCATCTGCTAATACATCACCACGCTCTATCGGTTCGCCTAAAGAAATGCTAGGGGTCTGGTTGATACAGGTATTCTGATTAGAACGAGTATACTTAATTAGATTGTAAATATCGATACCTGCTTCTCCCGGATATACTTCATTTTCTTTAACTTTAATTACGATACGAGCAGCATCAATATATTGCACGATACCACCACGTTTGGCGATTACAGTTACTCCAGAATCAATTGCAACTGTACGCTCCATACCTGTCCCAACTAATGGTTTATCAGCGCGCAATGTAGGAACTGCTTGACGCTGCATATTTGCACCCATTAGCGCACGATTTGCATCATCATGTTCCAAAAATGGAATTAATGAAGCACCAACAGACACCACCTGTTGTGTAGAAACATCCATATAATCCACTTGCATCCGATTAAATAAACTTGATTCACCTTTACTGCGGCAGATAATCAATTCATCAACAAAGGTACTGTTTTCGTCCAAAAGAGCGTTTGCCTGAGCAATAACATAATTACCTTCTTCAATAGCAGAAAGATAATGAATTTTCTGAGATACTATCCCATTTGTAACACGACGATACGGCGTTTCTAAAAAACCATATTCATTTGCTTTTGCATATACAGACAACGAATTGATTAAACCAATATTAGGACCTTCTGGTGTTTCGATTGGACACACACGACCATAATGTGTTGGATGTACATCTCGTACTTCAAATCCAGCACGTTCACGAGTTAGACCACCGGGTCCTAGTGCAGAAATGCGACGTTTATGTGTAATTTCAGACAATGGATTATTTTGATCCATAAATTGTGATAACTGGCTTGAACCAAAAAATTCTTTTACTGCTGCAGAAATAGGTTTAGCATTTATCATATCTTGCGGCATTAGAGTATCAAGGTCGCCTAAAGAAAGACGCTCTTTTACAGCACGTTCTACGCGAATTAACCCCATTCGGAACTGATTCTCTGCCATTTCACCTACAGATCGAATACGACGATTTCCAAGATGATCAATGTCGTCTACCTCACCTTTGCCGTTACGAATATCTATAAGCTTTCTCATTACATCAATGATATCTTCTTTACTCAGGACACCAGAACCTTGTATTTGTTCACGCAATAAAGAACAATTAAATTTCATACGCCCGACTGAAGAAAGATCATAGCGGTCTATTACAAAGAAAAGATTATCAAATAAATTCTCTGCTGCTTCACGTGTGGGTGGTTCACCGGGACGCATCATCCTATAAATTTCAACTAATGCACTAAGTCGATCATAAGTTGGATCAATATGTAAAGTTTTAGAAATATATGGACCGTAATCCAAATCATTAGTAAATATAGTGTGAATATATTTATGACCAGATTCTTTTAATTTATCTAGCAATTCTAATGATATTTCCATATTTGCTGAAATAATCAACTCGCCGGTGTTATGATCTATATAATCGTAAGCAACTATTTTACCGATAATATAGTCTATCGGTACTTTGATTATCTTAATATTATCTTTTTCTAATTCACGAATATGTCGTGCCGTAATACGACGGCCTTTTTCAACATAAATCATTCCATTAGCTTCGATATCAAAGGAAAGTGTTTCACCACGAAGACGTTCAGGCATGAGTTCCATCTGCAATTTATCATCATGAAATTCAAATTTCACTTTTTCAAAAAATAAATTGAGAATTTGTTCAGTAGTATAATCCAATGCACGTAAAATTATACTAGCTGGCAATTTACGACGTCGATCAATACGAACAAAAAGATTGTCTTTCGGATCAAATTCAAAATCTAACCATGAGCCGCGGTAAGGTATGATACGTGCGTTATACAGTATTTTACCTGACGAGTGTGTTTTACCTTTATCACTATCGAAAAATACACCAGGACTACGATGCAATTGAGAAACTATCACACGTTCAGTCCCATTAATAATAAAAGTACCGTTGTCAGTCATGAGCGGAATTTCACCCATATATACTTCTTGTTCTTTAATATCTTTGACAGTACTATCTGGTATTTCACGCTCATAAATCACTAGACGTAATCTTACACGTAACGGTGCAGAATATGTGATGCTGCGAGTTTGACATTCAGCAACGTCAAACACAGGCTCACCTAAACGATAGCTTACATACTGCAATTCAGAGTTACCGTTATAGCTTATAATTGGAAATACAGAACGGAAAGCTGCTTCTAGACCATATTGACCATCTGGATCTTGCTCAGTAAATTTTTGGAATGAATCAAGCTGGATAGACAAGAGATAAGGCAAATCCAAAACTTGTTTACGTTTACCAAAATCTTTACGAATACGTTTTTTCTCGGTATAGGAGTAAACCATAGGGTTCCTCAGTTAACTGACAAGTTGAACTAGACTGTCCATTCTGCAGGGACAGTGCATGCAACACTAACAGTATTTAATTTTCGTTCCAATCTATAACTGTCTTTAAATAAGATCTGTTTAATATCATACCTCTTAACTATTATTTCCTCG
The DNA here is from genome assembly GCF_000971765.1 of Candidatus Pantoea carbekii. Taxonomy (GTDB): domain Bacteria; phylum Pseudomonadota; class Gammaproteobacteria; order Enterobacterales; family Enterobacteriaceae; genus Pantoea_A; species Pantoea_A carbekii. The sequence goes on along the minus strand of NZ_CP010907.1, from coordinate 730,588 downwards.
TTTTGAAAATCCTCATATAAATCAACACTTCTTTGATAAAAAAATACAAATTAATTCATTTATAATACAAAGATATCAAAAAGATAAAAGTAATAAAAAAGCTCTTTTTCTTATTAGTGAAAAAGGCTGGTGATTTCTAGCCACCAGCCATTAATTCTTGATTACTCAGGTTTCAAAAAATAAGTTGTCTTACTTAACTTCCACTTCCGCACCAGCTGCTTTTAAAACAGTTTCTAAAGCTATTGCATCCTCTTTACTAATTCCTTCTTTAATAGCAACAGGTGCTGCTTCAACTAAGTCTTTAGCTTCTTTTAGACCTAAACCAGTTGCGCTGCGTGCAGCTTTAATTACTGCAATTTTGTTCATACCAGCAGCTTTCAAAATAACGTCAAATTCAGTTTTTTCTTCTATTGGTTCAGCTGAACCAGTCGCTACAGCAGCTGCGGACGCTGTAGCAGAAACACCAAATTTTTCTTCCATAGCAGAAACTAGCTCAACTACTTCCATGACAGACATAGCAGCTACAGCTTCCAAAATTTGATCTTTGGTTAAAGACATGACAATTGTTCCTAAAATTCGGTAGAAGGTATACTTTTATCTAAGTAAATTAAGAAAAACCTAGTATTAAGTTATTTATTTAGCATCATTCACAGCCACCAGCATACGAATAAGTTTACCTGCAGCTGCTTCTTTCATTGTCATTAATAGACGTATGATTGCTTCTTCATAAGTTGGTAATGCTGCTAAAAGGTCAATTTGTTCAGCAGAGATAAGCTTACCTTCAAAAGCTGCGGCTTTAATCTTAAAGTGTTCGTTTGTTTTAGCAAACTCTTTGAACAAACGAGCAGCAGCACCAGGATGTTCCATACAATATGCAATGAGGCTTGGACCAACAAAGGTATCTTGTAGACATTCAAACGAAGTTCCTTGAACAATCCGATTTAATAGCGTGTTACGAATAACACGCATATAGATGCCTTTTGAACGACCCGCTTTACGTAATTCTGTCATTTTATTAACACTGACGCTACGAAAATCGGCGATAACTGCTGAAACCGCCTCTTTAGCTACTGCGCTAACTTCAACAACTATTGCTTGTTTACCTTGAAGGTTCAGTGTCATTCGGTTGATCTCCTGGATTTAATAGGAAAAATTTTTAAATTTTAAATCTGTCACTTATTTAAAGTAACAAGCTTTAATTACAAGGTAAGCAGATCCAGGCAGGAAATGAACCTTATTTTAGTATTATTACCAGCTACGCAGAATATTTAAATCAATATACGCCATTAGCAATGTATCTAAAAAAATAAGTATTTTTCCTGCAAACTCAGATATCAAAGCTAGGACGAGATAGAGCCCTAGCTAAAACCTCAATTACTGAATTGTAGAATATTTAAGTTTTATAAGAAAGACTACTATAAATTTGATTTCTATATTTGAGTATTCAAGCAAAAAAGAAGATCTATTCTAAATAAATTATTTTAAATTTACAATAAATAAATTAACTTGCTACTATATTTAAAGAGTTTTGTTCGATAGTAAGACCAGCCCCCATGGTACTAGAAACACTAATTTTTTTGATATAGGGACCCTTTGAATGTATTACTTTTGTTTTTTTCAATGCATTTAATAAAGTTTCTAAATTTTCTTTCAATTTTTCAGTACTGAAATTTATTTTTCCGATCGTAGCATGAACTATGCCATTTTTATCGTTACGATAACGAATTTGACCAGATTTGGCATTTTTAACAGCTTCAGCGATATTAGAAGTTACAGTACCCTGTTTAGGGTTCGGCATTAGTCCACGTGGTCCTAATATTTGTCCAAGCTGACCAACAATGCGCATTGCGTCTGGCGAAGCAATAACAGCATCAAACTTTACATTACCTTTTTTTATGATCTCAGCAAGATCTTCCATGCCTACTAAATCGGCTCCGGCAGCTTTAGCAATCTCAGCAGTGACTAATTGCGTGAAAACAGCTACTCGTACTAAACGACCAGTCCCATGTGGAAGTACGATTGCACCGCGTACGTTCTGGTCTGATTTGCGAGCATCAATACTAAGATTAACAGCAACGTCTATGCTCTCTACAAATTTGTTAGTAGCTAGTTCTTTAAGAATAAAGATAGCTTCATTTATATCATAATGCTTAGTTGTGTCAATTGTATCATGAATGACACGCATTCGTTTAGTTAACTTAGCCATTCCTTTAATCCTCTACTATTACACCCATAGAACGAGCTGTACCTTCGATAGAGCGAATCATAGACTCTATATTAATACCCGTCATATCTTCCGCTTTAATTTGTGCAATCTCTCTTATTTGAGAACGCGTTACTATACCGATTTTATCTTTATTTGGTTTGCTAGAACCAACTTTAATACCTATTACTTTTTTCAACAAAATAACAGCCGGAGGTGTTTTAGTAATAAATGTAAAGGAACGATCATTATATACTGTAATGACTACAGGAATCGGTAAACTTTTTTCTAAAAATTCTGTTTTTGCATTAAATGCTTTACAGAACTCCATAATATTGACACCTTGTTGACCTAAAGCTGGGCCAATGGGTGGACTGGGATTAGCCATACCGGCCGGGATTTGTAATTTAACGTAGGCCTGTACCTTTTTTTTAGCCATATATTTCCTCGAGCGGGTTGAATGCTTAAAACAAGCTTCCCATTAAAATAATCATTTGCTTATTTTTTGCTACTACAGTTTAGTAGTCAGTATGTGAAGATAAAACTAACATGTAAACTTAAAATATTAGCCTTTTTCTACTTGTGCAAAATCTAACTCTACAGGGGTTGCACGGCCAAAAATCGATACGGAAACTTTAACGCGACTTTTTTCATAATCTACTTCTTCAACCATACCATTAAAATCAGAAAATGGACCATCATTAACACGAACTATTTCCCCAGGTTCGAAAAGGGTTTTAGGTCTGGGCTTATCTCCTACTTGTTGCAAACGATTCATGATAGCATCGACTTCTTTATCACTAATCGGCGCGGGACGATCAGATGTACCACCAATAAATCCCATCACGCGTGGTATATTGCGAACTAAGTGCCAGCTAGAATCATCCATAATCATCTGAACCAACACATAACCTGGAAAAAATTTACGTTCGCTTTTACGACGAAAACCACCTCGAATTTCAACTACTTCCTCAGTTGGTACAATAACTTGGCCAAATAATTTTTCCATATTGTGTAGTTTAATATGCTCTTGCAATGACTTTGCTACACGAGCTTCGAAACCAGAAAATGCCTGAATGACATACCAATGTTTTTTTAGAGATTCAGACATCTCAAAACCTCAAGTTAGTAATAACTGATATCAAACGTACTAACATACCATCTAACCCCCATAGAACTAGTGATACGGCGGCAGTAACTATCGCTACAATTAACGTAGTATTTAATGTCTCCTGAAGAGTTGGCCAGATTACTTTACGCATTTCCGTTCTTGCTTCACGTATAAACGCTACAGCTGCTTTACCTTTTTTCGTTAATAAAGCAATGCTTAATGCTACGGTAATTAAGATCAATACAGCTAACAGTCGCAAAGGCAATACTATATCACGATAGATATAATTGCCAACGATTGCTGCTATGAATAATATAATGACCATGAACCATTGTATTATTTCCAAGCCATATGTATTCTTACGTGCTTCGGTATTTGCACTCATAAACTAACCACCACAATAATTCAAAACTATTTTTACACCTACTAACATAGGTCCTTATAACCGAACGAATTGTTAGCCATAATCAAAATTTAACATTGAATTTTTATATATTAATTATACTTCTAAATATAAGAATTAAAATTGAAATTATTTAATAATATAGACATTATTTTAATAATTATGAAAATTAAACTAAATGGACATGTTAGAAAGTAGATCTACATCAATAACGGTACGATCGTCTTTATTTTTGATAAAATTTTACACTGTTGAGATAAATCTAGCATGCGATTTATTTAAATGCGGTTTAGTTAATATTTGTTTATACCATCTCTCTTTAGAAACTTTTAGTGATGATATATATAGAATTCCATAGTTGTCATCTGTTTAAGATTATTTAAAAATTTGCAAACATTTTTTTCTACGTCAAAAATTGATGATCGACGGCTAACACTTTAAATATTTTATGATTGACTTAAAATATGTTTGTTTCCATAAGGTCAATAACTATATTATTACTTCACGACATGTAGAACTTGTAATATATCTCAATTCAACCAAAGAGTACCTAATAGATTATACACCATTAAATTCAACAATTTTTATCTGCATTAACAGTCATACTTTGACAAGTATTAATATTGATATTAACTCGATTATGTTTTCGCTATAAATTACGTTGTGCATTTAATAATAATATAATTGATCGACGCTTGTTACTTTAAGACTTACTGAATTTATAATCTGCAACTAACATGCATCGTTATTTAAGTAGTATGATTCTATACTGCAGTTAAATAAAATAAATCAAGGTTAGTTTATTTAACTAATTTATATTTAAAATATTATTTCGTGGCATTTGCATATTCAGCATGTTAAGAAGCACTGATAGCAATTCTATACGTTTTGATATTCCAAAGTATTATTATAATATATAATCAAATCAATAAAATCTTATAATTAAGACAAACACTTAAAAATACATCCAATGGCTATAGTAACAGTCTATACGATATTTATTAAATTATAGTGTACATACACTAATGCATGACTATCTAAATTCACGTACAATTTTACATTATAATGATTTTTGTGTTTTGAACTATCTAAAATATCCGACACCACATTAGCACATTGAATTAACAATCTAATTGTATCTACGGCAACTAATGAATTGACAAACTGATAAAACATAAACATTGTGCTGATACCCAGAATCGGACTGGGGACCTCACCCTTACCAAGGGTGTGCTCTACCAACTGAGCTATATCAGCATCAGCAGTATGAATAATAAAGCGGGCAACGGGAATTGAACCCGTATCATCAGCTTGGAAGGCTGAGGTAATAGCCTTTATACCATGCCCGCATACTGACATTAAACTATATCTTTGTTTATCTAAACAATAAAAATTTTTATCTCGAGATAAATGTTTTATTAAAATTATTCAAGTAGAAATACAAATTCATAGAAATCAAAAAAATACCTTGATTTATCTTAACAAAAAACTGAATTACTTAAAACATTTAAGAAACACGTCGCTTAAAACTTGTTTTAGAAAAATAAAAATTTTGATGGTGGGAGAAGGATTCGAACCTTCGAAGTCTATGACGGCAGATTTACAGTCTGCTCCCTTTAACCACTCGGGAATCCCACCTTGAATTTGATCACAATGCCGGCTACCGGAATTGAACTGGTGACCTACTGATTACAAGTCAGTTGCTCTACCAACTGAGCTAAGCCGGCAAAAATCATGATTATATAAAATATTAAGAAAAGATGCAAGAAAATATTATTAAAAAATACTTAGCAAGTACACTGATGTATTATACATACTATACTGCACTAATTTTTCGTATATTTAGAAAATTTATACTATGTTCAGTTTTAATATGCAAAAAATATTATATGTTATAAATACTCGCATAGTCCTATTTTATACCCCAACTTTATTTAAAATTTTACTAATTTTATCCCCTTCTGCAGTGCTGTTCTTTCTATATAACCTTTTCAATACTTAAATGAATCAAGTCTTATAAAAGAAATCTACAACTGTATTCAATTAGTTGTTGCTTTATAAGATACATTTACAATGTGTAAATGAAACTAAAACTTATGGTTAAATATTTACCTATGATTAAAAAAACAACTTTTTTAACAACACGTTATTTACGCTTTAATCGCCAACAATGGGCAGCACTACGTGATTCTGTACCAATGACTATAACACAAAATGAAATTGATCAACTACGTGGAATCAATGAAGACCTTTCTATAAAAGAGGTTGCTGAGATTTATTTACCTCTTTCACGTCTACTTAATTTTTATATCAGTTTTAATTTGCGTCGTCAAGCAGCACTAGAGCAGTTTCTAGGCACAAATAAACAAAAAATTCCTTATATTATTAGTATTGCTGGTAGTGTAGCAGTAGGAAAAAGTACTACTGCGCGTGTACTCAAAGCATTACTGAGTAGATGGCCTGAACATCGTAAAGTTGAGTTAATTACTACGGATGGATTTTTACATCCTAATTCAGTTTTACAAAAACGCGGTTTAATGAAAAAAAAAGGTTTTCCACAATCTTATGATATGCATCGTTTAGTTAACTTTTTGTCTGATTTGAAATCAGGTGCTAGTCAAGTAACTGCACCGACTTATTCACATTTAATGTACGATATCATTCCTAGTGGCGATAAAATTATTTATCAGCCAGATATCTTAATTCTTGAAGGATTGAATGTTCTACAAAGCGGCATGGATTATCCTCACGATCCACATCGCGTCTTTGTATCTGATTTTGTGGATTTTTCAATATATGTTGATGCTCCTGAAACCTTACTAGAAAGCTGGTATATCCATCGTTTTCTAAAATTCTGTCAAGGTGCATTCAGTCAACCCAATTCATATTTTCATAATTATTCTAAATTACATAAAAAAAAAGCAACTAATATCGCTCGATCGCTATGGAAGCAGACTAATTGGCTAAATCTAAAAAAAAATATACTACCAACACGTGAGCGGGCTAACCTGATTATGACTAAATCAGCCGATCATGCTGTACAAAGCATACGTTTAAGAAAATAATTTTTCTTTAAAATTAGCTTATTGCAATTAAACATTGTTGAAATAAAATTATAAATAGTTTTTTGTCTTTAATGAAGAAACTAATTTAATTAATATCAAATCTTGCATTTAGAGAAATTTCTCCATCAATCCAAGAATTTATTTTTCCGTTTTCTTCTAACAGTAATGCACCTTGCTCATTAATACCACGTGCAATACCATGTACTTCACTCTCACCAATTAACAATGTTATAGGTTGATTCATAAAATCATCTAAAGATTCCCAATGCATCATAAAAGGTTTTAAGCCATTTTGTTCAAAAATCGGTAATGTCTGTCGAAGACTATTAAGCATTTTTGCAGCTAATGCGTTGCGATCGATGTTCATACCTACTTCATGCAAACTGATCCAATTCTGATTAACTTTCAAATTATTTAGTGTATTCATGAAGAGATTCATACCAACACCTATTACAATATGTACTGAATCAGTTGTTTGACCAGTTAATTCAACTAGAATACCAGCTAATTTTCGGTGATCAAGATAAAGGTCATTAGGCCATTTTATACGTACATCAGATGCACCCAATGACTGAATTATCTGTGCTATAACGATAGCAATTACTACACTAAGACCCATTGTTGCAACTGGTTTTTGCTTAAAATACCAGTACATAGATAAATATAAATTCGTACCAAAAGGAGATAGCCATTTTTTTCCACGACGTCCTCGTCCTGCTTGTTGATATTCCGCTATACAAGCATCGCCAGAAGAAAGTTGATCTATACGATCAAGAAGATATTGGTTAGTAGAATTAATAACGGGAATGACTGATACATTGGGTTGATTTAAATATGAAAATATTTTTTTTTGATCTAATAATTGAATAGAAGTAGACAGGCTATAACCTTTATCATATACAGTATACATATCCAATCCCCAACTTTTGAGGGTTTGGATATGTTTATTAACATCAGCTCTACTGATATCTAATATATGTGCTAATTGCTGACTTGAGTGAAATTTTCCATCAGCTAAAAGAGCTACTAGCTTTAACGGTATAATATGATTTTTCATGATAATACCTCAATGGCATTACATTCGCCTTGAGCGCCGATAAAGCGAATTTCTGGTTCTAGCCAAATATGAAATTTTTCACCTACTTTGTTTCTTATTTTACTTGCTAATATTACAATGTCGTTCGGAGTTGCGTGATTTTTGTTAATTAATACTGCGGCTTGTTTACGATGTACAGCCGCACCGCCAATACTGTATCCTTTTAAATTACATTGTTCGATCAACCAAGCAGCAGCTAATTTGATTGTACCATTAGATTGAAGATAATATGGCATACTTGGCCATTTAGTCAGTAAAGTAATTGCTTTCTCTTGACCAACAATAGGATTTTTAAAAAAACTCCCAACATTCCCTATTATCTTGGGATCAGGTAGTTTACTCTGTCGCATATAGTATACGGCATTAAAAATGTCCGTGGCACATATTTCTGCTGGATTAAGTTTTACAAGATCTCCGTAGCTCAGTTTTGGCAACCAGCTTTTTTCAATACATAGACCGACTGCAACAATAACGTATTCATTTCTCATGGCATGTTGAAAAATACTATCACGATAACCAAATTGACATTCTGGACGAGATAAGCGCATTGTCTGTTGAGTAGGAAGATGTAATGTATCAACGTATTTGCAAAAATTTTTAAATTCAACTCCATACGCACCAATATTTTGAACAGCTGCTGAACCGACCATTCCAGGAATAAATGCAAGATTTTCTAGTCCTGCGATACCATTTTTTAAAGTCCATTTAACTAACGAGTGCCAATTTTCGCCTGCTCCTACATGTATATGCCATTCCTCATCATGTTCATCAAGATGAATACCTTTAAGTGCATTAATAACTATCTGACCACTAAAATCTTCAAGAAATAAAACATTACTTCCTTCACCTAACATCATAAATGGCATATTAATTTCTTGGCTTAATCGCCAAGCTTCTATGATACTATTAAATGAATGAACTATAGTAAGTTTGTTTGTAAAGATTTCAAGGTGAAAAGTGTTAAATGCTTTTAGCGATATATCAAAAACATACATTTGACGGCCTTTAATGATTAAATCCAGGCGTATTTTATATCTCATTCTAAAAGTAAAATTGAACACTACTTGTATGTATGATAGTGTTTCAAATTTAATTTTCAAAAAAATTCACTTTAATGATTATGCCAATCAATTTATTGAATTTAAATAACTTTATTTGACTATATTAGGCATTTAATTTTCTGTATCCAAAATAGACTCTTTTTTCTTTAACTTTAGAAATTATTAACATTTAATCAGTTGTTAATTTAAAAGCATATTATAGGTTAGATAATGATAAAATTTGAAAATATTAAGAATCTAAGCAAAAACATTGAATCATATTTTCAAATATCTAAAAATTATAATGTATTAAAAATCGTTACGCGTAAAAATTTATGCTTATTAATATTGTTCTTTAGTTTTATTGAAAATAAAACTATAATAAATTGTATATGTAGTTAATAAAAATTATTTTATTACTTAAAAAAATAAAGTCATTTATGTTGTTTTATAGCATGTTTATTGTACCAGATTTAAAATTGTTACCTTTAATCATTTCTAAACACAAAATGATTAAAGGTAATTGCTATAATTATATTGTTATTCATTTTAAAAAAATTTTATAAATAAACACTCGGAATTATAAACTATCAAAGTTATTTAACTACATTTATTTTCAATAGTTACAATCGAAATAATCGATAGTTAATTTATGTTTAGTTAATACTATATTAAACTAAATTTAATTTAGTTATGATTCCATATTTAATTTTATCTATAATGCCTCTGGATAAATTAGGCTTAGTTTATTTATGTAAGGACTTCTTAATTATTAGAGCTAAAAATGAATTGTATATCATTTATGGGCAGAGTATGTAAAAATTTATGTACAGATATGTAATAGAATTGCAGATTTAATAATTAAAATCACTGCTGATCAACAGAAAATATTTCTTACGAATTATTTGTTACTATTGTAATTTTTATGTATAGCACTAGCAATCAGAATTAATTTTCTAGTTTTTTATCTGTGTAAATACTTTTGAGGTTTCTATGTTCTTTTCAAATCCTTTTGACGTTATTATAATTGGTGCTGGGCATGCAGGTACAGAGGCTGCACTGGCTGCTGCTCGGATGGGCCGTAAAACATTACTGTTAACTTATAATATTAATACAATTGGACAAATGTCTTGTAATCCAGCAATTGGAGGCATCGGTAAAGGACATTTAGTAAAAGAAATAGATGCCTTAGGTGGAAAAATGGCACAAGCTATTGATCAAGCTGGTATTCAATTTAGAGTTCTAAATTCTAGTAAAGGAGCAGCAGTACGTGCTACTCGTGCTCAAGCTGATCGCAATTTGTACCGTCAAGCTATGCGCACATTTTTAGAACATCAGCCAAATTTAATCATACTACAGCAAGAAGTAATCGATTTGATTATACGTAATCATCATGTTTGTGGCGTTATCACTGATATAGGAGTAAAATTTTTTTCTAAAACAGTTATTCTTACGGTAGGTACTTTTTTAAACGGTAAGATTCATATTGGTTTAGATACTTATAGCGCTGGACGTACAGGCGAACCGGCATCGCTTGCTTTAGCTAAATGTTTACATTCATTATTGCCATCTCCTACAAAACGTTTGAAAACTGGTACTCCTCCGCGTATTGATGCAAAAAGCGTTAATTTTAATATTCTCTGTTCACAGCATGGAGATATACCAGTACCAATCTTCTCATTTATAGGAGATATATCGCAACACCCTAAGCAAATACCGTGTTGGATCACGCATACTAATGAGAAAACACACAATATTATCCTTGAAAATCTTCATCTTAGCCCAATGTATAACGGTGCAATTAAAGGTCTAGGTCCACGTTATTGTCCTTCAATTGAAGATAAAGTAATACGATTTAGTGAGCGCAATAAACATCAAATTTTTCTTGAACCTGAAGGTTTAAATAGCAATGAAATTTATCCAAATGGAATTTCCACTAGTCTACCATTGGATGTGCAAATAAAAATTGTTAGGTCAATAACAGGATTAGAAAATGCAAATATTATTCGATCGGGTTATGCTATAGAATATGATTTTTTTGATCCGCGTAATCTGCAGAAAACGTTAGAAAGCAAAGTTATTCACGGTTTATTTTTTGCAGGGCAAATCAATGGAACTACAGGTTACGAAGAGGCTGCTGCTCAAGGTTTATTAGCCGGACTTAATGCTGCATGCCAGTCTTTGGACCAAGAAGGTTGGATGCCACGACGTGATCAAGCTTACATTGGAGTTCTTATTGATGACTTATGTACATTAGGTACCGAAGAACCTTACCGCATGTTCACTTCACGTGCTGAATATCGTTTGATGCTCCGTGAAGATAATGCAGATTTGCGTCTAACTGAAATAGGGCGAAAACTAGGATTGATAGATGAAGTACGTTGGGTGCGTTATAACAAAAAATTAGAATTGATTGAAAAAGAACGTCAGCGTCTGCGTAACATATGGGTAAATCCGCAATCAAGTTATGTAGAAGAAGTGAACAAGATACTTAGAACGCCATTGACAAAAGAAGTAAATGGTGAAGATCTATTATTACGTCCTGAAATGAACTATAGGTTATTAACTTCCCTAAACAAGTACAGTCCAGCTATTGTAGATAAAGAAGTAGCAGAACAGGTTGAAATTCAAGTGAAATACCAAGGATATATTACACTTCAGCAAAAAGAAATTGAACGTCAAAAAAAAAATGAAGAGACTATACTGCCAATTAATTTTAATTACAATGACATCGCAGGACTGTCGCATGAAGTAATTGCAAAACTTAATATTCATAAACCAACTTCAATTGGTCAGGCGTCCCGTATTGCCGGTATTACACCTGCCGCGATTTCTATTTTATTAATACATATTAAAAAAACTTTAGCGATTGCATGATTATACTACAATATCTTGCTATATTCTAAATATTAATTTTAAAGAATGTTAAATACACTTTCTGCATTATTAAAAGCAATAAATATTTTCATTTCAGACCGACAGAAACAACAATTAATTACTTACATTGAACTATTATGCAAATGGAATAAGTTATACAATTTCACGTCGGTCCGCGATCCTCAACAAATTTTAGTACGGCATATTCTTGACAGTATCGTAGTTAAACCTTATTTAAAAGGCAATTTTTTTATTGATGTTGGTACCGGACCAGGTTTACCCGGTATTCCATTAGCAATTGTACATCCACAAGCAAATTTTACTTTATTAGATAGTCGCGCTAAGAAAGTGCGATTTCTTTATCAAGTTGAATATGAACTAGCACTTAATAATATTAATATTATAAACAATCGTGTAGAAAAATTTTTTACACAATTATCTTTTGATGGAATAATCAGTCGTGCTTTTGCGCCTCTTGAGAATATGATAAAATTATGTCATCACCTACTATCTGATCATGGCCGTTTTTATGCGCTGAAAGGTATATGTACATATAATTTATTCGCTAAGTTATCCGGTGCATTTGTTATTGAACAAATTCACCCGTTACAGGTTCCTGAATTAAATGCAGAGCGTCATTTAATTATTATAAAACGCAGTAATGAAATTAAGTAATCCACACTTTGTTGTTAGTCTTAGCTATGTACATAACCTGAATAAAATTCGATGCATTTTTCAATGGAGTTGGTTGATTTTTAAATTTCAAAATTATAATACCCTAAAAATTAATTATAATTTTTGTATTAGAGATTTAGCGCTAGTTCATTTATTTTCATATAAGGGATAAACCATATAAAAAATTGAATTTTTGAAAAAACTCACTCATTTAACAATTGAAATTATACTAGTAATGCGTATAATTTCATGATATCACGTTGTTTGACTTACTTGCGACAACTTAGTAAAATGAACAAATATAAAAAATTATCTGAACATGTTTGCGGATCGGAGAATTTAAAACGCCATGTCAGCATTGCTCGATAATGATCAAATGAAATTCATTCGAATAGTATTTTTATTTCAACCAGTTACATTTTTGACAAGCGGATTTCTCTTTAATTTAAAAGAATTTACTTGGGCTACTTCTGCGTTAGCAGGTGGCATAACAGCTTGGCTACCAAATATGTTGTTTATGTGTTTAGCGTGGCGTTTACAAACACAGATGTTCATAAAAAAATATTTTGTATGGAACTTTGTTTTATATGAAACTATCAAGTTAATTATTACCTTTATTTTTCTAGGTATAATGCTAGGTGTTTTTAAAGCGGTTTTTTGGCCACTTGTAATTACTTGGCTATCAGTGATCGTAGTACAAATTATTGCATTCAGCCGCAATTAATAATTGATAAAGGTAAAAAGTAAATGGCTACAAGAGAAATCTTAACACCACAATTATATATTAATCATCACCTGAAACATCTGCAATTAGATCTTCGTACCTTTGAACTACTAATTTCACCTATTTCTTCTTCAAAATTTTGGATATTAAACTTAGATTCTATGTGTTTTTCCATATTTTTAGGAGGGATATTTTTATTAATATTCAATATATCAGCAAAAAAAATCACAACAAATGTACCTAATAAAATACAAACAGCTATTGAATTAATTGTCAACTTTGTTGATAGTAATGTACGTGAGATGTATTATGGTACATCTAAGATCATAGCTCCATTAGCTCTAACAATTTTTGTTTGGGTCTTTTTGATGAATTTTATGGATTTATTGCCTATTGATTTATTGCCTTTTACTGGAAAGTATTTGTTAGATCTGCCGGCATTGCGCGTTGTCCCTTCTGCCGATGTGAACATCACTGTATCTATGGCGCTTGGTGTATTCTCTTTAATTTTATTCTATAGCATAAAAATCAAGGGGTTAAATGTTTTTATTAAAGAATTAATTTTACAGCCTTTTCACCATCCGCTGTTTATTCCTATAAATTTAATTCTAGAAATTGTGAGTTTGTTTTCAAAACCTATTTCACTTGCTTTACGATTATTTGGTAATATGTACGCAGGTGAACTGATATTTATTCTTATTGCTTGTTTATTGCCCTGGTGGTCACAATGGATGTTAAGTGTACCATGGGCCATTTTTCACATCGTGATCATTTCGTTACAGGCTTTTATTTTTATGATCCTTACAATTATTTATCTATCAATGACATCTGAAGTACATTGATTGTTTTACATATTAAAGCTTTTTTAACTAGAATAATACTGGAGACTGTCATGGGAAACGTGAATATGGATTTACTGTACATGTCTGCCGCTGTAATGATGGGGTTGGCAGCAATCGGTGCTGCAATTGGTATTGGTCTTCTGGGAGGTAAGTTCCTAGAAGGTGCAGCGCGTCAGCCCGATCTCGTTCCTCTACTTCGAACACAATTTTTTGTTGTAATGGGGTTAGTTGATGCTATTCCAATGATTGCTGTTGGTTTAGGTATGTATCTGATGTTTGCTGTTTCTTGATATTTTGTCATAGCAGAGCGGTACTTAACAAGTATTAGTAATCTTAAAAATCTTTTCTTAACATGTTTCTATAATTTTCCGCTAATACTCAGATAGCAAGAAGTTAAATTAATTTAAGAAGTGAGGTATTTTGCTTTGAATATTAATGCAACAATCTTCGGTCAAGCCATCGCATTTGTTCTGTTTGTGGCATTCTGTATGAAGTATATATGGCCACCTATTATGGCAGCCATCGAAAAACGTCAAAAAGAAATTGCTGAAGAGTTTGCTTCTGTTGAACGTGCAAAAAAAGACTTACAACGTGCAAATGCTGATGCAATCGAGAAAGTAAATAAAGCAATAAATCAAGCTCTGCTGATTACCGAACAGGCAAATCAAAGTCGTCTTCAAATTTTGCATGAAGCTAAAATTGAAGCTGAAGCTGAACGTATGCGTATTATTGCGCAGGCTCAATCAATAATTACAGTTGAGTTGTTGCGTGTGCGTGAAGAATTACATAAAAAAGTGTCAATGCTAGTGTTAACTGGTGTTAATAAAATCATCGAACGTTCTATGGATGAAACGATAGACAGCGATATTATTGATAAACTCATCTCTAAGTTATAGGAATCGTAGGTGATGTCTGAATTAATTACTGTAGCTCGCCCTTATGCTACAGCAGCTTTTAACTTTGCTGTGGAACATCAAAATGTGGATCACTGGCAATGCATGCTAACTTTTGCTTCAGCTGTTTCCTCTGACCAACAGATAGCAACGTATCTATCAGGTACTTTAGTAGCAGCTGAACCCTTATCTTCTCTTTTCAATTTAATTTGCGGTAATTATCTTGATCAAAATGGTCAAAATCTAATTAAAATTTTAGCAGAAAACCGACGTTTATCAATTTTACCTATTATATTACAACAATTTATTCAATTGCGAAATACATATGAAGGTATCATTGAAGTTAATGTGATTTCTACTCATATGTTAAGTAATAGACAGTTAAAGAACATTTATCTTTCTATGCAAAAAAATTTATCATGTAAAATCAAATTAAATTGTACATTTGATCAGTCTATCATAGGAGGTATAATTATCCGCATAGATGATTTAGTGATCGATGGCAGCGTGCGTAACCGTCTTGAGCGTTTAAAAAACGTCTTGCAGTCTTAAGGAGACTAAGGCATATGAAACTGAATTCTAACGAAATTAGTGAACTGATTAAGCAGCGTATTACTCAGTTTAATGTCGCAAGTGAAACCTATAACGAAGGTACTATTGTTTCTGTGAGTGACGGTATTATTCGTATACACGGCCTAACTGATGTTATGCAAGGCGAAATGATCAGTTTAAAAAGTAACCGCTATGCCATTGCATTAAACCTTGAACGTGATTCTATCGGTGCGGTAGTAATGGGTCCTTACAGTGACCTTGTAGAAGGTATGAAAGTAAAGTGTACAGGCCGTATTTTAGAAGTACCAGTGGGTCGTGGTTTATTAGGTCGTGTAGTAAATACTTTAGGAATACCTATCGATGGTAAAGGGAATATTGAACATGATGGTTTTTCTGCAGTTGAGGTTATTGCACCCGGTGTCATTGATCGTGAATCAGTAAGACAACCTGTGCAGACCGGTTACAAATCTATAGATGCGATGGTTCCTATTGGTCGTGGCCAGCGTGAACTGATCATCGGAGATCGTCAAACCGGCAAAACTGCTATGGCAATTGATACCATCATAAATCAGCGTAATACCGATATTAAATGTATTTATGTAGCTATTGGTCAAAAAGCATCCACTATATTTCAGGTTGTACGCAAATTAGAAGAGCATGGTGCATTATTTAATACTATTATAGTCGTTTCTTTTGCATCGGAATCTGCAGTATTACAGTATCTTGCGCCCTATGCTGGTTGTACGATGGGCGAATATTTTCGTGATCGTGGTGAAGACGCACTAATTGTATATGATGATTTATCTAAACAAGCTATTGCTTATCGGCAAATTTCTTTATTGTTACGTCGACCCCCGGGTCGAGAAGCTTTTCCAGGAGATGTTTTTTATCTTCATTCTCGTCTTTTAGAACGAGCATCTCGTGTTAGTACTGATTATGTTGAACGTTGTACTAATGGTACAATAAAAGGTAAAACTGGTTCACTCACTGCTATGCCAATTATTGAAACACAGGCTGGTGATGTTTCTGCATTTGTTCCTACTAATGTCATTTCAATTACTGATGGCCAAATTTTTTTAGAGTCTAATCTTTTTAATGCGGGAATTCGTCCGGCTGTTAACCCAGGTATTTCAGTTTCTAGAGTAGGCAGTGCTGCCCAAAGCAAAATTATTAAAAAATTGTCCGGGGGAATTCGTACTGCATTAGCACAATATCACGAATTAGCTGCATTTTCTCAATTTTCTTCTGATCTAGATGATACTACGCGCAAACAATTAATATATGGACAAAAAGTAACTAATTTACTTAAACAAAAACAATATGCACCTATGTCTCTCGCTCAACAAAGTTTAATTTTGTTTGCTGCTGAGTATAATTTTTTAAATGATGTTGAATTATCAAAAATTGCTAGTTTTGAAGATGCGTTATTAAAATTTGCGCAGCAACAATATTCTTCTTTAATAGAAGAAATTAATTACGAAGGTAACTTCAATGATCACATTGAAACTCAACTAAAAAATCTGCTTGAAGCGTTTAAGGAAAGCTGTTCTTGGTAATACTTGAAATTCTTGAGTTCTAAGGAGTTAGAATGAATGGTTGGTGTAAAAGAAATACGTACTAAGATCGATAGTGTAAAAAATACCCAAAAAATTACTAAAGCAATGGAAATGGTTGCAGCATCAAAAATGCGTAAAACGCAAGAACATATGGCAATTAGTCGTCCGTATTCTTATGCCATTCGTAAAGTAATCAATCATCTGTTACTAGGTAGTTTAGAATACAAGCATCCTTATCTTCATAATCGTGATGTAAGACGTATTGGTTATTTAGTTATTTCCACAGATCGTGGACTTTGCGGTAGCTTAAATATTAATCTATTTAAAAAATTACTTTTGGAAATGCAAACATGGTCTATTAAAGGCGTTCAGAGTGATTTAACTTTAATCGGTTCAAAAGGTGTTTCATTTTTTAGTTCTATTAGTGCTAATATTGTTGCTCAAGTGACAGGTATATGTAACAAGCCTACTCTGTCTGATTTAATTGGACCGATAAAAATAATGTTAAAATCTTACGATGAAGGTATTACTGACAAATTATATATTATCAGTAATAAATTTAATAATACAATGTCTCAAATTCCAGTGATTACTCAATTATTACCATTAACATCTACAGAAAGCGAAGCAGAAAAAATAAAAGTTAAAAAATGGGATTATTTATATGAACCGGATTCAAAACCATTGCTAGATGTTCTATTACGTCGTTATATAGAATCTCAAGTGTATCAATTTCTTGTAGAAAACTTAGCTAGTGAACAAGCTGCGCGTATGGTAGCAATGAAAGCTGCAACTGATAACAGCATATCTTTAATCAAAGATTTACAGTTAGTTTATAATAAAGCTCGTCAAGCTAACATTACTCAGGAAATTACCGAGATAGTCTCAGGAGCCTCGGCAGTCTGATTAGTAATAGAATGAGCTAGAGGATTCAAATATGGCAACAACTGGAAAAATTGTCCAGATTATCGGTGCTGTAGTTGATGTGGAGTTCCCTCAGGACTCAGTACCACATGTATATAACGCTCTTGAAGTTAAAAATGGTGCTGTGCATTTAATATTAGAAGTGCAGCAACAGTTGGGGGGTGGTGTAGTTCGTACTATTGCTATGGGTTCTTCAGATGGTTTAAAACGTCATTTGACAGTCGTTGACTTAAAAAAACCCATTCAAGTTCCGGTGGGTAAAGCAACGCTAGGCCGTATAGTGAATGTATTAGGCCAACCGATAGATATGAAAGGAGCATTAAAAGCAGAAGATGGAAGTGAAGTAGAGGTATCCTCTATTCACCGTGTACCACCTTCTTATGAAGAACAATCAAGCTCTCAGGAGTTACTAGAAACAGGTATTAAGGTAATTGATTTAATTTGTCCATTTGCTAAAGGCGGTAAAGTTGGTTTATTTGGTGGAGCAGGTGTAGGTAAAACTGTAAATATGATGGAATTAATCCGTAATATAGCAGCTGAACATTCAGGTTATTCAGTTTTTGCGGGTGTAGGTGAACGTACGCGCGAAGGCAACGATTTCTACCACGAAATGATTGACTCTAATGTAATTGATAAAGTAGCTTTAGTATACGGTCAAATGAACGAACCACCGGGTAATCGTTTACGTGTAGCATTGACTGGTCTAACCATGGCAGAAAAATTTCGCGATGAAGGACGTGATGTTTTGCTCTTTATAGATAATATCTATCGCTATACTTTAGCAGGTACAGAAGTATCAGCATTATTAGGTCGTATGCCTTCTGCAGTAGGTTATCAGCCTACATTGGCGGAAGAAATGGGAGTATTGCAAGAAAGAATTACTTCTACTAAAACGGGTTCCATTACTTCAGTACAAGCTGTGTATGTACCTGCAGATGATTTGACAGATCCGTCTCCTGCAACTACTTTTGCGCATTTAGATTCAACCGTTACATTGAGTCGTCAAATTGCGTCTTTGGGTATCTATCCTGCTGTTGATCCGCTTAATTCTACTAGCCGTCAATTAGATCCATTGGTTGTAGGTCAAGAACATTATAATGTAGCATGTGGTATACAAGCTATATTGCAGCGTTATCAGGATTTGAAAGACATCATTGCAATTCTTGGTATGGATGAATTATCTGAAGAAGATAAATTATTAGTAGCACGGGCACGCAAAATTCAGCGTTTTTTATCTCAGCCTTTTTTTGTTGCTGAAGTTTTTACTGGTTTTCCAGGGAAATACGTCACACTAAAGAATACTATCTATGGTTTTAAGGGTATTTTAGAAGGTAAATTTGATCATTTGCCAGAACAGGCTTTCTATATGGTCGGATCAATCGAAGAAGCAACGGAAAAAGCAAAAAATATTATGGTATCATTATGACTTTCCATTTAAATGTAGTCAGTGTAGAAAAACAAATATTTTTTGGTCTAGTTAAGCGAATTCAAATATCAGGTAGTGAAGGTGATTTAGGTATTCATTCAGGCCATGCACCCTTGTTGACTACTATTAAACCCGGAATGATTTACATCGTTAAAAAAAATAATGAACATGAATATATTTATCTATCAGGCGGTATTTTAGAAGTACAGCCCTATAATACAACTGTATTAGCTGATACAGCAATTCGTGGTCAAGATCTTGATGAAGCAAAAGCATTAGCAGCTAAAAATAAAGCAGAAAAAAATATCACTAATAGTTGTAGAGATCTTGACTATGCTCAAGCAGCTGCAGAGTTGGCAAAAGCCATTGCAAAACTGCGCGTTATTGAATTATTAAAGAAAGCAATGTAATGAATATGAATACGATTAATAGTATGTGGATTGAAAAATTAGCATTTTATACTGAAATTTTTTATTATCACTGGAAGTGATTAATGTATGTAACGCAATTTAAAATTAATTGTTTTTAGTAATGTGAATAATTATAAATTATATAATACAATGAAAAAATCAGGATTTTTATGTCTATAAGCAATATAAGTATAGTTATTTTAGCAGCAGGAAAAGGTAGACGTTTATATTCTGATGTTCCTAAAGTATTACATATTCTAGCAGGTAAACCCATATTACAGTATGTAATTGATACGGCTATATGTATAGGCGCACGACAAATTCATCTTGTGTATGGTTATTGTGGGGATTTACTTAAAGAAACGCTGGGAAGAAATGTATCATTAAATTGGATATTACAGAAAGAACAACGTGGTACCGGGCATGCAATTCAACAAGCTGCGCCTTTTTTTTTTGATGATGAAGATATCTTAATTCTTTACGGTGATGTACCGTTAATATCTAAAAAAACATTACAACGATTATACGAAGAGAAACCTGATGGTGGTATTAGTTTATTGACTGCCATAGTCGATAGTCCGGCTGGATACGGTCGTATTATACGTAACCATGGTGATGTAATAGGAGTTGTTGAAGAAATAGATGCCTCTTTAAAAGAAAAAAATATTTACGAAATTAATGCTGGTATGTTAATTGCTAACGGTGCTGATTTAAAACGTTGGCTAGCAATGTTAGATAATTGTAATAAACAAAAAGAATTCTACATAACAGATATTATTTCTATAGCATATCGTGAAGGACGTTCAATTAAAGTCGTGCATCCCGAACGTATTAGTGAAATTTATGGAGTAAATAATCATGTACAACTTGCTACGCTTGAAAGACTTTATCAAAAAGAACAAGCGGAAAGATTATTATTAGCCGGTGTAACACTTTACGATCCAACTCGTTTTGACCTACGTGGTACATTAGAACACGGACGAGATATCAAAATCGACAGCAATGTTATCATTGAAGGTCAAGTTATTTTAGGAAATCGTGTCACCATAGGAACAGGATGTATTATTAAAAATAGTATAATAGCTGATGATTGTAAGATTAGTCCTTATACAATAATTGAAGATTCAAATTTAGCTAATTCGTGTACTGTTGGTCCATTCGCACATTTGCGATTAGAAAGCACATTAGATGAAAGGGTACACGTCGGTAATTTTGTTGAGATTAAAAAAACTATATTAGGTAAAAACTCGAAAACAGGTCATTTGTCTTATATCGGTGATGCAAAAATTGGACAAAACGTTAATATAGGCGCTGGTACTATTACTTGTAATTATGACGGTTCAAATAAATTTGAAACCACTATAGGGAATGATGTTTTCATAGGTTCTGATAGTCAGCTAGTGGCACCGGTGACAGTGGTAGATAATGTAACTATTGCTGCTGGCACTACAGTGATGAAAGATATTTTTACAGCTGATTTAGTTTACAACAAAAAAGAGCAACACCATAAATGTAATTGGAAGCGTCCTAATAAAAAATAGATTTCGATGATTCAGAATCATATTTCTATTTGACAGTAGTATTAAAATTATATTTCGTTTTTTAAAAATACCTTTAAAACCATAAAACAGGCTATCAAATTAGATAGTACAAATACTATCATGGGTTCAGTATCCTATGCATGCTAGGAAGAAATTACTATGTGTGGAATTATTGCTGCAATAGCGCAGCGTGACATCGTAGAAATTCTCTTGGAAGGTTTACGTCGATTAGAATATCGTGGATATGACTCTGCTGGATTAACTGTAATTAACGAATCTGGGCATGCAATACGCTTACGTCGATTAGGGAAAGTGCAGAAATTGGTAGAAGCTGTAGAGCATCTATCTCTAGTTGGCGGTACGGGGATTGCACATACCCGTTGGGCTACACATGGTCAACCATCAGAAGTTAATGCGCACCCACATATTTCTAAGCATATTATTATTGCGCATAATGGTATAATTGAAAATCATGCATCTCTGCGTGTAAAATTAATCGAACATGGTTATGAATTTGTCTCTGAAACCGATAGTGAAGTAGTAGCACATCTAATTCATTGGGAACAACAAATGCAAGGCGGTACGTTATCCGAGGTAGTATTACGTGTTATTCCACAGTTACAAGGTGCCTACGGTATAGTAGTTATGGACAGTCGAGATCCATCAGTACTATTAGCCATTCGTTTAGGGAGCCCATTAGTAATTGGACAAGGAATTCGTGAGAACTTTATAGCTTCTGATGAATTAGCGTTATTACCTGTAACGCGCCGTTTTATCTATTTAGAAGAAGGTGACATTGCGGAAGTAAGACGTGGTCACATAAAAATTTTAAATCAAAATGGTAAGCCAGTACAGCGTTTTGGAATTAAATCTAATGTGCAATATGACGCAAATGATAAGGGCCACTATAGTCATTATATGCACAAAGAAATTTATGAACAACCTATAGCGATTAAAAATACACTCACCGGTCGATTAAAGCAAGATAAGATCAATCTAAGCGAATTAGGTGATAATTTTAAAATGTTGCTTAATCAAGTAGAGCATATCCAGATCATTGCTTGTGGCACTTCATACAATTCTGGTATGGTATCCCGTTATTGGTTTGAATCATTAGCTAATATGCCTTGTGATGTTGAAATTGCTTCTGAGTACCGCTATCGTAAACCTGCTGTGCGCAGAAATAGTCTATTTATTGCTTTGTCACAGTCAGGCGAAACGGCAGATACTTTAGAAGCACTCCGTCTTTCAAAAAAATTGGACTATCTTGGATCTCTAGCTATTTGTAATGTAGAGAGTTCCTCTTTAGTGCGTGAATCAGATTTAGCTTTAATGACTAAAGCTGGGATTGAAATCGGTGTAGCATCTACTAAAGCATTTACTGCTCAGTTAACGGTATTATTAATGTTAGTCGTAAAATTAGCTCGATTACACGGTATGGCAGCAATAACTGAATATAAAATTGTACAAATTTTAAAAAAATTGCCGACTCGAATCGAACAAATTCTAACACAGGAAAAAACTATACAAAAATTAGCAGAAGGTTTTTATGATAAAAATCATGCGTTGTTTCTAGGCCGAGGTGATCAGTACCCAATCGCTATGGAAGGAGCATTAAAACTGAAAGAAATTTCTTATATTCATGCTGAAGCTTACGCAGCTGGTGAGCTAAAACATGGACCATTAGCATTGATCGATGAAAATATCCCAGTAATTGTAATTGCCCCCAATAATCAACTTTTGGAAAAATTAAAATCAAATATTGAAGAAGTTCGTACTCGTGGTGGTTTGTTATATATTTTTACTGATAAAGACGCGGGTTTTAAAGCAAATGAAAAAATAAAAATTATTTCATTACCATATGTTGAAGAATTAATTGCACCAATCTTCTACATTTTACCACTTCAGTTGCTTTCATATCATGTAGGATTAATTAAAGGAACAAATGTTGATCAACCACGTAATTTGGCAAAATCAGTAACTGTAGAATAATGGATTGCCATCTAAATAATAGTTGCAAAAAATATAAATATTTTCAAATAATGAAAAACAAAAAATACTATAAATATACCGAGTTAAGGATGATGGTATTATGAAATAATTAATAATTATTATAACAATAATTCAGTGAATTTGTTTAGAGAAAATTTTTTGTTGAACAATGTATTATATCATTAAATTCCAAGGTGATTTTTCAGTACGTTTATTATTAACCATAAAACATAGATATGTGCGATGTATGTTATATACATAATTATGATTTATAACTGCATATAAGCACTGAACAACTAATATGATGAAAGTGCATTCTTTAATTTTATTTTTAGAATAATTTTAAATTTCATGCATAACAGTGTAATAATGTCCGTAAACATGGTTACTTACCAATGCAAAAGGTTGAGAAAATACGTTTTAGTAAATTATTAGATGTAAATTTTCCAGTAATTTCATTAAGTGATAATTGTGCACTGCGTAAATTTTCTGCTAATAATTCAACTGAAAAACCTTCGAAAAGTTGTTCTTGGCATTGTTTTAAATAAGTATTTGCTAAATCTAAAGCGTGTAAATGGCGGCGACGTGCTAAAAAATCACCCTCTATATTATTGTTAGGAGTTTCTATAGCTTGTTTAAGGTAATTGCAAAGTATGTCTATACCCTCCCCTGTACTTACAGACAAACTAATAAATACACGATTATTTAATTTCCTCAATCCAATTGGTTCACCAGTCATGTCTGCTTTATTACGAATTAGCATAACTGGTAGCTGCGTTGGTAAACGTGTTATAAAATCGGGCCAAATATTAATATTAGTAATATTTGCATCAACCATAAATAATACATGATCAGCTTGTATTATTTCTTTCCAAGCACGTTCAATACCAATCTCTTCTATTGGATCACTAGTCTCGCGTAAACCTGCTGTATCAGCAATATGTAATGTGATTCCATCAAGACAAATATGTTCTCGCAGTACATCCCGAGTAGTTCCAGCAAAATTGGTCACAATAGCGGTTTCACGACCAGTTAATCTATTTAAAAGACTGGATTTTCCGGAATTAGGATATCCGGCAATTACTACTTTCATTCCTTCACGTAACAAACTACCTTTATGCGCTATACTACGTGTAGTATTAAGTTGATCAATAATTTTATTTAACTGTTCTTTAATTTCATCGATAGATAAAAAATTGATTTCTTCATCTACAAAATCAATAGCAGTTTCTACGTAAGCACGTAAATTGGTAAGAGTTTCTACCATTGCATTAACACGGATAGAAAATGCTCCCTGCAGTGAATTAACTGCAGCATGTGCTGCTCTTTCAGAATTAGCATATATTAGATCCGAAACAGCTTCTGCCTGTGCCAAGTCCAACTTACCATTCAGAAAAGCGCGCTCTAAAAACTCTCCTGGATTAGCAATACGAATATCAGGTATTGCTATAATACGTTTTAGTAATAAATCGAGTATGATAGGCCCACCATGCCCTTGTAATTCTAGTACGTCTTCACCAGTAAAGGAGTGTGGACCCGGAAACCACAGAACAATACCTTTATCAATTATATTACCATGGGCATCATAAAACGCTAAATAGTGCGCATAACGTGGATTTGGTAATTTTCCTAATACAGCTTTTGCTACCTGAGCTGATTTTTTACCAGAAATACGCAGAATTCCAACACCGCCATGCCCTGCAGGAGTGGCTTGAGCGGCAATAGTATCTATCATCGAGATCATACCCTAAGTTTTAATTAAAAAAATTAAGAATAATAAATATTATTTCCTATAGCATAATTTAGTTGAAAATAATATTTTAGCTATCACGATTGTAAAGACCGCGCTTTTCTAAAGAACGATAAATGATTTGTTGCTGCAGAACAGTAAATAGATTACTAACAATGTAATATAATACTAAACCTGATGGAAACCACAGAAAAAAAAGAATAAAAATTATTGGCATATAAGCCATTATTTTCTGTTGCAACGGATCGGTTACAGTACTAGGCGACATTTTCTGCATTAAGAACATTGTAATACCCATCATGATCGGAAGAATATAGTAAGGATCTTGTGCGGACAAATCGCGAATCCATAAAATAAATGGTGCATGACGCAGTTCTACCGAACATGAAAGCATATAGTATAAAGCAAGAAAAATAGGCATCTGAATAATAAGAGGAAGACAACCGCCTAATGGATTGACTTTTTCTGATTTATATAATGCAATCATTTCTTGACTAATTTTTTGTTTATCATCTCCTAAACGATCACGCATAGCTTTAATCTTTGGTTGCAACATGCGGGTTTTTGCCATAGAAGTGTACTGTGCTTTAGTAAGAGGATACATAATACCGCGCACAATAAACGTAATAAAAATTATAGAAAAACCCCAGTTTTCAATAAAAGCATGTAAAAATTTAAGCAATTTAAACAAAGGGTGAGCAATAAACCATAACCAGCCATAATCAACGGTTAGATCCAAGTACGGAGCAATAGCAGCCATTTCATTTTGAATTTTTGGACCGATCCATAAAGTTGCACTAGTATGTCGCTGTTGACCTGAATTTACAATAATTGGGATAGATTTATACCCAATACATACAATTCCATTGCCTAAATTATTGGTATACAATGTATTATTACCGTCTGTTTTTGGTATCCAAGCTGTTGCAAAATATTGTTCTAACATTGCTACCCAGCCATTTCTAGTAATGACATGCAAATGTTGATTATCAATGATAGTGTCAAATTTATATTTTTCGTATTTTAAATTAGTTGTAGAATATGCAGCACCACGAAATGTATGCAAAGCAAAATTATTACTATCATGATCACGATATTTAGGAAGGTTAATAGATTGTTTTAACTGAGCAAATAATATTACTTCAAGTGGTTTGGAAGTAGTATTATTAATATCATAATCGACGTTAACTACAAACTCTCCACGTTTTAAGGAAAAGGTTTTAGTGTAAACCACGCCATTGTTATCTTTCCAACGAAATGGTATACGTAATTCGTTTTGTCCTTTTGATAACTCAAAATGAGTTTGAGAAGTTTGATATAGTGGTCGAGTATAGTTAGTCTTTAGATTATCTGGACCATTAATTCCTATCAATCCACTTTGTGCTTGATAAATAAATGAAGGTGTAGTGTCTAGCAGTGATATTGGTATATCTGAACCTAATTTATTTGCGTAAGTTAATAGCTGCGCCTGTTCAATATCGCCACCACGACTATTAACATGTAGCAATAATACATCAGTTTTGATTGTGACTATTGATTTAGAATTGCCTAGTGTATCTAAAGGTGTTGTTATATAACTCACTGCATTACTACTATTGCTTTTGTGCAAAGTTTGGCTCTGTTGTTGCTGTGAACTATGATCTATCTGCCAAGATTGCCACATTATAAAAGATATCGATAGAAAAGCAATGAGGAAAAGATTAAGCTGCGAATCCATCATTAATGTTCTCTTATATTAAGGTTTTTTAGTGGAACAAAATCTTCTCCACCTGCATTAAAAGGATGGCATTTAAATATGCGTTTAATTGTTAGCCAAGCGCCTTTTGCTATACCAAAACGGTATAAAGCTTCTATTGCATACTGTGAACAAGTAGGATAAAAGCGGCAGTGAGGGCCCAGCAACGGACTAATAATACACTGATACAGATATATCAGTGTAATTAGAAAGCGCGTGCCAATAGACAGTGATGAAGCCATAATGTCTCTAATATTTTATTAAGTGTGCTATTATCGAGGTTAGCAATTCCTTGTTTCGCTACGACAACAAAATCCATTTCAGGTAATATGTGTTGGTGTTTTCGAAAGCTTTCACGTATTAATCGCTTAATTCGATTGCGTTCATGCGCTGTTTTTACATATTTTTTGGCGACTGTTAAACCAACTCGTGGATATTTTAACGAATTACATCGACTAAGTATAGTAATATTATTCTTTCTAGCTCGTTGCGGATATTGGAAGACATATCTAAAATGAGCAGAAGTTAACAAACGTAATGCTCTTGGAAACTTAAACGTATTCATTATTTTAATTTTTAGAAGATACCGTTAAACGTCTTCTACCTTTAGCACGGCGACGTGATATAATCTGACGTCCATGTTTAGTAGCCATACGGGCACGAAAACCATGAGAACGCATACGCTTTAAAATAGACGGTTGAAAAGTACGTTTCATATATATTGACCTTTCTATAATTATATTTGAAGTTTTATTAAGATAATGTACATATTCTACAAATAAAATGATTAAGTACTCAACCTACTTTTAAGTAAGTTAGAAAACGAAATTGTAATAATTATAAATTCCAGAGTCAATTAACTCCATATTTAGAATACTATCTCATCGTATTAGATAGCACATTCTAAGTACAGCTAGCTAATGTTAGATTAGTGAGTGTGATACTATAAGACATTAAAATAATTACAAAGAAAAAATTATATGAAGAATAAATGGTAAAAGGCAAAAACAATATTACAGTATTTTAAAATTTATTGCAGCTGAATCATTCGAAAGATAGAAACTTGATGGCATCTTTAATATCATATGAATATAATAGTATATTAGGTTAAATTAAGAACTCTGTGTCTTTGATTGGATGATTGTTCTTCCTATCTTGAACAATTTCCTATTATCGATAAGGTTGATATTATGAAAACATGTTTGCAATTTTTTTTAAATACATTTATTAAAAGTATTTTTTATTATTGCTAACAATTCTTGTCGATTTTGTACAAATGGAGTCCGCCGTGTCACCTAAGTTTTGGCAACATTGTCTTGCGTATTTACAGGATGAACTTCCTGCTACTGAATTCAGCATGTGGATTCGGCCGTTACGGGTTAACTTCAAGGACAATACATTAGCTTTCTATGCACCCAATCGGTTTGTACTCGACTGGGTACGAGAAAAATATCTTAATAATATTAATAGTGTATTAAACAAATTTTGTGGTTCAAATATTCCATCACTGCATTTTGAAGTAGGCACGTTTTCAATAAAACAAGCTACTAAAACTCAAATCGAAATGGAAAAATTCAAGAACATTAGCCATAGCTCTACATTTCTAGAAAATAGTTGGGCAAAAACATCCATGGAACGCTCAAATTGGAATGCCATGCCAGCCCATGCAGACGTTACTTATTGTGATCATGTTAATAATCGTCACAATTTTGATAATTTTATAGAAGGTAAATCTAATCAATTAGCACGGGCAGCAGCACGTCAAGTAGCAAATAATCCGGGTAGAGCTTATAATCCGTTGTTTCTTTATGGTGCCACTGGTCTCGGTAAAACTCATTTGCTACACGCAGTATTTAACTGTATTATTATATGCAAATCAAATGCAAGAGTAGTTTATATGCATTCTGAACGTTTTGTTCAGAATATGGTAAAAGCTCTTCAAAACAATGCAATAGAACAATTCAAGTATTATTATCGTTCTGTAGATGCATTACTTATCGATGATATTCAATTCTTTGCTAACAAAGAACGTTCACAGGAAGAATTTTTTCATACTTTTAATGCATTGTTTGAAGGTCATCAACAAATTATCTTGACTTCTGATCGTTATCCTAAAGAAATTCACGGTGTAGAAGATCGTCTTAAATCACGTTTTGGTTGGGGATTGACAGTTGCTATTGAACCACCAGAATTAGAAACACGCGTAGCAATATTAATGAAAAAAGCGCATGAAAATCACATCGCCTTACCATGTGAAGTAGCTTTTTTTATTGCTAAACAATTGCGTTCTAATGTTCGCGAACTAGAAGGTGCACTAAATCGTGTCATTGCTAATGCTAATTTTAGCAGTCGTGCTATTACTATCGACTTAGTACGAGAAGCTTTGCGTGATTTATTAGTTTTACAAGAAAAATTAGTTACTATCGATAACATCCAGAAGACAGTAGCTGCATATTATAAAATTAAAGTATGTGATTTATTATCAAAACAGCGTTCGCGATCTGTAGTACGTCCACGTCAAATGGCTATGGTAATGGCTAAAAAACTTACTAATCATAGTTTTACAGAAATTGGTCATGCGTTTGGTGGTCGCGATCATACTACTGTATTGCATGCTTGTCGAAAAATTGAGCAGTTACGAGAAGAAACAAATGATATAAAAAAAGATTTTTCTAATCTTATTCAGACTTTATCTTCATAATTTCCATGAAATTTATTATACAGCGCGAAAAATTATTAAGACCTTTGCAACAAGTTAATAGTTTAATTAGCAAACGTCAAATTTTGCCAATCCTTGGCAATATATTGCTTCAGGTAAATGAAGGCATACTATTATTAACTGGCACTAATTTAGAAACAGAAATGGTTGCACGTATCGTATTAACCCAAGAGTATCATCCAGGAGCTATTACGGTATCTTCTCGCAAATTTCTTGACATTTGCCGTAATCTACCTGAAGCATCACAAATTAATCTAACTTTAAAAGGTGATCGTATAATAATTTATTCTTACCGTAGCCGTTTTTCACTTTCTACATTACCTGCTAGTGACTTTCCTAATATAGAAAATTGGGAAATTAAAATAGATTTTAATCTTTCCCAGGCAACGTTAAAGCGTCTTATTGAAGATACATCTTTTTCTATGGCAAATCAGGATGTACGTTACTTTCTAAATGGTATAATGTTTGAAACTAATAATAATGAGTTGCGTACTGTAGCGACCGATGGACACCGTTTAGCCATTTGTTCACAGCAGATTTCGCAGGTATTAAAAAAACATTCTGTAATAATACCACGTAAAGGTGTGATTGAACTAGTACGCTTACTTAATAGCAGTGAAAAAACGTTGCAAATACAGATTGGTAGTAGTAAAATACGCGCTTGTATCGATGAGTTTATCTTTACATGTAAATTAGTCGATGGGTCCTTTCCTGACTATCGTCATGTATTATTGAACAATGCAGATAAAATATTAGAAATAAACTGTGAATTATTGAAAAAAGCATTTACTCGAGTATCAATTTTATCAAATGAAAAATTTCGCAGTGTAAATATTCATATAATTAAAAATCAGCTTAAAATTACTGCTAATAATTTAGAACACGAAAAAGCAGAAGAAATATTAGATATTCATTATGTAGGAGAAGAATTAGAAATTTCGTTTAATATTAATTATTTACTAGATGTATTAAATACATTAAAATGTAAAACTGTACGTTTATCGCTAACTGATTCTGCTTCAAGCATGCAAATAGAAGATGCTATTAACCCAGTTTCGACTTACGTTATTATGCCAATGAGATTATAGAACGTATTAATTTTAGTATAACTAAATATATTATTTTGATATATCAGTTTTAGTTAATTCTGCATTATACATGCTTGTGCTATGTAATACATTTTTTAAAATTAGATAAGTAATCAGTTGATATAGTGAATTTATTTTTATGCTTTAAGTATTGACAGTGTGTCAGAATTTATAATGAATAAATGTAATTATCAAAACATTTAAGAACCATTAGATTTTACAAGATGATAAAAATTGATATTTAATATAATAAGTAATAACTAATTATAGTTATTATCAAATAATTAGTTATTATCAAATAATTTAATTATTTTGAAATTAGTAAATTCGAGATTGTAAATAATTGCTTTGAAATATTTAATAATCATTAATGCTGGAACATCCAAATTGATTATTATTTTTACAATGCAGGCAGATTTTTATATTGATTTCATAAAATTTAATTGCATAGTAAATATACTAATAAATTTAGCAGAAATACGCTTGCTCACTATGTTTTAATCTCTTGTGTAATACTAGAATTAATGATTTTTACTTTGAATAAACTGAAGTAAATTAATAATATGTAACTATGTTATACGCTAAATAATTAAATTGAAAAAAATTGCTATTTAAATTAGTTTTGAGTAAAATAACAATTAACGTTTAAATTTTATTCTCGCAAAAATATTTATATTAGCTTTCTGCATTAAAGAACTTTAAGTACCATGACCATGGTACTTAAATACAAGTATTCAATAGTCTGCAATAAAGCTAATGGTTTTATTTAAAACAAGCAGTTAACACAATTTAAAATTTTATTTAGTTAAATTAAAATTTTGTATCCACAGGATATAATTGTAAAATTTGTATTTCCAGCATCTTAATAGAATTCAAATGTAGATTACAGTCGCATATTAATCGACTGAATCATCTTAAAAAAAACCATATAGTCTCAATTGCACTGGTTTTTAAAGTAATAAGATAGTAAAGTATGATTAATATGAGAATTAAAAATATAATTTATTATTGTATCGATAAAATCTATTCTAAATCAAAAATTTAAATCTTAACTAACAATGACATGAGTGAGAAAATTAGATGTCGAATTCCTATGACTCCTCTAGTATTAAAGTCCTCAAAGGACTTGATGCAGTGCGCAAACGTCCAGGTATGTATATTGGTAACACAGATGATGGAACTGGTTTGCATCATATGGTATTCGAAGTTGTAGATAACGCTATCGATGAAGCGCTCGCTGGCCAATGTAATAATATTATTGTAACTATTCATACAGATAATTCTGTAACAGTAGAAGATAATGGTCGAGGTATCCCAACTGGTATTCATCCTGAAGAAGGGATCTCTGCTGCTGAAGTAATTATGACCGTATTACATGCAGGTGGTAAATTTGATGATAATTCGTATAAGGTCTCTGGTGGTTTACACGGTGTAGGTATTTCGGTAGTAAACGCACTGTCGCAAAAACTCGATTTAATCATTCATCGTGATGGAAAAATATACCAACAAATTTACATTCATGGTGTACCACAGAGCGCATTAAGTATAATTGGCAATAATACTACAGTAACCGGTACGTGCATACGTTTTTGGCCCAGTTATGATATCTTCTCTAACGTAATTGAATTTGAATATGATATTCTAGCAAGACGTTTACGTGAATTGTCATTTTTAAATTCTAGCATCTGGATTCGGCTGAAAGATAAACGTAATAATAAGCAAGATCACTTTCATTATGAAGGAGGTATTCAAGCGTTTGTTGAGTATTTAAATCGCAATAAAAATCCCATTCACGCTAATATTTGTTATTTTTCTTCTGAAAAAGACAATATCAGCATGGAGATTGCTTTGCAGTGGAATGATGGTTTTCAGGAAAACATCTACTGCTTTACTAACAATATTCCACAACGTGATGGTGGCTCTCATTTAGCAGGTTTTCGTGCAGCCGTAACTCGTACATTTAATGTATATGTAGAGAAGGAAGGATACAATAAAAAAAACAAAATTAATATTACAGGCGAGGATGCACGTGAAGGTTTAGTGGCAGTTATATCGGTAAAAGTAGCGGATCCAAAATTTTCCTCACAGACTAAAGAGAAATTAGTTTCGTCGGAAGTCAAGTCCGCAGTTGAACAACAGACAAATGAAATTTTACAAGAATATCTTCTAGAAAGGCCATATGATGCTAAAATAATCATAACTAAAATTATTGATGCAGCAAGGGCACGCGAAGCAGCACGTCGAGCACGAGAAATAACTCGTCGTCAAGGTGTACTTGATTTAGCTGGATTGCCGGGTAAATTAGCAGATTGCCAGGAACGTGATCCAGTATTTTCTGAAATATATTTAGTTGAGGGAGATTCTGCTGGTGGATCCGCAAAACAAGGGCGCAATCGTAAAAATCAAGCGATTTTACCACTGAAAGGCAAGATTCTTAACGTTGAAAAAGCGCGCTTTGATAAAATGCTTTCTTCACAAGAAGTAGCTACTTTAATTACTGCTTTAGGCTGTGGTATCGGGCGTGATGAGTATAATCCAGACAAACTACGTTATCATAGTATTATAATTATGACTGATGCAGACGTAGATGGTTCGCATATTCGTACTTTGCTATTGACATTTTTCTATCGCCAAATGCCTGAAATTATTGAACGAGGTCATGTTTATATTGCTCAACCGCCTCTTTATAGAGTTAAAAAAGGAAAACAAGAACAGTATATAAAAGACGATGAGGCAATGGATAAATATAAGATTTCTATAGCGCTGGAAGGTGCTAAGCTAAATATTAACAATACGTTAATCATAAGTGGCGAAGAACTTAAAAAATTAGTCGTTGAATTGAATAGTACCTATAGAATGATTAAACGTATGGAACGTTTTTTTCCGTTTTCGTTACTACATGCACTAATTTATAATCCCGCTTTAAGTGATCTGAGTAATAAAAATACAGTAAAAAAATGGTCGGAAAGTTTAGTAAGTTATCTAGCTAAGTCAGAAGTACAGAACAGCTCTTATACAGTACAGATACAAGAGGATAAAACGTTAAATATATTTTTTCCTATACTGCAAGTTCGTACTCATGGTATAGAAAGACATTATGCACTAAATATTGATTTCATCAATGGGTTGGAATACCGTAAAATTTGTTTTTTAGGTAACGAATTACGTGGTTTAATTAAAGAAAATACTTTTATAGAACGCGGCGAACATCGTCAATTAGTAACTAATTTTGAAGAAGCGTTTGAATGGCTTGCTAAAGAATCTCAACGTGGTTTATATATGCAGAGGTATAAAGGTTTGGGAGAAATGAATCCAGTACAATTATGGACTACTACTATGGATCCAGAAAGTCGATGTATGCGACGTGTTACTGTTAAAGATGCTATAGCTGCTGATCAACTTTTCACTACATTAATGGGTGATGCAGTAGAACCCAGACGGGCATTTATAGAAGAAAATGCATTGAAAGTTTCTAATATTGATATTTAAACTGTCAAGATTTTACTCGCGATTAAAAAATGCCTTTGTTAGTTATGTATTTTATAGCAAACTATTTATTTTCTTTCATATAATTTTATATTATATGATGTTGTAAATCAAACGACCTCCAAAAACACATGTGTTATAATTTAATTAATTAATTTAATATATATTTAATAATTCTTATTTATATAATATTTTCGATCTATTTTCAGATTATAAATTTTAAATTAAATAGTTTACGTGAAATTTTTAAAATATGTATTGCGTGAGTTGAAAACTAATTTCAAATCCTTATATTTGGAATGCGAACATGTTTTAGTCGCCATGATCAATTAGATACCTTGTATCAATAATTTAATAATGGAAAGTTACCAAAGCTTATTGATTATCAGGAGTTTTATGATGCATAATTTTAATCTCTCTCCCTCGTATCGGTCTTCTGTAGATTTTAATGATACATTTAATATAGTTAGATCTAATCACGACAAATCTAATGATGGGTATCCTTTGTACAATATTGAATTAACTGATGACGAAAACCATTATCGTATTACGGTTGCTGTAGCAGGTTTTGCAGAAGAGGAATTAGATATTACTTTGCATAACAATATTTTAGTAGTGTGTGGAGTACATGATTCTACAAAACAAAAAGATCGTAGATATTTATACCGAGGTATTACTGAACATAATTTTGAGAAAAAATTTCAACTGGCTGAACAAATTACCGTACGCGATGCACGTCTTGAAAATGGTTTATTAATTATTGATTTAGAACATTTTATTTCAAAAAAAGAAAAACCACGTCGCATAGAAATAATTAAATAATTATTTTTTAATTTACATTAAGCGCTCTGTACTCACTGACTCTGAACAACCATATGGACTTATTAATTGGTTTGTTGAAGATTGTCCTTCATATCATTTGTTAAAAAAAGATGTATTATATTGAGTGTCTTGATATGAAAACATGTTATTAATAACACAAATTTAAGATAACGTCTTAATTTTTTTAAATTTTGCATTTTTTGATATACTTGGATTGAATGATAGTAGTCAACTTTGTTTTTTTATTGTTTTATAATGTTTAATATAGTTATTAAAGTAATAAAGTAGAATGTATCTACCTTTAATAGTCAATTGAGAAGATCGAAAATATGAAAGTATCTAGATTATACTATGTTGCATGAAAATCCTATCATGCTTTTCTAGTAATTCTGTGCTAAAACAGATACACTGAATGTCAAATAATAAAATATCAGTTTCACCAATTCATAATATTCATCAATGTTGGGTTGTTTCATGCTAGTCAAAATGTTAATTTCAACGCTAGTAGGTCTAGATAGTTTTTGTAACGATCCATCTAGCGCTTTTCTAAATGCTGATAATGGCACATTAGCACTTCTTCAGCATAATGAACCAACGTTTTATGTATTGACATGACACTTCAACAATTAGCACTGTTATTAGCATCAGAAACAGTAACTAAGAAGCCTAACAATGTTTCGCTAGATGAAAATGTGTTTTTTATGATAATCTCGTCCTTACACAAGGAGGTAAGTTTGCTATGTATGAGGGTTGGCAACCAGAAGATGATTTTAACGTCAAGCAGAAGTCAGTATGGGGCATAACAACGTAAGTTAATCTCCAACAGCGCATGAAATCGCCGCTTTTATCGCATATTCGCAAGATGAAGGACGCTTTTTTCATCATGTACAATGGTAATAAAAATTGGCAAGAAATATACAAATGAATCGTTTTGCTAATAATAGACACCAAAGACGAATTATTAGTCAATTTGCAAGTACTCATTACGATATTCCCGATGGTTTCCGAGGTGAACAATGAAAACGCCAAACGATCTATTTAGTCGTTTAAAGAAGCTTATACCGTCTAATATCAAACCAAAATTTGAAAGCGGTGAAGAATTGTTAGCTTGGAATCAAGAACAAGGTCGCTTACGTTCTGAAGCAATTTTGCTCGAAAATCGTGCTATGAAAATGCAACGTGTTATGGGTCGTTCTGGTATTCGTGAATTGTATATGAATTGTTCATTTGATAACTATCGAGTAGAAAATAATGGGCAACGCAAAGCATTAAATCTAGCCCGAGAGTACGCAGCTAAATTTGAAAACAGTATAGCTAGTTTTGTTTTTACTGGAAGACCAGGTACTGGGAAGAATCATCTTTCAGCAGCAATAGGTAATGATTTAATTTTACGCGGTAAGAGCGTTGTAATTCTTACTGTAGCTGATTTAATGTCAAGTATGAAAAGTACTTTTAATGGAAGTAGTAGTGTTACAGAACAACGTTTACTACATGATCTCAGCCATGTTAATTTGTTGGTAATAGACGAAATTGGAATACAAAGTGAATCACGTTATGAAAAAGTAATAATTAATCAGATTGTTGATCGTCGTTCTTCTTCAAAACGTCCAACAGGCATGCTTTCAAATCTTGATCCTTCGAGTATGAACGCATTGCTGGGTGAGCGTGTAATGGATCGTATGCGTCTTGGAAATAGTTTATGGGTACGTTTTGATTGGGAAAGTTATCGCAGTCGTATAAGAGGTGATGAATATTAATTCTATGCTATTAATTATAGTTTGATAATAATATTTTCGTTATTATTTCTGTTTCATTTAGTTTAAATTTGATTAAGTAAAATATACATATGTTTTAAATAGTTAAAATATTATTAATTAGGGTTTTCTCTCTTTAGAGTATCTATAGTATACTTAATTATTTTATGTAAATACGCTATCATAATTCTCTTTTTAAGAATAGCATAAAAAAATCAGTAGTTTCTAGATTATTATATAAAATAACAATTGTCGTATTACTAAATCATGTTTTTATAAAGTACTTTACACTAATATTATTGAATTTCTCTAATTAATACATAATTGCACATTTATTATGAAAAAGTATTTCTTAAGATATAACTTTCAAAAAGTTAATTTAAAAAGATGTTTATATGGTATGTAATAAAAAGCAAAAGATATAATCCCTAGCCCTGAATATATGACGACATGAGCTATTTATCTGATTAACAAAAAAATATGATTATATATCAATAATATAGTATATAATCATAAAAATTTTATCATCTCATAAGAAATAAATTTACAATAAACATTATTCTATTTTTTATTGCTAACTACATATGTAATATATTTGTAACGATAGCTACATAAAATTATAATTTCTAGCTGCACAATCTGTACTCAGAAGGTATAATATTATACACTTTTTATTCAATTGTATCGCGTGCAACTATAACATGCAAAAATTTGATCGTGAGACTTTCCAAGGATTAATCTGGATTTTACAAAATTATTGGGCACGTCAAGGATGTATCATTGTTCAACCATTTGATATGGAAATAGGTGCTGGCACTTTTCATCCCATCACTTGCTTACGTGTATTAGGACCGGAACCAATTGCCGCTGCTTATGTACAGCCCTCACGTCGCCCTACTGATGGTCGTTACGGTGCAAATCCAAATCGTTTACAGCATTACTATCAATTCCAAGTAATTATTAAACCATCACCCCATGATATACAAGATTTGTATCTTGGATCTTTGAAAGCATTAGGTATTGATCCAACAATCCATGATATCCGTTTTTTGGAAGATAATTGGGAAAGTGTAACCTTGGGTGCTTGGGGACTTGGTTGGGAAGTACGGTTAAATGGCATGGAAATAACTCAGTTCACTTATTTTCAACAAGTAGGTGGACTTGAATGTAAACCAATAACCGGTGAGATCACTTATGGTTTGGAACGGTTAGCTATGTATATTCAAGGTGTAAATAGTGTGTATGATTTAATTTGGAGTAATAGTGCATTGGGTCGAATCACCTATGGAGAGTTATTCTTTCAGGATGAAGTAGAACAATCAACTTATAATTTTGAATGTGTAGATTTAGATTTTCTCTTTAGTTCTTTCGAACATTACGAAAAAGAAATTAAACAACTATTAGCTTTCGAAAAACCTTTGTTGGCACCTGCTTATGCATGTATTTTAAAAGCTACCCATAACTTTAATTTGCTAGATGCGCGTCAAGCTATCTCAGTGACTGAACGTCAACGTTATATTTTACGTATTCGTACTTTAATGAAAGCTGTTGCCGAAACTTATTATGCCTCACGTAAAGCACTTGGATTTCCCATGTGCAATAGAAATAAGTAAAGAGTAACTATGAATGAAAAAACTTTTTTGGTGGAAATTGGTACTGAAGAATTACCACCGAAAGTACTACGTAGCTTAGCAGAAGCTTTTGCTACACGCCTTTCTGTTGGTTTAAATAATGCTGGTCTTGCTTATAGAAAAGTAAATTGGTTTGCCACGCCACGTCGTTTAGCTCTTAAAGTAGCTCATCTTGCTACTATGCAGTTAGATCGCGAAATTGAAAATAGAGGTCCGCCTATTTCCAAAGCTTTTGATTCTAATGGTATAGCTACTAAAGAAGCTCATGCATGGGCATGTCGTAATGGGATAACACTTAATCAAGCTAAATGTTTTAATGATAAAAAAGGAGAATATCTTGCTTACCATACATTTATAAAAGGTCAACAAGCTCAATCTCTCTTACCAGGGATAGTAGCTACTGCATTAAGTAAATTGCCAATTCCAAAATTAATGCGATGGGGTACGAGTGACATACAATTTGTTCGGCCAATTCATACCGTGACATTATTACTGAACGATGCGTTAATTCCTGCAACTATCTTAGGTGTTCAATCCAATCGTGTAATTTACGGCCACCGTTTTATGGGTAAACAAAAACTGATTCTTGAACATGCTGATCAATATCCTCAAATTTTATTAGAACGTGGTAAAGTAATTGCTGATTATAATTTACGTAAATCTGAAATTAAAAAAACTGCTGAAATAATAGCATATCAATTAAATGGCAATGTTGATCTGAGTGATAATTTATTAGAAGAAGTCACTTCGTTAGTAGAGTGGCCAGTAGTATTGAGAGCAAAATTTGAAGAGAAGTTTTTAAGTGTACCAACTGAAGCTTTAGTTTACACTATGAAAGTTGATCAAAAATATTTTCCTATATATTCTCACGATGGTCACTTATTACCATATTTTATTTTTGTTGCTAACATTGAATCGAAAGATGTTAAACAAGTAATTAAAGGGAATGAAAAAGTAGTGCGTGCACGTTTTTCTGATGCAAAATTTTTCTTTAATACAGATCGAAAACAAAGTCTAGAAGATAATTTAAAGAATTTAAAAAATATTTTATTTCAAAAAGAATTAGGTACATTACGTGAAAAAACTTCCCGTATTATAGCATTAGCAAAGTGGATAGCTATTAAAATTGGAGCTAACGTTAATCATGCTGCGCGCGCTGCATTGCTTTCTAAATGTGATTTAGTAACTAATATGGTTTGTGAATTCACTGATATGCAAGGTATTATAGGCATGCATTATGCACGCTGTGATGGCGAAGTAGAAGATGTAGCTGTAGCTATTAACGAACATTATCAACCACGTTTTTCGGGTGATAATGTACCTGCTAACCTTGTCTCCTGTGCTGTAGCGATTGCTGATAAAATAGATACTTTAGCAGGTATTTTTGGGGTTAACCAGCCGCCCAAAGGTGACAAGGATCCGTTTGCACTACGTCGTTCTGCTCTTGGTGTACTACGTATTATTGTTGAAAAACGGCTACCTTTAGATCTACAAACATTAACAGAAGAAGCGGTACGTCTTTATGGTGCTAAAATTAATAATGTGAACATTGTAAATAAAATCATTGATTTTATATTGGGCCGTTTCTATACTTGGTATCAGCAAAAAGGTTATGAAATCACTATTATTCAAGCAGTAATGGTATGTCGGCCAACTCGCCCAGCAGACTTTGATGCACGTGTAAAAGCAATATCTCAATTGTATTTTTTAAAAGAATGGAACTTATTGGTTATTGCTAATAAAAGAATTTCTAACATTTTAGCAAAGTCAAAATTATCTGATCGATTAAATGATAATATACAAATTGCTCTTTTAAAAGAAAATGCTGAAATTCAACTAGCTAATTTTATTACTGTGCTAAATGAAAAACTTCAACCTCATTTTGAAAAAGGATGTTATATGGAAGCATTAATTGAACTAGCAAAATTGGTTGACCCAATAAATAATTTTTTTAATAACGTTATGGTTAATACAGATGATTCTAATATACGAATCAATCGTTTAACATTACTAGCGAAAATACGTGATTTGTTTTTACAGATCGCAGATATTTCAATTTTATAGTCAGCATTAAATACAGATCGCATTACAATGCAGAAAATGAAACGTTCATTTTAATTAGAGTAAATAAAAATTAGTTTTAAATAACGTTTACAGCATTATATTTTAGTATTAACAATAAAATTATTTTTTACTCTAATACTGTTTAAATATCAAATATAGTTAAAGTATATTTAACTTATATTAAATTAAGATAATGAAAAAATTGCGCACGTAGTAAAAATTTTTTCTTAATGGTATTCTAAATATTACTGCAATACTATAATATATTAATTCATATATATTTAAAAATTTTTATGCATTTATATCTACAATAAATGTGAATTAAGATTCATTAGTAAATAAAAATTTATTAATACAATATAACTGATTTGTTAAATAACAGATCTATTATTCTAAAAGATAAATCTTTTATCCTCTAATTTAAAATGAAAATATAAATGTTATGGTATCTACACTGAATAGTTAATTCCATAGAATTATATAAGCAAATATAGAAATATTTTTAGATGATAGAGTAGCTTGTTTAATACTAGTTTGGATAAAAAAAAGTGGAAAAAAAAGAGCGAAATATTCAGAAAATTGATTATACAACAATTATTGGCATGCAAAAAGTTTCAGTCTGGAAACGTCATAATCTTAATAAAAGAACAGTAGATTGGTTAGCAGAAGAAATACCAATCGCATTGATATACAATGGTATTTCTCATGTAGTAATAATGGCGACACCTAATGATTTAGAAATTTTTGCTCTTGGATTTTCGCTATCAGAAGGGATTATCGCATCTCCTAGTGATATTTTCGGTATCGATGTCGTATTAGTATGTAAAGGTATTGAAGTGAAAATTGAGTTATCCAGTCGTTGTTTTATTGCCTTAAAAAAACAGCGCCGTACAATGTTTGGACGTACTAGTTGTGGATTGTGTGGCATTGAGCAATTAGATCAGATTGATAAATATATAAAACCTTTAGCATTTACTCAAAATTTTAATTTAGCTAATGTTGATATAGGGTTAGCACAGTTACGAGATTATCAGTTGATTGGCAATATTACAGGTTGTACACATATAGCAGCATGGATGTCACCTGAAGGTAATTTATTAGTAGCATTTGAAGATGTAGGTCGTCATGTAGCATTAGATAAGTTACTAGGATATTGCAGTAAAAATATGTGGTATAAAGGTGCTGTATTACTGTCTAGTCGAGCTAGTTATGAAATAGTTTATAAATCAGCTATGTGTGGTGTAGAGATTTTATTTGTAGTATCCGCCGTTACTTGTCTTGCAGTGGATATAGCTAAACGTTTCAATGTTTCTTTGATAGGTTTTAGCAAACTTGGTCGTGCTACCATTTATACTCATCCAGAAAGGATTCTTTAGAATAGCACATATTATACTGATAATTAACAGGAACGGAATATAACTTGTTTAGCGATATTTTATTTAAATTTTTTATTAAGTAAATTATATCGTTAAATAGTAAATTTTTTGCTATAGTTAATATCATTAAGCGTCTTTTGGTCAAGTATTGCTGACTGCTTGATTAAGCAGGACTTTATTTGAGTAATAATCACTATAATAAATGTTTAAAGAATTTGCATTGATCTCTTTATTATTTTATATTTAAATTTATGTTAATTCAATAATCTTTCTAAAAAATGTAATTTAAATTCCATCTGATGAAACTATTTCATGGCATATTGAAGTAGAAAACTAAGATATCGAAATTACAATTTATGCTAATTTTAAAAAATTGTTTATAATATCATATAATTATATCGTATGTAATTTTGTTGAAAGTATAACTAACGTCATGAATAATATTCGGTTTATATATCGTTGTTTATTTGTTAGATTTTATATTATGAAACTTATAAAGTGCTATGCAAACATTTTAGAGTTATTTTAATAGAAAAACTTGTGATTAATAATGTAATATTCTATATACAGTTTTATCTTTAGTATTTTTTATAATTTATTCATATGATCAATTCATATTTAATATAAAACAATAACTTATTAATATAGGTGTGCATTTTAAAAATAAATTTTAATAATATCAAATTATTATTTAATTATAAGTTACTTATCAAAATACCATGACTATTTTTTAAGTATTAAAAATAGATAAAATGTTATTTTGACGTAATTTAATTAAAAATTTATTGATCAATAATTAGATAATTTATTAATAAATTAATGAAAATCATGAATTTATTTAATATGGTTAATTAACCATACTTTGATTAGAAACGTTCAAAGTAGTAACTAGATGAATGTTAGTAATTAATACTAATCCAAGAGGGAAAATATGAGTTATTCACTGCCATCGCTACCTTACGCATATGATGCGTTAGAGCCGTATTTTGACAAACAAACTATGGAAATCCATCATACCAAACATCACCAAACGTATATTAATAATACTAATATTGCTTTGCAAGATATGAATTTCCAAAATCTACCTGTGGATGAGCTCATTACTAAACTATCTGAATTGCCAGCAGATAAAAGAAATACTATACGCAATAATGCTGGTGGTCATGCTAATCATAGTTTATTTTGGAAAAGTTTAAAAATTGGTACTTTTCTATGCGGAGAACTTAAAAACGCTATCGAAAACGATTTTGGGAGTGTGCAAAATTTTCAACAGACTTTTGAAAATGAAGCAACAACTCGTTTTGGTTCAGGATGGGCTTGGTTGATTAAACAAAATAATGGTAAGTTAGCTGTAACCTCTACTGCTAATCAGGATAACCCGCTTATGGGGCAATCGATTGTTAATGTATCAGGGTATCCTATTTTGGGTTTAGATGTTTGGGAACATGCATACTATTTAAAGTATCAAAATAAGCGCATTGATTACATTAAAGCATTTTGGAACGTTGTCAACTGGGATGAAGCAACAGTACGTTTTAATTATATTAAATAATTAATTAAGTTATAATTTGATGATAATATGAAACCGGTGATTTTCATCGGTTTTCTTGTTTATTTTCTGTGCATTCTAAATGCTTAATTTAGATTTGTCTTACTGATTATTTCAAGATCTTATTGATTAATTTACTATTGCTAACTATGTCTATATAGCAATTTGCATGATGATTCATATAGCTGAAGATAAATATGTCTACTATTAAAATACATTTTAATAAAAATAGCTCTTTATTATCAATATGTTTATCTTTAATAAGTGGTAAATTTAGACCACATAATTTATGGAAAAGTAAAAAATTTCGTATTAAATTTCTTTTAAGATTTATAGTTTTTCCTGTTGTTAACATAAATTATTTTAAGAAATTAGCAAAATTACCTATGCTACATGAGTTACTAGTTGTACAAGGTTTGTTAGTATTAAAACCGCATCGTCCTTATCTGCATATTGGTTTAAGTATGGTGCAACGTGCACAAGCAATTATTGACCATTATACCTTTATCGATAAATTAGATAATTGTAAGTTACGTCAGCTTTTACAAAATCAGGATGACGTTATGTTAGCCAATTTTGATGGTAAAAATGGTGAAAAATTTTCAATTAATTTTTGTCCTGGACTTTTTGAGCGGGAAGGCGAAATTATGTTATATTTGCAATTTGAGGG
This sequence comes from Candidatus Pantoea carbekii, assembly GCF_000971765.1. GTDB lineage: Bacteria > Pseudomonadota > Gammaproteobacteria > Enterobacterales > Enterobacteriaceae > Pantoea_A > Pantoea_A carbekii. The sequence continues at coordinate 686,614 of NZ_CP010907.1, read as the reverse complement.
AGAATTAATTACTTCGCTTTCATTTTCTATTATTCTACGAAAAAATCAGGAATGGACTATAGTAATTGGAGGCTTACAGGGACCTCGAAAAAACATTTCTAATACAGTAATTCGTACTGCAACTAAATCCTTGCATGGTTTATTTCCAAAGCGCTTACTAATGGAGGTTATATTTATTTTAGCGGCACTATGCAAAGTTCGAAACATTGTAGGTGTTAGTGATACTGTGCATGTGTTTCATAGTTTACGTTATCGCTATAGCAAAAGAGATAAATTATTTGCTAGTTACAGTGATTTTTGGCTTTCATTAGGTGGTGAAATTCAAAATGATGGTCTTTTTAAATTGCCATTATGTATGGTACGTAAAGATTTAAAAACAATTGCTAGCAAGAAACGAGCTGAGTATCGACGTAGATATACATTATTGGACAACTTAACTAAACAAATTTATCAGGCAAGTATGTAAATGATATGCTCTCACAGAGCACGTTCTACAATTAAAATATCTTTCTTCAAAGAAATTATTAATATTAGAAGATATTTAATATTAATACAATGCTTATTTAATAATCGCCTAGAAGGTGTTTGGATGTTTAATGTTTTTAAAATTGCTATAAAAATTATATACGACCACTTTATATTAAAACCGTATAATTATACTTAATATTTCATATTGTTTTTAGCATATTATTCAATTTTCGAAATATGTTTTTATATTTATACACTAATATAATTAGAATAAGATGTTAAAAATATTTATTACAGAGAATAAAATACATACTATGAAATAGTATGTATATGTAAACTTTCAGTTTAAAATATTGCTTACGTACTACTTATAGTTTTATGTTTACGTAATATTGAAATGTATCTATATAATACTATATTAATGCAATCTGCTTTATATTGTTTTATGAGATCTTTTTGCCTGTATATTGTCATTTTATGAAAAATTCGTATTTGCATAATTAAGTAGTTCAGAAATATTTTCTATCTATACATAGTTTAAATTTTGTAATTAATTTTCGAACATGATAATAATTAACGTATTTATTTTTTAATGTTTGATTGATTGTAAATTAATAATCCTCTCTATTAAATGCAATAATATAATATGTTTAACTTTATTATATAGGATTAATTTTATTACTTTTTGACATAATTTATGAAAATTTGTCTAAATCATCATTTATGATAAATTATATAGTTTATTAGATTTTTAATTCTATTCAGAGTGTAGATGTATACAACTTTATTTGAATTTGTCGAAATGAAATTTTTATATGAATATTTGGGAAATATATTTAACTCGTTAATTCAATGAATTTTAAAAATTTACACGTGCATATATGAAATAGTTTGCTAGAGAATAGTATTCTATTAAGCTAACAATAAAATACTTATATAATGAAATACTTTGGATGAGCCTTGTATACATACTAATCAATGGAGAAAAAAATGGTTAACTCCTTAGCTAAATTTAAGATATTAGAGATCAGTCTTACTCTAATAGCTATAATATTTTCTACAAGCATCCAGGGAAAAACTCTCGTTTATTGTTCAGAAAGTTCGCCAGAAGGATTTAATCCACAGTTATTTGCATCGGGTACTACTTATGATGCTAGTTCAGTACAAATTTATAATCGTCTCGTTGAGTTTAAAATTGGTACTACACAGCTACAGCCTGGATTAGCAGAAAAGTGGCATATTAGCAGAGATGGTAAAAATTATACTTTTTATTTACGCAAGCATGTAAAATGGCAAACAACTAAATACTTCAAACCAACTCGTGATTTTAATGCAGATGATGTACTTTTTTCTTTTAATCGTCAATTAGAAAAAAACCATATGTACCATAATATTTCTGGTGGTAGTTATGAATATTTTCAAAGTATGGATATGCCTAAATTAATCAGGAAAATTGAAAAAATTGATGATTATACTGTTCGTTTTGAACTAACTCGTTCAGAAGCACCTTTTCTAACAGATCTTGGTATGGATTTTGCCTCTATTCTTTCAAAAGAGTATGCAGATAATTTGTTAAAATTAGGCACACCAGAAGAAATTGATATCCATCCTGTAGGTACTGGTCCTTTTATATTACAACAATACCAAAGAGATGCACGTATTGTTTATAAAGCAAATCCGAATTTTTGGGGTACAAAGCCAAAAATTAATCATCTAATTTTTTCTATTACTCCAAATGCATCAGTGCGTTATGCTAAATTACAGAAAGGTGAGTGTCAAATTATGCCATACCCTAATCCAGCCGATATTGTTAATATGAAAAAAAATAGAAAAATTAATTTAATAAAACAAGCAGGCATGAATATAGGGTACCTATCTTTTAATACTACAAAAACACCGTTAAATAATGTAAAGGTACGTCAGGCATTAAGCATGGCTATAAATAAACAGGCTATTATTGATGCTGTTTATCAAGGCGCTGCACAAGTTGCAAAAAACTTAATTCCTCCGACCATATGGGGCTATAATGATGACGTCCAAGATTATCAATATAATCCTAAAAAAGCAAAAGCACTCTTAAGACAAGCAGGTATAACCAAGGGATTTTCTATTGATTTATGGGCCATGCCTATACAACGTCCTTATAACCCAAATGCGCGACGTATGGCGGAAATGATACAGGCTGATTGGGCTAAAATTGGAGTTACGACCAAAATCGTTACATTTGAATGGGGAGAATATTTAAAGCTTGCAAAAGCTGGAAAACATCAAGCATTAATGATGGGATGGACTGGGGACAATGGAGATCCAGATAATTTCTTTGCTACCTTATTCAGCTGTGCTGCAGCCAAAGATGGTTCTAATTATTCTCATTGGTGCTATAAGCCATTTGAAGAGTTAATCCAATCAGCACGAAGAACTTCCAATCAAAATACACGTCTTGAACTTTATAGACAAGCTCAAATTATCATGCATGATCAGGTTCCAGCATTAATGATAGCTCATTCTACTATATATGAACCCGTAAGTAAGCAAGTAACAGGATATGTAATTGATCCATTAGGAAAACATTACTTTCAATATGTTGATATTAAATGATTTTTAAATAATTAATAGGTAAATTTTTGAATCATTTTTAATATGGTTATCTGTAAGATAACTTATCTTGATGCATTTCTTATAATTGCATATTACCTATCTGTAATGACAATGTACTATACGTTTCTTTATATATAAGATTTGCAGTATATAACTGCAATATATAATTGAGAATCTAGCCTATGCTATATTTTGTGCTACGACGTTTAGGAATGATGATCCCAACATTGGTTAGTATTACATTATTAACCTTTGCTTTTGTACATTTCATTCCTGGCGATCCCTTGCTAATTATGATTGGAGAACATGGTATATCTTCTGAGCACCATGCTGAATTAATGGCACAATTTGGTTTAGATCAGCCTCTGTGGAAACAGTACATCAATTATATTAATGGAATACTACACGGCAATCTTGGTGTTTCATTGAAAAGTCATATGCCGGTATGGGATGAGTTCGTTCCACGTTTTAAGGCTACTGTAGAGCTAAGTATTTTTGCGATGTTATTTGCGATTATTCTTGGGATCCCGATAGGTGTATTAGCAGCAGTAAAACGTGGTTCAATTTTTGATCATATTGCTGTCAGCATATCCTTAACCGGTTACTCAATGCCAATTTTCTGGTGGGGTATGATGTTAATTATGCTAATTTCAGTTAAATTTAATTTAACTCCGGTTTCTGGACGTATAAGCGATATTGTTCTTCTTGACGAAAGTAAGCCGCTTACTGGTTTTATGTTAATAGATACTCTTTTTTGGGGTGAATTAGGTGATTTTAAAGATGCATTAATGCATTTAATTTTACCAACTATTGTACTTGGAACGATTCCACTAGCGATAATCGTACGCATGACACGTTCATCTATGTTAGAAGTATTAAATGAAGATTATATACGCACTGCTCGTGCTAAAGGATTAACACAGAGACGTGTAATTATGGTGCATGCATTGCGTAACGCAATATTGCCAGTCGTAACAGTGATAGGATTGCAAACTGGTAGTTTACTGACAGGTGCTCTTCTGACTGAAACTATTTTTTCATGGCCAGGTCTTGGTCGATGGCTTCTTGAATCGATTGAACGCCGTGACTATCCTGTAGTACAGAGTGGCGTGTTGCTTGTAGCAATCCTTATTATCTTGTTTAACGTATTAGTTGATCTTTTGTATGGTTTGATTAATCCACGTATACGTTATAAGTAATGGGCGAAATTATGTCTAATATAGATCCTATAAATTTTTCAAAAATTGATAATACATTAAAATTAACATCATCTGTTCAAAATTTTTGGCATAATTTGATACATAATAAAAGTGCAGTTATTAGTTTGTGTTATATATTGGTGTTGTTATTAATGGCTATATTCGCTAATAGCCTGTCACCTTATTCGCCTACTGAACAGTTTCGTAATGCTTTATTACATCCTCCTATTTGGCAAAAAGGTGGTAGCTGGAATTATATTCTAGGAACTGATGATTTAGGTAGAGATATATTATCACGTTTAATTTTTGGTGCACGTTTATCATTATTAGTTAGTGTGATAGTTGTAATTTTATCGTTAATTTTTGGCGTGATTTTTGGTCTTATAGCAGGTTATTTTGGCGGGATTATAGATATTACCATAATGAGGTTGGTTGATATTATGTTAGCATTACCAAGTTTATTATTAGCAATGGTATTAGTAACTATTTTCGGCCCGTCACTTTATAATGCATCGTTAGCAATAACTTTTGTAGCATTACCGCATTATATACGACTTATGCGAGCAGTAGTATTAGTAGAAAGACATCGAGAATATGTTATAGCGTCCAGTGTAATTGGTGCTGGAATATTTCGTCAGATGTTCGTTAATATTTTACCTAATTGCTTAGCACCGTTGATTGTCCAGGCATCCTTAGGGTTTTCTAGTGCTATTCTTGATATAGCAGCATTAGGTTTTCTTGGTATGGGTGCACAGCCGCCCACTCCTGAATGGGGTACAATGCTTTCTAATACTTTGCAATATGCTCAATATGCTTGGTGGGTTGTTAGTTTCCCTGGTTTAATAATTTTTTTAACAGTGCTATCATTCAATATGTTAGGTGATTTTTTACGTGATCTAATAGATGCTAAAACTAATAAGCACGAGGGATTGTAATGCCATTATTAAAGGTTAAAGAACTTTCTGTATCTTTTGGTCACAAAAAAATGCCATTTCTTGCGGTTGATCGTATTAGTTACCATGTTATGTCAGGAGAAGTTATAGGTATTGTTGGAGAATCTGGTTCAGGTAAATCAGTCAGCGTTTTAGCAATTATGGGATTAATTGATTATCTTGGCCGTGTGTTTGCAAAAAAATTAGAATTTGAACATCGCAGTTTACAACATATTTGTAAAAAAGAATACCGGAAGTTAATAGGATCCGAAATAGCGATGATTTTTCAAGATCCAATGACTAGTCTTAATCCATGCTTTAGCATAGGCTTTCAAATTATGGAAGTATTAAAAGTTCATCAGGGCGGGAGCAAACGAGTTAGAAAAAAATATGTCATTGATTTATTAAAAAAAGTAAAAATCGCAGATCCAGAAGCATGTTTTAATATTTACCCGCATCAACTATCAGGTGGTATGAGTCAACGCGTAATGATTGCAATGGCAATTGCTTGTAAACCTAAACTATTAATCGCTGATGAGCCTACAACGGCGCTCGATGTTACTATACAGGCACAAATTATTGAATTGCTGTTAAAGTTACAGAAACAAGAAAAAATGGCTTTAATCTTGATTAGTCATGATTTAGCGTTGGTAGCTACAGCTGCACATTATGTTATTGTAATGTATGCTGGTCAGATAGTAGAAAGTGGTAAAGCAGTCGATTTTTTTAAAATTCCACGCCATCCATATACTCAAGCGTTAATAAAAACTCTGCCAGAATTTAGTCCTAATAAAGTACGTTTAGATGCATTACCAGGGGTAGTGCCTAGTGAATATGATCGTCCCATAGGTTGCCTACTAAGTCCACGCTGTCCTTATGTTTCTATTCGTTGCTGCTATGAAGAACCTAAATTACATGATATTTTAGGTCGTCAATCAAAATGTCATTTTCCATTAGATGATTTTGGAAAACCCATGTATGAATTTGAAGAAAGAAATGAAGGGTTATTTGCTACAAGCAATTAATTTAAAAAAATATTATTTTTTGAATAAAGGTTTTTTTTCTAATAAGCAATTAGTAAAATCGCTTGATGGTATATCATTTAATCTTGAACGTGGTAAAACATTAGCGGTAGTAGGAGAATCAGGATGTGGTAAATCAACTCTTTGTCGTTTGTTGACAATGATTGAAACACCAACAGAAGGGCAACTCTATTGGAATAGTCAAGATTTATTTAAAATAGGTTCGAATATACAGTTTCGAAAACTAAGACGTCAGAAAATTCAAATTGTATTTCAGAATCCCTATGCTTCTTTAAACCCACGTAAAAAAATTAGTTATATTCTTGCAGAACCGTTATTAATCCACACTAATTTAAACAAAGTAGAACGTCGAGAAAGAATTTTAGAAATAATGGAGAAAGTTGGTCTGAAAAGTGAGCATTATAATCGTTATCCTCATATGTTCTCAGGTGGTCAACGACAACGTATAGCTATTGCGCGAGGTATGATTTTAGATCCGGAACTTCTTATTGCTGATGAACCGGTTTCGGCTTTAGATGTATCGATACGTGCACAGATATTAAATTTGATGATGGATTTTCAGGAAAAATTAGGTGTATCTTATATATTTATTTCACATGATTTATCAGTAGTAGAACATATTGCTGATGAAGTAATAGTTATGTATCTTGGTCGCTGCGTAGAACAAGGGAATAAAACAACTATTTTTAATAATCCCCGTCATCCTTACACACAAGTTTTATTATCGTCTATTCCACGTCTTAATCCGAATAAATATCAAAAACGTATTAAGCTATATGGTGAATTACCTAGCCCATTGAATCCTCCTCAAGGATGTTCTTTCAATACACGTTGTCATCGTCGTTTCGATAAATGTTTTAAATTTAAACCACAACTTAAGCAGTATAGTGATCAAAAAATTGCCTGTTTTGCAGTTGATCAAGAAGAGAATCAAATAATAGATTAAAATTAAAGTTTTATGAAGCAGTTAAATGTTGTTTCAAATAATACTAGATTAATATGTACCTATTGTAATGAATTTAAAGCTATTAAATTCATTACAATAGGTAATTAAATATATTTATTGGATATGTTATCATTAGGTATTAAATATATAAGTATTCAGTTAAGTATGAACTTTTGTATATTGGCTAAGGTTCAAAACACCATGAAATAAAAACTGATATATTTATTGCAATTGTGGCATTGATGGAAATAAATAAGAATACTAATTAATTGATTTAAGTATAATTTAATTATAAAATTTTTGGATGGTTTGCCAAAAAATTGATTTGCTTATGACATGACCTATTTTAATAACATACTATAAATGACTATTTTATATTTTATTTTTGAAATATTTATTAAATAATTTTAAATTATATAAAAAAGTAATTTTTTATTTATATATAGTAAGATAAATTGACTAATATTTTGTTTTTGTAAATGTTTTGAGATATTTGGAATGAAATATTCTATTTAATGTTTTGACAAATTTTGTATTTATTTTATTTAAATAAAATAAATCTTGAAAATATATATATATATTCTATCAATGAATAGTTATCTGATCATTTGTATATATTACCTAACTGCAATAATAAAAAATATACTGCAGGAAAATGTAGTTATAAATGAGAAAATAATATTTTTTGTATAGAACAAAACTTGGCATTATTTCATAATATAGTGATGTATTTCATTTTTATTGAATTAACTTAGTATAAATAATTTCATGATATCCATTTGCAAGATGTTAATTGAATACATGTCTAACGAATAGCTTGTATTTTTCATCATACTATCTTTAAATTCATGAAAGAACATAATAAAATTATTAAATAATTTTTCAAAATTCATGATATAGAATGATGATTTTAAATTAGAGATAACTATTAGATACATCAGATTCAATTGAAGAATTATTTTATTACTATGCTAAATTTTTCGGTTTAACATTATAAAAATCATAATGTGATATGATTAAAATCATATTAATTTTATTTAAATATTATGATTTTTTTTGTCCTATTTGTTTTTTTAATTTATAACTATTTATATGCATGTTAATGTAATACTACATACTGCTAATAAAAATTAGCCTCTTGCTTGAATTGATTTATGTTATAGAAATTCTTATTATTTCAACCAATTAATTTTTAATTAATCTCTAGTATTTTCAATGTTTTAGTTAGAATTTTTTATTTTCAATCAATGCAAATATTGTGATTGTGCAGTATCTTTATAAAATTATTAAAATAATTAATATGAATTACAGTATTGTACTGTAATTCATATATGCATAACATACAAGTAATTACATGCTTTAACGAAGGGAATTGAATCTATTTTAAAATACTACTAATTAGTTTGAAATTTTATTTGTCTTTACATTACATTTTTTGAAAAATATTTTTATATATATCGAATATTTATCAAATATCTCTGTAGCACAATCAATAAAAATAGATGTATTCGGTGTTGAGCTTTTTTTATTAGCAGATATCAGATAGTATCATTAAATATGGCATTAATAATTTACATTATACGTTAATTATTATAATATTTTTAGTTATAGTACTCAGAATAATTGCCATATTTGCATTACATAGGCTTAATTCAGTTTGCTATCTTAGCGATTTCAAAGAAATCATCCATTATTTTAGCAAGATTTTATTCATTTTCGTTTCTAAACATATTAAATCATATGCACAAATTAGTTGTAAAAACATTAGTAGTATCTAAGTAATATTATAAGTTATTTGTTTAATTAAATAAAAATGGTTCTTAAAATTTTTTTTACTTATAAAGCGACATTTATTTCTCAGGTTATTACTGTTAAAAATTTTATTTCAATTCAATAAATGACTTTACTAATCGTGCTTGACATTGTCCACTTGAACGTGCACGGTGTAGTAAGGCTAATTCAGTTTACGTAAAAGTTTCTTGATTATTTGATCTAAGGAATTTTATGGAGATTGATCTAATTTAATTGCTAGTAGAGTAAACATAGAAAAAATAATAAAAAATAAGTGAATAAAATCAATCAGCGATCCAAAGAATATGTTTTTAACGAAGAGTTTTAAAGAATAGATCGCAAAATCGAATTTAATTATTTAATTAACACTAAATGCTTCGATTGTTTATATACTAAAATAGTAAGTTATAGAAATATATGCTGATATAATAGTTATATTACTGAACTAATTAAAAATATTTTCAGTATTGATGTTTATGTTATTATTAGTATAGGTGAAAATGATATATATTTTTTTATGAATCACATATCATTCATGTTGCATGTTATTTTTTTAACTTACTAGCTCAATACTGCAGTCATATATAGATATATCAAACTATATTGTATTATGAAAACTTACAAAATTCGGTATTAATTACTTATCTGTGAAATGATTTTAATGTAAAATCTTGTTTTTAGTACTGAGCATTTTTACATTAAGTCAAAAACGCATGAGTTTTAATTAAATTAATGCATTACATTCAATCTATAAATAAAAATAACAGTTATTATCAAATATAATAAAATATTTAATAATAACTGTTATTCGATAAGATACATGTCTAATGTAATTAGACGATATGGAGATAATAATTTTCTTTATTTAAATTTATCAAATATAAATACGCATGTAAATTTTATTATATTTATATTTTATAATATAATATTATTGATTTTTTGATTAAGATTTTAAATTAGGTCTATGAAATCATTATATTATAATTAAATATATGACATAATGTAAATTTAATTGATATGGCCTTGTAGTTTTCCTTGACTAATTTTTTAAAATGTTGTAAAAATGAATTTATATAGCATTAATAGATAAAACAGTATCAAATATTTTCGCTATATGCGTATTATATTTATAGTGAATATTGATTTAATCATTTATCTATACGTTTGATACTCCATTAGTTTATCGGCTCGATTCAATGTTACTGCTAATACAGGAATATAAATATTTTATTGCTTCACCCTTTATTTTAATAAACTATTTTCTATATGTATCTAAAAATTTATGTCAAATTGTAGTGGTTATACAATTCAAATGTAACTTCATTTCTACTATAAAGCAAAATAAACTGGTTGATTTTAGTTAAAATGTAAAGGTATTTAATATTGCGCATTTTTTATGCATTACACTTAGTAATTTTGCAGTTATTTTAATTAGCTTAAGCGTTTTTTGTTTATTTCAATTTTTAAGCACAAGTATATCAAATAAACAATAAATAGTGTTAAACGTTGCTTTTAATTTTAAAAAATAATTAAAGTATAGTAAAAAGACTAAATGAACTGATATGATATGAGAATATCACATTTTCACTAAAATTTATAGACAAATTGAATAGAATTTAATTATCACTGTAATGTATATATAAAGTAGCATAATTTGAAATATAGAGACTATCTATGTTTTCTTAAGCATGCAATCAAGTAGATATTTGCATAGCATGTATAATTTATAGTTTTTAGTAAGAGGATAAAATCGATGGATTATAGTTGTAAACTATTTTACTGAATTGCTTAATTTAGACATAATATTAATTATGAATTTTGAGTACAATTTTCAGAAAAAATAAAAGAATTAATTAAATGAAACCATGTACTATAAAAAGCTAAAAAGCCGCACATTCAACAATTAATACGATAATTTTTAGTAATTATAAAATACAGCGTTAATCACTCTCGACTGATCAAATTCTCTATCTTTAAACTATACAGTACAAACTCAGGAAATTTCTCTTAGGTTGAATGTGTTATGATATAGTGTTAATTAACTGTTACTTTGCTAAAATTTATCCCTTGAAATAAAGTTAACCTATTTTGGTATACTTTACGTCAATTCGCTAGAAACAATCTTATGGAGTTAAAGATGAGCAGCGATAAAATCGTTTACCTAACTGATCAAAGTTTTGACAATGATGTATTAAAAGCAGAGAATTTTATTCTGGTGGATTTTTGGGCTGAATGGTGCGGTCCTTGCAAAATGATTGCTCCAATTCTTAACGAAATTGCTGAAGAATACAATGATAAACTTACTGTAGCGAAGTTAAATATTGATGACAACCCTGATACTGCATCTAAATATGGTATACGTGGTATTCCAACACTGCTGTTATTTAAAAATGCAGAAGTCGTAGCTACAAAAGTTGGTGCATTGTCTAAAACCCAACTCCAAGAATTCTTAAACGCTAATTTAAACTAAATCTAGAATCTGATATTTATCCACGGTAGGGAATGTATCCGCTACTGTGGACGTCTTTGTTTGTGTGTGTTATTATTATTACTAATATATTACTGCCGTTTTATTACTGCACTAACGCAACTTACCTAGTAGTTTGAACCTAGGGTTTTCCTTGTCGGAATTTGTTCGCTTTGAACATTTTTATATTTCAGTAATCTGACGACTAGCAAATTCGGCGTCATCTTTTTGAAGTTTTAGTTGATTCTTAATAGTCAAGTATGAATCGACAGTAAGTCGACTTTAAAAGAATTGTTAATAGGTATGAATTTTTATACTACTTGAAGACAAACATTTTGCGAGAATTATCCCGAGTTTAAGAATCCATCACTATGAATCTTACCGAATTGAAAAATACGCCGGTTTCTGAGCTAATTGCTCTCGGCGAGAATATGGGGCTGGAAAACCTAGCACGTATGCGTAAACAGGATATCATTTTTGCCATTTTAAAACAGCATGCTAAAGGTGGTGAAGATATTTTCGGTGATGGTGTACTGGAAATATTACAAGATGGATTTGGTTTCCTGCGTTCTGGAGATAGTTCCTATCTTGCTGGTCCTGATGATATCTACGTTTCTCCCAGCCAAATTCGACGTTTTAACCTTCGCACTGGAGATACAATATCTGGGAAAATTCGTCCGCCAAAAGAAGGGGAACGTTATTTTGCATTGCTCAAGGTTAATGAGGTTAACTACGATAAACCAGAAAATGCTCGCAGTAAAATTCTTTTCGAAAATCTTACGCCATTGCACGCTAATAATCGTTTACGTATGGAGAGAGGTAATGGATCAACTGAAGATTTAACGGCGCGTGTATTAGATCTAGCTTCTCCAATAGGGCGTGGTCAGCGTGGTTTGATAGTAGCACCACCTAAAGCTGGTAAAACTATTTTATTACAAAATATTGCACAAAGTATTGCATATAATTATCCAGACTGTGTTTTAATGGTTTTATTAATTGATGAACGTCCAGAAGAAGTAACAGAAATGAGGCGTTTAGTAAAAGGTGAAGTCATTGCTTCAACATTTGATGAGCCTGCGTCACGGCATGTACAAGTAGCCGAAATGATGATTGAAAAAGCAAAGCGATTAGTTGAACATAAAAAAGATGTTATAATTTTACTTGATTCCATCACCCGTTTAGCTCGTGCTTATAATACGGTAGTACCAGCTTCTGGTAAAATATTAACCGGAGGTGTTGATGCAAATGCTTTGCATCGTCCAAAACGTTTTTTTGGTGCGGCACGTAACGTAGAAGAAGGTGGTAGTTTAACTATTATTGCAACTGCATTAGTGGATACTGGTTCTAAAATGGATGAAGTGATTTACGAAGAATTTAAAGGCACAGGCAACATGGAGTTACATCTATCACGTAAGATTGCTGAAAAGCGAGTATTTCCTGCTATTGACTACAATCGTTCCGGAACGCGTAAAGAAGAACTATTAACCTCTCAGGAAGAACTGCAGAAAATGTGGATTTTGCGTAAAATAATTCATCCTATGGGTGAAACTGATGCCATGGAGTTCCTTATTAATAAATTAGCAATGACCAAAACTAATGATGAATTCTTTAATATGATGAAACGCTCTTAAAACGTTATATTCCAATTAAGTAGTAATCAATATAATTTTTATATCAATAATTTGCTTGAACAGCATATAGAAGGATGATCGTATGTAAATTTCGTTTAGTTTCTTGAGCATACGAGAATTAATCGTGTATTTCTGAATAAGAATTCATGACATTATTCCAAATTCATTTTATTTTATATAATCTACTAAATTTAGATTTTAATGCGAATAGGAATTTTTATAAAAATACTAGACAAAATAAATATACGTCTGTATTCTATTGTAGACGATTGGATTTTTTTGCGTCCGTAGCTCAGATGGATAGAGCACTGCCCTCCGAAGGCAAAGGTCTCAGGTTCGAATCCTGTCGGGCGCATAATTCAATATGCGCCAGATATGCTATACATATATAGTGATAATATAGAAAGATTTATAAAAATTTTATTAAAAAAGTGGTGGTTATAGCTCAGCTGGTAGAGCCCTGGATTGTGATTCCAGTTGTCGTGGGTTCGAATCCCATTAACCACCCTAACCAAAACTATAGAATATGCGAGCGAAGATGGCGGAATACGGTAGACGCTCTAGCTTCAGGTGCTAGTATCCTTATGGATGTAAGGGTTCAAATCCCTTTCTTCGCATTAATCATCGTATAAATTTGTTTGTTAAAAAATGCGGCGAGTAGCGCAGTTTGGTAGCGTAACTGGTTTGGGACCAGTGGGTCGGAGGTTCAAATCCTCTCTCGCCGATTCGGATTAATTTAGAGCATGATTTTATAATATGTACTGATTATCATCTTTAAAAAAAAACGATAGAGCAATTGATGCGTATATTTCATACATATTTTAACTCCATGTGTATAACAATATGTATGTTGTCTATACATAGCAAAATAGGTATGCCAAAAGTATTAGTTAATTCTTTATCTTTTTGATTTTTTTTAAAAGATTTCTAGTAATGTTACTATCTATTCAGATAGATAATAATGTATAAAAAGTACTGAGTCTCATTAACGTACTCTTTTATTTTATATCTTTTTAGATACATTGAATATTTTAGGAGGCTTGTTACTTTGATTGTAGATATTAAAAATTATTAAGCTTTATGACAATTGAATTTTATCACCTAAGTACAATTCATTACGCAATATAATGATTATTAATTTGAATTAGTTTGTATGTTACAAATAGCTCTAGACCTATATACTAAATTTTTTAAAGTCCTGAGGTTTATACCACATTTTTGATTCTTTGCTAATTTGATTATAATCTGTAAGATATCTAATTTATTAGACTTATTTTAAGCTTATTTTTTAATTTTTTTTATAACTACTGCATCGTTTATTTGTAATTTGATGTGATAAACAACAGTAATGGACGAAGTCGCTCTCAATTACTTACAGGGAGATACAAATAGTTGTGTAAAGGGCAGTATTTTTAGAGCTTGAGGCACTTGTGTGTGGTGCTTATTTTAATAATTCATTAATATTTTGATCTTGAAAGACGCACTGTTTTTATTTTTGAATAATAATCTTATGCGTGCAATTTCTACTAGAATGTTATGATGTGGAAATAGTTTACAATATCTTTAGATATTGACTTGCGATATTTGATTATTATATTACCATGCAGTGTTAATATCGAATAAATATTTGATAAATGCTTAGTTAGATTATTGAGCATTTATCAATATTAGCTTACCAACTTAGTTCGTAATTGATTTTAGCTGATTTAGTCAGATCTATGTAATTGTTAAAATAGTATACCAGAATTAAAATTATACCAGAATTTACTTTATAAAATTGCGATAACAAAGTACTAATAAATTAAGAAATAAAATAATTATTAATCTAATTATATTGATTGCGATATTGCAGACATTGGGGGGAAATAAATAAATATCTTTGACTAATAACATTCATTTATTCAACAATAATCTCGTACAGCATAAAAACATTTAAGCATATTAGCATTTTTAACAATGGATTATAACGTATCTACAAAATTAATATAAATATTTTTTATATTAGTACATCTATCTTTTTAAGTGATATTAAAATAATATTTTAATCTATGATTCTATCAAATGCAAAGCCATTTTTAAAGCGTATAAAAGAAATTTTTTAAATTATCATATAATGATAAAATATTGATAGAATGATAGTTAGTAATCATAAACTAATATTTTAATTTACCTAATATCTTCTTTAAAAATTGATCGCAGATTCATAAAATTTTAAATAAATTAAGTACAACGATGCATAGTAAAAAAATTTTATAAAATCATTACATTGCCAGTTTTTTTGAATTTTAACGGTAATTATGCAGTACATAGAGAATATCATTGTCTATGTACTGGCTCAAAAATATTAGATAGTATTTTAGTTTAGTGAAGCTTATAGATATTTTTGATATATTAATTTTCTACACTATTATAGTTTTAATTTATAATCTTTGATGAAAAACATGTAATACCTTGATAAAAATCAATTAATTCATATTTAACATTCATTATGTTGAGCGACAATTTTTTTTGAAGTAGGTTATAAGCATATTTTTAATAAACCTACTATACTAATATTTTATTAAAAATTTGTTTGCAAGCTGCTAATTTTGCTAAATAATATGGATATTTCTACAAGATATAAATTAAATGATTGTTAGGTATCATAGGCATTATTTCATGCAATGTCTTTGACTTTTTTTTTGATTTTATTATCTCAAGATGATAAATAAATTTGCTATCGCTTAGTTAAGCACAACTAAACACTAAACATTATCAATGTCATCATTCCGACTATGTCATTAAATACATTTTTTGAATATTTAGAAAGTTTTTATTAAAAACTCTTTCTTAATTAAAAAAAATTATTTTATTTATTCTAATGCACGTATTAGCGCATCGTTATGTGCACTGTCAGCTATATGAATATTTTTCCAACCTAATTTAGCAGCTTGATTGGCTAAACGTTCGCTTACAACCAATAGCTTACAGGATAAGAGCCATTCTTCATGATTGATAGGTGTAAATAAAGTAAATAGTTGTTGTAATATTTCACCACT
This sequence comes from Candidatus Pantoea carbekii, assembly GCF_000971765.1. GTDB lineage: Bacteria > Pseudomonadota > Gammaproteobacteria > Enterobacterales > Enterobacteriaceae > Pantoea_A > Pantoea_A carbekii. The sequence goes on along the minus strand of NZ_CP010907.1, from coordinate 670,501 downwards.
AGTTATGATTATTGTATTAATATTACGATTACGCCAACGATTCTTTTCAATTGTATGATCATATTTTTTTTTACAGCGCTGATAACATTCACTGTACTGTACTTTTACGCCTCGTGCCTTGAGAGTGTCTGCTAACAATTCACGTCCTATTTTACTACGTAAAATCAAAGCGTTCTTCCCTTTAATTCGTTGCAAACATTTAATTTTTATTAGCTCTTCACTATTTTCTTGTTTATGAGGGTAATATACTTTTATATTAGTTACTCTATTAATAGCTAGTGCAGTACTTCTTCCAATAGCATAATATTGAAGCAATTTAGGCCATATCATTTTGTTATATTGTAAAATAGGATTAGCAAACTTTACTGCTTGTTGTGACATGAAGAACACTAAATCACCAGGCTGTAATGTTGCTAGTTTTTCTGGTAACTGCTGTAAATCACGTCCCGGTATAAATTCAATTAAAGGAAGTGTCCAAGCAATTTTACCTAATTTATAGAGGCGTAAAAGTAATTCGCTGGCCGCAGGTTCAGGACGGGTGATTAAGATACTCATAGGGGATGTGATGCTTGATAAAACTGATGTAGAATAGTACGTGCGCCGTTGTCTAATAATTCTTCAGCTAGTGAGATACCTATCTGTTCAGCATTACTATATGCTCCTCTACGCTCACCGATGACTATTTTCATTCCATCAGGTGAACAAACTAAACCACGTAGCCAAATCTGATTATTTTCTAGTATAGCAAAACTAGCAATAGGTACTTGACAACCACCTCCCAAATGAATATTCAGCGCTCGCTCAGCATGTATGCAAACGGCAGTATCAGTATGATTTAGGACTTGAAGTAATGTAATTAGTTCTGTATCATCGAGTCGGCATTCTATACCAATTGCACCTTGGCCTACAGCTGGCAAAGAAAGTTCAGCCGATAATGTATGTCTAATACGATTAGATAGACCTAAACGTTTCAGTCCAGCAGCCGCTAAAATGATAGCATCATATTCACCGTGATCTAATTGACTGAGACGCGTATCAATATTACCTCGTATAGGGCGTATTGCTAGATCTGGACGAAACATGCGGATTTGGCATTGACGACGCAAGCTAGATGTACCAATAGTTGCACCTCTTGGTAATGTTTCAATAGAATCATAATTCTTAGAAACAAATGTATCGTATGGATCTTCTCGTTTGCAAATGATTGTTAGACCAAGGCCTTTTGGAAAATTCATTGTAATGTCTTTGATAGAGTGTACGGCAAGATCGGCTCGTTTTTCTAATATTGCTTGCTGAAGTTCTTTGATAAATAGTCCTTTTCCACCTATTTTTACTGATTGTCTGTCTATCTTGATATCACCTTTAGTAATTATTGGAACAAGGTCAAAATGTAGGTAGGGATATGCTTTAATTAATTGATTTTTAACATATTGCGCTTGCCATAATGCTAAAGGACTTTTTCTTGTGGCAATTTTGAAACGTTTTTCTAACATATTTTACATCGCTTATAATGATTCATTAATTATTTTAATATTTGTAAATTAATACTTGATTTCATTAACATGAATTTAATTAAATTATAAAAAAGCAGCATTGATTATATAATTTGAAATCAATGAAATTTTAGCGTTTTAATTGTAATGAATTTTCATTTATTTATAATTATTAATTAGTTATATAATTTAGGCGAAACTTTAATATACAAAATAATTAAAAATTATAGAATGAACACGATGCAATTGTAATAATCTTTTGAACGTTTATCTTGTCTTAAAGCATCTATATAAATATTGTTATTAATCTTAATCTATAAATATCATGCATCAATAAATATCTTCTATATGAATTGCACCACAAAATTCATATAAAATAATTAAAAAAATTGAAACTATAGCGTAATATTGCGAACGAAAAAATTGATCTTTTGTCCTTAATCACTATTGATAGTTAATCTTTTGTAGGTAGATCCATAAAATAATATTATGTTTAAAGAAAAGCAGTTATTGAACTATTACAATTGTTTTTAGTAAAATGTGATTGATCATTGAGTAAATTAAATCTTATGACGACCCATCATTAGGAATTATGCTATACAATAAAATATTAAATAATTAATAAAATTCATAAGATTATTAGTAACATTTATTTTAATCGGCTAGTACTAATCAAAGAAAATAACCATTATGTATATTTTTAGTATCTTATCTCCTGTAAAACACTTTAAGACTAGCGTATAATAATCAGATAACGTTGAAGGTTGTGCATTTTTATAGTATATAGCATATGAAAAATCTTAAAAACCTTATTATTTAAGATAAATCTTTAAAAAAGATTTACAGAATAAATTGAAAATGAATATTATAAATATATATAAAATAATTTTTTATTGTCTGTCTATGATTATATTCACCAGCATCTTGCATGTCAATTTAGTTGATGCTTATATCATTGAAGAGAATTAAAAATTTATTTCAAAAAATAAACGATCGTTAGCTAGAATAGAGCTTTTTTTATTAGCAAGCTATAAAAAATTGAAAAATTAAACAGTTAAATATATGTTGGAAACTTAATTTTACATGTGAATTAATTCATATAATGAATGCGCACTAAATATAATGTAATAATTTTTTTAATCATTAGCATATGGAATACTAGCATGTTGGCATATATATTAACCAATTGATAGTATTAATTAAATCACAATCTTGTAACATATTAATTTTAGATTGTATTTATAGATTGAAGCAATTCATTAATAATAACTTATTATTTTAAATAAATTTATATATATAAAATTTATTAGGAAATTTCCATACGATTTGATTTTGTAAAATATATTGTTACAGTAAGAAAGTTGTATTTTTATAAAAATCAAAATGATATAAATTTAAATAATATATTTAATTGCGATAGATTTTATTAAGCAATAAATAAGCATTCTTTTTATTAAAGAACGAAATATCAATAATATTTTCAAAATATTTTAAAGAACTATAAAAATTTCAAATTTTACCATAGAATCTTATTTAAATTAAAAATATATAAAATGATACGATCGATAGTACAACTAAGTGTTATATTGACAATGTTCAGCATATTAGGGTGTGGTTTAAAAGGTCCCCTGTACCTTTCTTCACAATGTAAGGTTCAAAAAAAACACACACAATACGCATTGGAAAAGCAAAAGATTTTTAAAAAACATCAAATTTTTTGATAAATAATATAAAGGATTTATAATTTTTATGGATAATCGTTTCGTAAAACAAAAAATATGTTTTTCGAAAATGCATGGTCTCGGTAACGATTTTATGGTTGTAGATGCTGTAAGACAAAATATTTTTTTCTCACAACACCTTATTCGTCGTTTAGCGGATAGACACATAGGCATTGGTTTTGATCAACTATTAATTGTTGAACCTCCTTATGATCCTGATCTAGATTTTCATTATCAAATTTTTAATGCTGATGGTAGTGAAGCAGGTCAATGTGGAAACGGTGCTCGTTGTTTTGCTCGTTTTGTACATTTACAAGGATTAACTCAAAAAAGCAATATTTACGTGAGTACGCAAACTGGTCGTATGATTTTAAGTGTGCTCAATGAAAAATTAGTAAAAGTAAATATGGGTGAGCCTAAATTTGAACCACAGTCCATACCGTTTAATACAAATACAATTCAAGATTGTTACCTCCTAAACATCGCTAATCAAAATGTAATATTTGGAGTGGTTTCAATAGGTAATCCGCACTGTGTTATCCAAGTCGAAAATATAAAAACTGCTCCTTTAAAAATACTTGGTCCATTGTTAGAAAATCATCAATGTTTTCCCAATCGTATTAACGTTGGTTTTATGGAAATAATTAATCCTAAGCATATTTACTTGCGTGTATACGAACGAGGAGTTGGTGAAACACAGGCTTGTGGTAGTGGTGCGTGTGCTGCAGTAGCATATGGCATTCAACGAGGTTTTTTATTTGAAACCGTTCGAGTAGATTTGCCAAATGGCCCCTTACAGATTTCTTGGAAAGGTACAGGAAAACCTCTATCTATGATTGGACCTGCAATACATGTTTATGATGGTTGTATTAGTATATAATCTAATTTTATTTCAAACTAATAAAAATAATAACTAATGGCATACGACAAAACAAACATCATATCCGTTCAGAAAGAAACACAGCATATACACTATATAAAAAAATAGACACTTAAGCCGCAATATTTCTATAATATGCTCTGGTTTATTTATCGCACTAAACGCATTAATTTTTTAAAAATTTACAAAATTAAATGCTATATCATACTACTAATCACTAGTTCATACTGTGTGTCTAAAAATTTACAATCATAAAAAATCTTTTACCTTAAGATTGAATATAAATTATGTTAATGTAACATTCTAGTTACTAACTAGGTATATAAATATGCGTATTGATTAAAACAGGATGAATAAATCAATATAATAAACATATAAACATCATTAAGATTTTAATTAAAGGTTATTATACAATGCAGGAATATTCTTATAATTCTTTTAACAATATTTTAGTTACAGCTTCTCTGTATAAAGATGGTATTCATAATCTACATTCAATTATTTTAATATAGTAAATGCTTATATTCTAGTTAAGCTAGATCATCCCATGCATTGCATTATATTACACTGTTTTTCTCATTATTCTAATGCTAATACTATACTACTATTAGTATAAGTATTATTGCGCAACAAATATTTTTAGACAAAAGCCTTTATCTACGTTTACAAATTGAATGAGCTAAAACAAATGAATCAAGCTTACGTATAGTTAAATATCAATTTAATAACGTTGCAGAGTCGAAATTAATATTTATTGCTGTAATCCAATTAATTATTTTAAAAACAACGAATTTAATATTGCAGATATTTTAGTAAAATTAATAGCTATTGCAAGACTAATTTTCACAAATTTTCTAATAAAGAAAATTCGGTATTAGCATATTTATCAAATATATCATAGTGATCTTTAAAATTTGTTTTTAAATTAAAAATTAAATCATAAAATGTACTATGTCTAGTGGTAGACAAGGAAACTTGAAATGCATTTTTATCGCTCACTGCATCCAATGAAAGCCATCAGCTTTGATCTGGATGATACTTTATATGATAATTATCCGGTAATTTATAGAACAGTCATTGAATCACATGCAGCACTTCAAAAATATCATCCAGCATTGTATAATTTTACTTTAGAACATTATGAGATGCTACGTCATGAATTACTGCAGTGTGAACCAAATATTTATCATGATGTTTCTCAATGGCGTTACCGTGCTTTTGAACTTGCTTTAATTAAAGTCGGATTATCGATTAAAGAAGCTGCTCATGGTGCTCATGAAGTAATGAAAATATTTCATAGTTGGCGTAATTTAGTACATATACCAGAAGAAACACATAATACCTTAACGACATTAGGGAAATATGTGCCTTTAGTTGCGATTAGCAATGGTAATGCTGATCCCTATAAACTTGGCATTAATCAATATTTTAAATTCACACTGCGTGCTGGCCCTGATGGACGCGCTAAACCTTGCAAAGATATGTATTATCTTGCGGCTGAACGTTTGGGTATTCAACCATTACATATTTTACATGTTGGTGATGATCTTATGACTGATGTTGTTGGTTCGTTAAATGCTGGTATGCAAGCTTGTTGGCTAAATTTTCGTGCTGTTAATAATTTAATACAAGATAAAAAAGCGCGTTTGTTGCCTCATGTAGAAATCTCACAATTGGCTTCATTAACTTCATTAACTTACTTATTACAGTAGTTAATTTTGTATTATTTGGCATATTCTTTTTGTGAATGGTACCTATGAACGTTCTTAATCTGTTTGATAGTTTAAATGATAAACAACGCGAAGCAGTTGTTACAAAATGTAGTAAATTATTAGTATTAGCTGGAGCAGGCAGTGGAAAAACCCGTGTGCTCATTCATCGGATTGCGTGGTTATTATTAGTAGAAAAATATTCGCCTTGCTCAATCTTGGCAGTTACATTTACTAATAAAGCAGCAGCAGAGATGCGACAACGCATTAATCGATTAGTGAATGGTAATCAAAAAAATATGTGGATTGGCACATTTCATGGCTTGGCACATCGACTATTACGTCTTCACTATCGTGATGCTAATTTGCCCCAACATTTTCAAATTCTTGATGATGAAGATCAATTACGTTTGACAAAACGTTTAATAAAAAATATGAATTTAGATGAAAAAAAATGGTCGGCAAAACAAGTTATCAGATATATTAATAGCAAAAAAGATGAAGGAATTCGACCTCATGACATTGAAAAACACGGTCAAACAATCGAAAAAACCTGGCTGCTTATCTATCAATTCTATCAAGAAACTTGCGATCGTTCTGGATTGGTAGACTTTTCCGAACTTCTGCTACGTTCGTATGAGCTGTGGTTGAATAAACCAAATATTCTTAATAACTACCAAGAGCGTTTTTCCAATATTTTAGTAGATGAATTTCAAGATACTAACAATATCCAGTACGCGTGGATTCGTATGCTGGTAGGTAATACTGGTCATATTACTATAGTTGGTGATGACGATCAATCAATTTATAGTTGGCGTGGTGCACAGATCAAAAATATTAAAAAATTTTTAGAAGATTTTTCAGATGCAATAATTATTCGTTTAGAACAAAACTACCGTTCAACTAATAATATTCTAAAAGCTGCTAATAGTTTAATTTCTAAAAATAATCTTCGTTTAGGTAAAAAACTTTGGACTAATAGCAATGAAGGAGAAGCAATTTCATTGTATTGTGCTTTAAATGAATTAGAAGAAGCACGTTTTGTAGTCAAGTGTATCCAAGAGTGGAGAAAAGATGGTAATCAATTAGCTCATTGTAGTATTTTATATCGCAGTAATGCTCAGTCGCGTGTGTTAGAAGAATATTTATTAAAATCAAGAGTACCTTACCGTATTTATAGTGGTATGCGATTTTTTGAACGTCAAGAAATTAAAGATGTACTCGCTTATTTGCGTCTAATAGCAAATCGTTATGATGACACTGCTTTTGAACGTATAATTAACACACCTATGCGTGGTATAGGCAATCGCACTTTGAGTATTATTCGGCAAAAAGCACAAGAAGAAAAAATTACGTTATGGCAAGCTACCTTTGAGTTATTACAATCTAAAGTATTATGTACTCATGTAGCGATAAAATTATATCGTTTCTGTAAGTTAATAGATACTCTGGCGACTGAAACTAAAAATGTTCCACTTTATGTGCAAACAAATCGTGTGATTAAAGATAGTGGTTTATGGCTAATGTATGAGAAGGATAAAGAAGATCACAGTAAAACACGCATTGAAAATCTTAAAGAACTTGTAACAGCAACACGTCAATTTATCTATGAGGATCAAGATAATAGTTTGACACCATTACAAGCATTTTTATCATACGTATCATTAGAAGCAGATGAAAACCAGCCTGATCAATGGCAGGATGCAGTACAATTAATGACCTTACATGCTGCAAAGGGTTTAGAATTTAGTTTAGTATTTATAGTAGGTATGGAAGAAGGAATGTTTCCAAATCAGATGTCACTGGATGAAATGGGACATTTAGAAGAAGAGCGTCGTTTAGCTTATGTTGGTGTAACACGAGCTATGAAAAAATTGACATTAACATATGCCGCAACACGTCGTCTGTATGGTAAAAAAATATGTCATTATCCATCACGGTTTATTAGTGAAATACCGTCAGAGTGTTTAAAAGAAATAAATTTGAATGATGCTAATTATTTATTAAATGTTAAAAACAAAAATATAGCAAATAATATCAATAATATATTTACTGTTGGTCAACGTGTTCACCACGCAAAGTTTGGTCAAGGAACAGTAATTAATTTCAAAGGAAGCGGTAAACAAAGTTGTTTTCAAGTGGCATTTCAAAATTACGGAGTGAAATGGATGGTAGCAGAATATGCTTGTTTAAAAAAAGTGTAGAGCCTATTTTTTTCTTGACTTGACGGTTCTTCTATCTCAGCGTAATATATATTGATTATAGATTAAAAATGACTTGGTTACGTATATATAGTGGGTGCTGCTTAGTATATTTAGTTTACGATTCAAACTATATTAGGACTACCTTTTGTTGGTTGTCAGTAATGTATGTTATCTGATCGCATGCATTAATGCTGATTTACCTACTCTCTTAAAAGCAAAAATTTTTTTAATTTAAGGCATTATGTTTATACTCGTTATATATTTCTATCATAAAACGAGCTTCACTATCTTTTTCCATTTAGGTAAACAATGGGAGTAGTATTGCTATGCTGAGCGCATTTAAACTTGATCATAATATCTTGACTCGCATCGATCTCGAGAATAAAAACGATAAACTTAATATGTCAGTGTGGGTCGATCTGGTCGAGCCAGATGATAGCGAACGTGATCGAATACAATCTGAACTCGGACAAAGTTTAGTAACACGTCCCGAGCTAGAAGATATAGAAGCATCTGCGCGTTTTTTTGAGGATGAAGACGGATTGCATATCCATTCCTTTTTCTTTTTTGAAGATGCACAAGATCACGCTGGTAATTCTACTGTAGCTTTTACTATTAAACACGATCGTCTCTATACACTACGTGAACGTGAGCTTCCAGCATTTCGTCTATACCGCATGAGAGCACGTAATCAAATATTAACTGATGGTAATGCTTACGAATTATTATTAGATTTATTTGAAACTAAAATTGAACAATTAGCTGATGAAATTGAAAATATTTACAGTGCATTAGAAAAACTTAGTCGTATAATAATGGAAGGTCAGCAAGATGAAGAGTATGACGAAGCACTTTCAAGATTAGCAGAAATGGAAGATATTGCTTGGAAAGTACGTCTTTGTCTAATGGATACGCAGCGTGCGCTTAATTTTTTAGTCAAGAAGACACGTTTACCAGTTAATCAGCTAGAACAAGCTCGTGAAATTATAAGGGATATTGAATCTCTTTTACCACATAATGAATCGTTATTTCAAAAAGTAAACTTCTTGATGCAGGCGGCAATGGGCTTTATTAATATTGAGCAAAATCGCATTATTAAAATTTTTTCTGTAGTTTCAGTGGTTTTTTTGCCACCTACCTTAGTAGCTTCTAGCTACGGAATGAACTTTGATTCAATGCCTGAGTTAAAATGGAATCTTGGTTATCCATATGCTATTACATTAATGCTGTTAGCAGGTTTAGCACCTTATCTATATTTTAAGCGCAAAAAATGGTTGTAAATTTATTGCACAAATGCGCTTTATTACTGCATTAATAAAAAATATGAATTTAATTCATTGGAATAAAATAAATCCCTTAATATATGTAGATACAAATTATGATGGGACGAATTACATGTTATTTATCGTACCATTATAATTTAAAGTTCTTGCTTATTTAATTGAATCAATCGAATCTAATATGAGCAGTTTAAAAAAAAGACTACCCACTGAGTTAATACTTTATTATGCAAAAAATTGTCAAAATTTAATTCATGATCCATATTTTGATGAATCATGGTATGTTTATTATGTCGTGATATTTTAAAAAATTTTTATATTTATTTTAATAAATAGTTCATCTGATATAAAACATGATTATCTGCATCAAATTACATTCAATTAAGTAATGAAAAGTATAGATTTTATATTAAAAATTTTTTTGCTATAAAATATTTATTTTATAATTGCGCTGCACACCGAAAACCATTCAAGATGGTAGGTGCAGTATAATAATCATATATATTATTCTTATACATGATTTTTCTGATATTGCTACATAAATAAGGACGTTGATGTGATTTTTTCTCTATTAATTACTAATATATCAGTTTTGATATATCATTCATTAACTTTAGTATAAATAGAGTGATAGTTTGTCCATAAAGATATAAATGTAGTTTTTGAGAAAAATATTATTAAATAATATTTTTGTAACGGTTTCTGTAATAATCGAAAGAAGAAACTAATTTCCTGATTATATGAATACATATATACCGTATTTAATAAAATATTACTGAAAATTTCTCAAAAAAATTATATATTTTATATTGTGAATATTTTCAGGTTAAATTTTAATATATATATTAAAATTTAACCTGAAAATATTAGAGAATTACATGTATTGTATAGTTGCCTCTGATTTGGACGGTACATTTCTTTTACCAGATCATCGATTAACTACTTGTGCTCGCCCTACATTACAACGATTAGTAGCTTGTAATATTCATTTTGTTTTCAGAAATAGATGGCATTATATTGACGCAAAGCAAATATGTGATGAAATTGGTACTTCAGCTTATATGATTGCTTATAATGATGCACGTGTACATAATATTAAAGTTGAATTGGTATTTAGTTATAATATTGATGCTGATATTACTAGCCAATCATACTGTCTAAAATATTATGACCCAGAGCTATACTAACGCATGTTTATCGTGATGACCCATGGCTTATTACTTTAGAATAAATTATTGAGAAACGCTAGAGTAATTGTCTTAACATTAGTTTTTCTTTACCAACCTGTTTAGAAGTCATGGCTAGTAGTGTTTCCAAAGGACATGCACTAAAAATAGTAGCAAAACAGCTTAGTTATTGACTTCAAGCATGTATTGCTTTTGGCAACCGGGCAACGGTATGAATCAGTTAGAAATGCTTGGTATGGTTGGTAAAGAATGTATTATGATGCACAGCAATGCTTAAAAGATATACTGCCATTTATTGAAATAATCGGTAGCAATGCAGAAGATGCAGTACTGCATTTTTGCGTCAATTGGTCTTAAAATAGAAAACAATATTAAATGAATAGGTATATGAATAATAGATTAATAACAATTAATTTTACATGAAAAATTCATATTACATAGCATATCATTGCTTTTCTAACGTTTTATAGTTAGCATATTTTTTGATTAATTTAACATTATCGGAATAATCTGCTAATTTAATTCGATTATTTAAAAAAATTATTTTCTAAGTACTAAATCTGACATGTAGAATCGCTTTAAAAAAATTCCATTCATAATAACAGATGCTTAGATAACAACATATATGAAATTAGCTATAAAAAATTTCAATATGAAAGATTACGCACAGAAGGAAGATGTTCACAAGCATGTTGACAAGCAAAACGTATAAAAGTTGCTAGTACTGGCTGACGTTGTTCTCCATCACGTACTGCTGCATATAAACGACTCCATAATCCTTTTCCTAATTTTTTAGTTACTACAAGTCCTTGATTTTCAAAGTTTTCTACTACCCAATGCGGTAATGCTGTTATACCCATATGTACCGATACCATTTGAATTAATAAAAGAGTATTATCTACACTTTTCAATGCAGGATTAATACCAGCTGGTTGTAAAAAATTACGCCATATATCAAGACGTTGAAGCTGTACCGGATAGATCATAAATACTTCATTAGCTAAATCTTTCGGTGAAATATGTTCATATTGTGCTAAAGGATGATTAGGAGCTAATACTAAACGTACCTCAAAATCAAACATAGGCAAATAAAATAATTCGCTTTGTGGGAAGATATCTGAAGTTAACACTAAATCCAGTTTTCCTTTTTGTAGAGCTGGCTGTAGATCGAAAGTTAGATTAGATTTAAAGTCCATTACTACCTGTGGCCAATTCTTGCGAAAGTTTTTTAATGCTGATAGTAACCATTGAATATAGCTATGACATTCAATACCAATGCGCAGTGTAGTTTGATAAGGTTTTTGACATGTTTGTAAGGCATGCTGAATTTGCGGTAAAATCTGCTCAGCTAACTGCAATAAAATGTTGCCCTGTGGAGTAAACTGAAGCGGTTGACTTTTTCGAACAAAAAGACGAAAACCTAATCTTTTTTCTAAATCGCTAAATTGATGAGATAAAGCTGATTGTGTTTGATGCAATTGAGCCGCAGCGCCAGCTAATGAGCCAGTATTTTGCAACGCCTGCAAGGTTCTCAGGTGTTTGAGTTCAATCATGAGAGTCCTTCACATCGAAATTAAAAAATTACGCTTGAAAATATATGATACTTATAGATCATAGCGATGTAAATATTTGGAAGATTGCAATTTTAATTAATCCTTTTTTTCATTTATCTTATTTTTAGTTTTGTTTTCATCTAACTATTTCACTTTGGTAATTTAGATGTACCTAATTTAGTTATAGAGTTGGATGTATAGTTAGGAATTTGGAGAATATTTAATGAGTATTGAAAATCATACGCTCGGTTTCCCACGCATAGGTCTATATCGAGAACTAAAAAAAGCACAGGAAAATTATTGGTCAGGTAAAAATCCTAGAGAAGATTTATTAGCTGTAGGTCGTGAACTACGTAATCGCCATTGGCAACAGCAAAAAAATGCTGGCATTGATATATTACCTGTTGGTGATTTCGCTTGGTATGACCATGTTTTAACTACTAGTTTAATGTTAGGTAATGTACCATCCCGTCATCAAAATAAAGACGGTTCCGTAGACATTGATACTCTCTTCCGTATGGGTCGTGGTTGTGCACCAACGGGCGAATCAGCTTCTGCCTGTGAAATGACTAAATGGTTTAATACTAATTATCACTATATTGTACCAGAGTTTAATAAATATCAAAAATTTAAGTTGAGTTGGACGCAATTATTGGATGAAACAAAAGAAGCATTATCACTTGGGCATACCGTGAAACCTATATTGCTTGGACCGATTAGTTATTTATGGCTTGGCAAAGTAAAAGGTAAGCCATTTGACCGTTTATCTTTGCTAAAAGAAATTTTACCAATTTACAAACAAGTTTTATCTGAAATAAAAAAATATGATATAGAATGGGTACAAATAGATGAACCAGTATTATCCTTAGAACTATTAACATCATGGCGTGAAGCTTTTGAATTTACTTACGATTTTTTAAAAAGTGATATTAAAATTTTATTAACTACGTATTTCGATAGTATTAATCAAAATTTAGATGTCATTAAAGGACTATGCGTACAAGGACTACACGTAGATATAGTTCATGGAAAAGACGATATTTATAGAATAAACGAACAATTACCGCAAGAGTGGTTACTATCTGTAGGCATTATTAATGGACGTAATATCTGGCGATCGGATCTCAAAAAATGTTTTGAGCGTTTATATCCATTAACTAAATTACGCACAAAATTATGGATTAGTTCTTCCTGTTCTTTGCTCCATAGCCCTATTGATGTTAACATAGAAAATAATCTTGAACATGAGGTAAAAAATTGGTTCTCTTTCGCTTTACAAAAGTGCACTGAATTAAAATTATTAAAAGAAGCTTTAAATAATAATGACTTAAACGTAATTCTCGATTGGAGTAAACCAATTCAAACACGTGTTCATTCACCTATTGTTCACAATGAAAAAGTTAATCAACGTTTGAGAGATATTAAAAGTTCGGATACTAATCGTACTAACTCGTATAGCAAGCGTTCCGAATTACAGCGCAAGCGTTTTGGATTGCCTATATGGCCAACTACAACTATTGGTTCATTTCCGCAGACGACTGAAATCCGTAGCTTTCGTCGTGATTTTAAAGAAGGTAAGATTAACTATCAGACATATTGTACTGGTATCGCTAAACAGATTAAGCAGGTTATTTTAGAACAAGAACAATTAGGTTTAGATGTATTGGTACATGGTGAACCTGAGCGTAACGATATGGTAGAATATTTTGGAGAACATCTTGATGGCATTATTTTTACTCAACATGGTTGGGTACAAAGTTATGGTTCACGATGTGTAAAACCACCGATAATTATTGGTGACATTAGTCGTCCAAAAGCAATTACGGTAGAGTGGATAAAATATGCACAATCAATAACTTGTAAACCGGTAAAGGGTATGCTAACTGGTCCGTTAACTATGCTTTTTTGGTCTTTCCCTCGCGAAGATATCAATTACGAAACTATTGCGAAGCAAATTGCGCTAGCGTTACGAGATGAAATAGCAGATTTAGAAAAGGCAGGTATCGGTATAATTCAGATTGATGAGCCAGCATTACGTGAAGGTTTGCCATTGCATGAATCTGATTGGCCGACATATTTGACTTGGGCAGTCAATACTTTTCGCCTTGTTGCGGGTATAGCACAAGATAGTACTCAGATACATACTCATATGTGTTACTGTGAGTTTAATGATATTATTAGTTCTATTGCTGCATTAGATGCAGATGTGATTACAATCGAAACTGCACGTTCTCATATGGATTTACTCGATGCTTTTACAGAATTTGAATATCCAAATGCAATTGGTCCAGGAGTATATGATATTCACTCGCCGAATGTACCTAGTATACAGTGTATAGAGAATTTATTACGTAAAGCCGCAAAAAGCATTTATAAAGAACGCTTGTGGGTTAATCCTGACTGTGGTTTAAAAACGCGCAATTGGATAGAAACCCGTCAAGCCCTATCAAATATGGTTCAAGCAGCACGTAATTTACGAAAAGAAACAATTTAATCCTTTATAATTAGCAGATTAAATACTCTTAATTCAATTTTATTAAATGATATTAGGATATTTAATAGTACTCTCTATTAAAATGATAGGTACGTTTTCTACATTATTTAAAATGGTTGATATCATCAGAACACAGATGCTATACATACTAAGTATACTGTTATAGTGGAATGAATGTATTGATAATATATCAAATTTTTTCTGTAATTCAATATGAATTAAGTAATGATGGTACATTGCAGAAGAGTTTACTGTGCTAATTTCGATTCAACCACTAAAATTTTTGTTATATTGATGAGATAATAATCATGCATTTTTATTGGTGATGTTTATTTGAAATCATGCCTGAATTGAAAAGAAAATGTATTCTAAAATTATATAATTTTTTATAACTAATTTTTTACTTTTTATTTTAAAACATAAAAATAATTTAAAGCATTCAAACATTGATATAAATACAAAATTGATATTTTCATCAAAAAAGATAATATCATAACGAACATGATTTTACTTGTCTGATGTCCATCATTATAGTTTAAAACTGTTCGGGGTTAATGAAACATCAGAAATTTGCCAAGTTAAAATTATATAAATATCTATAAATCTGTATTTTTACTTTTTCCTTCAGGCATAAGTTCCGCAGGAAAATTATGGATCGTGTAATTATTATTAATAGTATTTTTATGCTTTCAGGTTTCGCTATAGGCTGGGTCATTACTAAGTTGCGAACTAGTTATAAATATACTAATTTTATTACAGAATTTCGTTTGTTAGAAGAAAAAAAACATCATAGCCAAGAACGCGCAGATCGATTGCAATACCAGTTACAAAAGCGAGAAGCAGAATTGCAACAAGTCAGTAGTATGTTGAAAGTAGCGCAGGAAAATCTACAGTACTTAGATTACTGGCGAGAAAAAAGCGAAAAACTCAATGATGATTTGCGAAATCAATTGGAAGTTAACAGTACTCAGGCAGCTGAATTACGTGAAGTTATTATTCGTTTAGAAGAAACACGTTTAGCTGCTGAAGAAAAACAGCGATTACTTACCAATAGCGAGCAACGACTCAGCACGCAATTTGAAAATTTAGCAAATCGCATTTTTGAAAATACTGGTCGGCGTGTTGATGAACAAAATCGACAAAGTTTACATAATTTAATTAATCCGCTACGAGAACAGTTAGATGGTTTCCATCGGCATATCAGCGATAGTTTCGGACAAGAAGCGCGTGAACGTTATGCGTTAACATATGAAATTCGCCAATTACAGCAGCTTAACGAACAAATGACTAAAGAAGCAATTAATCTTACTAACGCATTAAAAGGAAATAATAAAATTCAAGGAGGATGGGGAGAAATGGTACTAGATCGGGTATTACAAGCTTCTGGTTTGCGAGAAGGTTATGAATATGAAATACAAGTAAGTGTAAAAGTAGAACAAAAAGGTAGAATTCAACCTGATGTAATTGTTCATCTTCCTAAAGGCAAAGATGTAGTGATTGACGCTAAAATGACACTTGTAGCTTATGAACGCTATTTCAATACCGAAGATGAATTTATACGCGAACAAGCTATGCAAGACCATCTTCATTCAGTGCGTAATCATATTAAATTATTGGGAAGTAAAGATTATGAAAAATTACCTGGTATAAATTCCTTAGATTATATTCTAATGTTTATTCCAATAGAACCTGCATTTCTATTGGCGATTAATAGACAACCAGAGTTAATAGCCGAGGCAATGAAATATAATATTATGCTAGTTAGTCCTACCACGTTAATGGTCGCTTTACGTACTATTAATAATCTATGGCGTTATGAACATCAAAATCGTAACGCGCAGGATATTGCTGAGCGTGCTACAAAGCTATATGATAAAATACGTTTGTTCATTGATGATATGAGTACTATTGGTTACAATCTTGATAAGGCTCAACAAAGCTATCACATGGCTATGAAAAAACTTATTGAAGGACGTGGAAATCTAATTGCACAAATTGAAGCTTTTCGTTCACTGGGCGTAGAAACTAAACGACCTATTGATCCCAAATTAGTTGAACAAGCACAAACAGAATTATGAAATAAAATATTTCATTTCAGATAAAACAAAAAAATATAATTTTAAAGAAAAAATGTGTTAAATAATAAAAAATCTGTTCAATATGTTTAAAGAGTCATCAAACTATCAATAATTGAATATATTATCACCGATAATATATTCGTTGTTGTTTTAAAAGTTTCATTTCGCTTATAGTTAAGAAAAATTGAGAGTAAAATTTTATTACATTAAGAGAATATACATAGTATAACAATAAAAATTCAAATTATATTTATAGTTTAAGCTATCGCGAAATTGATGCGCTATAAATTTAGCAACGTATTTAATGTTATAACACCGTAATTATGTAATAAATACATACTATTAACATATAATAATGCTGTGAACTTGATATATAATCGGTTTTTCAAAAATGCGCTTTTTAAAAAAATAGTTGTTTTTTATTTATATCTATTTAAAAAAAATATTTAAATTATCTATAAAGAGAAATTTTCTTTACTATTATCTAGTATTGATTTTATTTCATAAACTTACTGAACAAAGCTAAATAAAATATTTATTATTTGTATGTAGATAGTTAATTTTATTAAAACAATACGTTATTTTAATAACATTAGTTTATATAAGATTGAAGAACATCATAAACATTTCAAAAAAAATAGGATTGACATCTTATATATGTAATGTATTGTACGATATAATTGATTGCTTAAAACTAAACAATGACCTAATTTAAAAATCCTACCTTCAATGCATATTGTTAAGCATTTACTCCATTAAGAGTAATGAATCATTTAAATGTACAACATCAATGTCCTTTAATATAAAAGAGACTAAATTATTTTTATGAATTAGTACAGTTACATTCTTAAGCATTATTTAAACATATCTTATGGTTATTAATAGTAATGACTAATGTACCCGTTTACTAGTTAATTTTAGTATAGAATTGTTTATTGATTAAGATTTAAATACCTTTGTATCTTACTCTAAGCATCCAATTTATGCATTTTTTTTATGCTGAATATTAAAAATTTACGTATAATTACTACAGGAATATTTTATGGGTACGATTAGTGTCTGGCAATTACTAATTATTGCTGTCATAGTTGTCATTTTATTTGGTACTGATAAATTACGAAATTTTGGTTCAGATTTAGGGTCATCCATTCGTGGTTTTAGAAAAGCAATAAACGATAATAAAGAAGATGAACAAAATCAAACAACAGAACAGGATACGAATTCTAAGACACCAACTTTAATAAATAAAGAAGAAATCTCAATGAACAAAAATAAAACTGAACACAAATGAGGCAAAAAGTCGTGTTTAATATTTGTTTTAGCGAGTTAGTACTCGTGTGTATTATTGGGCTGGTTGTTCTTGGCCCTCATCGACTACCTATTGCTATAAAAACTATAATGA